>NZ_JBVJDK010000002.1:288445-738660 GCF_055582325.1 Streptomyces sp. NPDC042100
CGACGGGTGCGCGGGGCCGGAGCGGCCTCCTCGGCGGCCAGGGCGGGAGCCTCGGCGACCGGCGCGACCGGCGCGGCGGGGGTGTCGGTGGTCTCGGCGGACCCGGCGGTCACCGGCGGGCCGGCCGGCCGGGAAGCGGCGCGGCGCCTGCGGCGCGGCGGCAGCTTGTCACCGGGTGCGTTGTCGACGCCTTCGGCGGCGTTGTCTTCGTGCTGTTCGAGCATGTCGGGCGGTTCTCCCGTCACGCCCCCGGGCGCCGCGTCTGAGTCCGGTCCGGCGGCACGAACGCGCGAAGTGCGCGGTGCCGCCGTCCGGGGCGCGGGCGCCGCACGGGAGCTGTATGTCTGGCTCGCCGGTTCCGTACGCCTTCTGCGGACGGCCTGGCGAAAGTCTTGTGGTCAACGCGCGGCCCGACCCAGGTGGCTCCCGGATACGAGGGCTGCGCTACGACGACCGCTCCCTACGCGGTGCCCGCACCCGGCGCCGTCGCTGAGGCGGTCGCGGCGGCCGTGGATGGGGCGGCCGTGACTGCCTCGCGGTCGGGCGCGAGCGGGTCGGTCACCGTGCCGGACTCCTCGTCGAAGAGCCCCTGCGCCAGCCTGGTCACCGCTGCGGGGACCGGCGGCGCCAGGTCGGCCACAGCTCGGAGACCGGACAGGACGTCGTCAGGTCGTACGGCAGGTGTCACGTGCCGAACAACCAGCCGCAGTATCGCACAGGCGCTGTCCAGCGGCCTATCACCCTGGGGATCGCCCGGGGCGGCCGAGGTCAGGTCGACGACGGCGGCACGGGTGTCGAAGGTGCGGATGCCGTTCTTGGTCTTGCGCTGTACTTCCACCGTCTCGGCCGCGAGAAACGTCTCGACGGCCTTCCGCGCGTCCTCGGGGTCCACGCCGTCGAGGCGCAGCTCCCAGACGGAGGCGGTCAGCCGGTCGGCCAGGCCGGAGGTGCGGGCCTCGACGGCGTCGGTGATGTCGAGCCCGTCCGGCAGGGACTCGTCGAGCAGGAGCCGGAGCGTCTGGGGGTCGCGCGCCTCGGCGAGGGCGATCTCCAGGTACTCGGCCTCGGAGCCCGTGCCCGTGGGGGCGGCGTTGGCGTACGACACCTTGGGGTGCGGGGTGAAGCCGGCCGAGTACGCCATGGGCACCTCGGCGCGGCGCAGCGCGCGCTCGAAGGCGCGCTGGAAGTCACGGTGGCTGGTGAACCGGAGGCGTCCGCGCTTGGTGTAGCGCAGTCGGATGCGCTGCACCGCCGGGGCGGGCGGCGGGCCTTCGGGCTGTCGCTTGCCCAGTGGTTCTTCTCCTCGGTGCGGGGCGGGCGCGGTGTGGCGCCGCCCACGAAATGCGGTGTGCCCTGGGGGGCCCGCCCGGCTCACCCCCGCCGGAACGGGGAGATCTCGGGTGCGGGGGCCGCGCCGGGTACGTTCGTTGTACTACCCAGAGTACGCGCCCGGGCCACCTCCGGTTCCCCGGGCCGGTCAGACGGGGCCGCCGAAGAGGGCCCGCCACACCTCGCGGGTGGCGGCGCGCACGGCCCGCGCGGCTTCGGCGGCGGGGCGTACGGCGTAGGTGTGCAGCCAGTGGCCCATGGGAGTGAGGATCACCCGGTACGCCCAGGCGAGGGGGCGGCCGACGCCGTGCCAGAGCGTCCAGGCGAGGGCCCGGCCGAGGGCGCGGGAGAGGATGCCGGCGACGTCCCAGGCCCAGCGGAGGGACGGCGCGAGGAGCCACTGCCAGAGCCATCCGGCCGGGGTGAGGAGGATCCGGTCGAGCAGCCACCACAGGGCGCGGGCGACGGGGACGACGATCCAGCGCCACAGCCACCGCAGCGGGACCAGCAGCAGGTGCTCGGCCAGCCAGGCGAACGCGCGGCCGAGCGGGACGAGGGCCTCGCGCCACAGCCACCGCAGCGGGACGAGCAGCAGGTGCTCGGCCAGCCAGGCGAACGCGCGGCCCACCGGCACCAGGACCCGGCGCCACAGCCACCGCAGCGGCACCAGCAGCAGGTACTCGGCCAGCCAGGCGAGCGCGCGGCCGACCGGGGCGAGGACCAGGCGCCAGAGGTGTTTCGCGAGGTACCGCAGGGCGTCCCAGAGCAGTCGGACGGGGACGACGACCACGAGGGCGACCGCGCGGGCCACGGCGGTGAGGCAGCCCCTGTTTTCCATGTTCACGACGAGAACGACGCGACGGCCCGGCGAAGGGTTTCCCCTTCGCCGGGCCGTCACCGGAGCGTTATGGCGCTACGTGTTCACGACCGACAGCGGCAGCAGCTTCTTGCCCGTCGGGCCGATCTGGATGTGGGTGTCCATCTGCGGGCAGACGCCGCAGTCGAAGCACGGGGTCCAGCGGCAGTCCTCGACCTCGGTCTCGTCGAGGGCGTCCTGCCAGTCCTCCCAGAGCCAGTCCTTGTCGAGACCGGAGTCCAGGTGGTCCCAGGGCAGGACCTCCTCGTAGGTGCGCTCGCGGGTGGTGTACCAGGCGACGTCCACGCCGAAGTCGGGCAGCGTCTTCTCGGCGCACGCCATCCAGCGGTCGTACGAGAAGTGCTCGCGCCAGCCGTCGAAGCGGCCGCCGTCCTCGTACACCGCGCGGATGACCGCGCCGATCCGCCGGTCGCCCCGGGACAGCAGGCCCTCGACGATGCCGGGCTTGCCGTCGTGGTAGCGGAAGCCGATGGAGCGGCCGTACTTCTTGTCGCCCCGGATCTTGTCGCGCAGCTTCAGCAGGCGCGCGTCGGTCTCCTCGGCGGAGAGCTGCGGGGCCCACTGGAACGGGGTGTGCGGCTTGGGCACGAAGCCGCCGATGGAGACGGTGCAGCGGATGTCGTTCTGGCCGGAGACCTTGCGGCCCTCGGCGATCACGTTGATCGCCATGTCGGCGATCTGCAGGACGTCCTCGTCGGTCTCCGTCGGCAGGCCGCACATGAAGTACAGCTTCACCTGGCGCCAGCCGTTGCCGTACGCGGTGGAGACGGTCCGGATCAGGTCCTCCTCCGAGACCATCTTGTTGATGACCTTGCGCATCCGCTCGGAGCCGCCCTCGGGGGCGAAGGTCAGGCCGGAGCGGCGCCCGTTGCGCGTCAGCTCGTTGGCGAGGTCGACGTTGAACGCGTCCACGCGGGTCGACGGCAGCGAGAGACCGATCTTGTCCTCGGTGTAGCGGTCGGCCAGGCCCTTGGCGATCTCGCCGATCTCCGTGTGGTCCGCGGAGGACAGCGAGAGCAGGCCGACCTCCTCGAAGCCCGTCGCCTTGAGGCCCTTCTCCACCATCTCGCCGATGCCGGTGATGCTTCGCTCCCGCACGGGGCGCGTGATCATGCCGGCCTGGCAGAAGCGGCAGCCTCGGGTGCAGCCTCGGAAGATCTCGACGGACATGCGCTCGTGGACGGTCTCCGCGAGCGGGACGAGCGGCTGCTTGGGGTAGGGCCACTCGTCGAGGTCCATGACGGTGTGCTTGGACACCCGCCACGGCACGCCGGACTTGTTCGGCACGACGCGGCCGATGCGCCCGTCCGGCAGGTACTCGACGTCGTAGAACGCCGGGATGTACACCGAGCCGGTCTTCGCGAGGCGGAACAGGACCTCCTCGCGCCCGCCGGGGCGGCCCTCGGCCTTCCACTGGCGGATGATCTCGGTCATGTCGAGCACGGCCTGCTCGCCGTCGCCGATGATCGCCGCGTCGATGAAGTCCGCGATCGGCTCGGGGTTGAAGGCGGCGTGGCCGCCCGCGAGCACGATCGGGTGGTCGACGGTCCGGTCCCTGGCCTCCAGCGGGATGCCCGCGAGGTCGAGGGCGGTGAGCATGTTGGTGTAGCCGAGCTCGGTGGAGAAGCTGAGGCCGAAGACGTCGAAGGCGCCGACGGGGCGGTGGCTGTCCACGGTGAACTGCGGCACCTGGTGCTCGCGCATCAGCTCTTCGAGGTCCGGCCACACGCTGTAGGTGCGCTCGGCGAGGACGCCCTCGCGCTCGTTCAGCACCTCGTAGAGGATCATGACGCCCTGGTTGGGCAGGCCGACCTCGTACGCGTCCGGGTACATCAGCGCCCAGCGGACGTCGGCGGACTCCCAGGGCTTGACCGTGGAGTTCAGCTCTCCACCGACGTACTGAATCGGCTTCTGCACGTGCGGGAGCAGAGCTTCGAGCTGTGGGAAGACAGACTCGGCAGCAGACATCTCGAACCTTCGTGAGCTGGCAGGGGGGCGACTCTCAAGCGTACCCCGGGGCTCAGCGGCCCAAGGACGCCCGCAGCGCCGGGGCCCCGGCCCGCTTCCGGAGTCCGGGCAGCTCCCGCTCCCGCGCCGCCGCCTCGGCCTCCTCCCGTCCGTACAGGAGTCCCCAGGTGAACGCGGACTCGCCGGCCCCGTGCGCCTGGGCCGCGAGCTCGCGCAGGGCGGTGCGGGCGACGACGCCGTCCTGGTGCTCGCCGAGCAGGGTCTGCACCGCCTTCATCCGCGTGGCCAGGCGTTTCGCGGGCTTGCCGAGGACGGGGCGGGCGGCCTCCCCGGCGTAGCGGGCGCGTTTGGCGGCCTTGCGGGCCTCGTGCAGGGCGAGGTCACGGGCCGGTCCGGGGCCGAGCGCGAGGGCGTGGCCGAAGCGGCGGTCGACCCGGTCGAGGTCCTTGCGGGCGGCGCGGGCGAGCACCCGGTCGGCCTCGCGGGCGGCGGCCGGGCGCAGCGGCGGGTCGGCGAGGAGGGCGTCGAGGGCGTCCAGGAGCGCGAGGTGGCGCGCCGAGTCGAGGGCGGCGAGCGCCGTGCGCCGGGCCTCGTCCGCGCGCCCCGCGCCGCGCCGGCGCAGCCGGGCGTGGACCGGGCCGATCCGCAGGCTCCCGGGCAGTGCGTCGAGGCGGCCGGCGAGCCGGGTGCCGAGGACCTCCTCGTCGCGGGCGGCGCCGAGCTCGCCGGCGAGCCACTTGAGCTCCGCGCCGAGCGGGCCGGTGCGATCCCGGTCGAGGACCGTGCCGTACGTCCGGAGGGCGCTGCGCAGGCGGCGGCAGGCGACCCGCATCCGGTGCACGGAGTCGGGGAGCTCGCGGCGCACGGCGGGGTCGAGGGCGACGAGCGCGTCGCGCTGGGTCCGGAGGTACGCGAGGACGGCGTGGCCCGCGGTGCCGGGGGCCGGGGCGGGGGCCGGGCCGCCGTCCGGGAGGCGGTCCGGGGCCGCGGCGCCGGTCTCGGCGAGCGCGCGGGCCAGCTTCGAGGGGGCCGCCGAGGGCCGGATGCCGGCCTTCTCCAGGCGGCGGCCGACGGCGTCGAGGACCGCCGGGTCGGCGCCGTCGGCCAGCTCGACCTCGATCTCGGTCCAGGCGGCCTCGCCGGGGCCGGTGAGGCGTTCGGCGCGCACGGTGTCGACGGAGAGCTCGGCGAGGAGGGCGCCGTCCTTCCCGGTCAGCAGGCGCACGTCGCGCCGGGAGCGCAGCCGCACGACGGGGCGGACGGGCTCGTCGCGGACCAGGGAGCGGACGAGCCCCGCCAGGGAGCCGGGCAGGGTCTCCGAGAGCGGGGCTCTGATCTCGTCGCGGATGCCGGTGGCGACGGGGAACTTCAGGTGCCAGCCGGCGTCCGCGCCGCCGGTGCGGCGGCGCAGGGTGAGCGAGGCGGCGGCGAGCCGCAGGTCGGCCGTGTCGTAGTAGACGGCGTCGAGCTCGGTGACGCCCTCGTCGGTGACGGCCGCGACCCCGGCCGCCCGGGTGAGGTCGGGGAGCACCGTCCCGTCGTCGGCCTCGTACTTGCGCTCGATCTCGCGCTTCGTCTCCGCCATACTTCGAATCTAGACGCGGAAGGGGCGCGGGGGCAGTACGGCTCAGGCCGTTATCTTCGGCTGCACCCGGATCGACTGGAGCAGTCCGATCGCCACCCAGACGGCGAACATGGACGAGCCGCCGTAGGAGACGAAGGGCAGCGGGAGTCCGGCGACCGGCATGATGCCGAGGGTCATGCCGATGTTCTCGAAGGACTGGAAGGCGAACCAGGCGATGATGCCGGCGGCGACGATCGTGCCGTACAGCTCGGTGGTCTCGCGGGCGATCCGGCAGGCCCGCCAGAGGATGACGCCGAGCAGGACGAGGATCAGTCCGGCGCCGACGAAGCCGAGCTCCTCGCCCGCGACGGTGAAGACGAAGTCGGTCTGCTGTTCGGGGACGAACTGGCCGGTGGTCTGGGAGCCCTTGAAGAGGCCCGCGCCGAGCAGCCCGCCGGAGCCGATGGCGATGCGCGCCTGGTTGGTGTTGTAGCCGACGCCGGCCGGGTCGAGGTCGGGGTTGGCGAAGGCGGCGAAGCGGTTGATCTGGTACTCGTCGAGCATCCCGAGCGCGGTGACCAGGACGGCGCCGAGGACGCCGGCGCCGATGAGGCCGAGGACCCAGCGGTTGGAGGCGCCGGAGGCGAGCAGCACGCCGAGCACGATGACGGCCATGACCATCACGGAGCCGAGGTCGGGCATCAGCATGACGATGCCCATGGGGAGCGCGGCGAGCGTGAGCGCCTTGGCGACGGTGCGGTGGTCGGGGTGGAGCTGGTCGCCCGCGTCGACCTTCGCGGCGAGCAGCATCGCCATCACCAGGATGATCGTGATCTTCACGAACTCGCTGGGCTGGAGCGAGAAGCCGCCGCCGACGACGATCCAGGCGTGGGCGCCGTTGATGGTGGCGCCGAGCGGGGTGAGGACGGCCAGGATCAGCAGGATCGACAGGCCGTAGAGGATCGGCACGGCCCCGCGCAGGGTGCGGTGGCCGAGCCAGATGGTGCCGATCATCAGGGCGAGCCCGATGCCGGTGTTGAGGACGTGCCGGAAGAGGAAGTAGTACGGGTCGCCCTGGTTGAGCGCGGTGCGGCCCCGGGTGGCGGACCAGACGAGCAGCGAGCCCATCAGGGACAGGCCGAGCGCGGAGAGCAGGATCGGCCAGTCGAGCCGGCGCAGCACCGAGTCGCGGGCGGTCAGCCGCGCCAGGGTGCCGCGCTCGGGGGCGTAGCGGGAGACGGAGAAGCCGTGGGGTGTGGTCATCCGTTCAGAGCCTCCCTCGGGTGGCGGGCGGACCCGCGAGCGGGTCGTCGGGCTTCTTCGCCGGTACGGCGGGGTCCGCGGGGTCGGCGGGCGGGTTGCCGCCCTGGTCGGCGACCTGCTTGAGCGGGTCGGCGGGGTCGACCTTGCCGGCGTCGGGGTCGTACGGGCCGATCTTCGGGGCGTCGATGGAGCCGTCCGGCTGGATCTTCGGCAGCGCCCGCTGCGGCTGCGGCAGCAGGGCCCGCTTCAGGTCCTGCTTGCCGGCGTCGTCGAGCCCGTAGAGCGCGTCGTAGATGTTGCGCACGGCGGGGCCGGAGGCGCCGGAGCCCGTACCACCCTGGGCGATCGTCATGATGATCGCGTAGTCCTTGGTGTACGTGGCGAACCAGGAGGTCGTCTGCTTGCCGTAGACCTCCGCGGTGCCCGTCTTGGCGTGCATCGGGATCTTGTCCTGCGGCCAGCCGCCGAAGCGCCAGGCAGCCGTGCCGCGGGTCGCGACTCCCGCGAGGGCCTCGTTTATCAAGTCGCGGGTGTTGGCGTCGAAGGGCAGCCGGCCGTGCGACTTGGGCGCGATCTCGGTGGTCTTCTTGCCGTCGGCACTGATGACGGCCTTGCCGACGGTGGGGTTCCACAGGGTGCCGCCGTTGGAGATGGCGGCGTAGATGGTGGCCATCTGGATGGGGGTGACGAGGGTGTCGCCCTGTCCGATGGAGTAGTTGACGGAGTCACCGGCGCGCATCAGGTTGCCTTCGAGGCAGTTCTCGTAGGAGAGCTGCTGGACGTAGTCGCCGCCGCGCTTGCCGTTCTTGCACCACCAGTCCTTGTTGGCCGCCCAGAACTTCTGCTTCCACTGGCGGTCGGGGACGCGGCCGGTGACCTCGTTGGGGAGGTCGATGCCGGTCTCGGCGCCGAGGCCGAACTGGTGGGCGGTCTTGTAGAACCAGTCCCCCGGGTTCTTCTTCGGCTTCATCCCGCCGTCCTTCTGCCACTGCTGGTGCGCCAGCGCGTAGTAGACGGTGTCGCAGGAGACCTCCAGGGCCTGCCCGATGGTGATGGAGCCGTGGCCCTGGGACTCGAAGTTCTTGAAGACCTGGTTGCCGATGGAGTACGAGGAGGGGCACGGGTAGCGCCCGTTGAAGTCGTACCCGGCGTTGACGGCGGCCGTGCTGGAGACCACCTTGAAGATGGAGCCGGGCGCGGCCTGGCCCTGGATGGCGCGGTTGAGCAGCGGGAAGTTGGAGTTCTTGCCGGTGAGGGCCGCGTAGTCCTTGGCGGAGATGCCGCCGACCCAGGCGTTGGGGTCGTAGTCGGGCTGCGAGGCCATGGCGACGATCCGGCCGGTCTTCGCCTCCATGACGACGACGGCGCCGGCGTCGGCCTTGTAGTTCTCGCTGGTGTTCTTGTCGTAGACCTTGCGGGCCTCGACCATCGCGTTGTGCAGCTCCCATTCGGCGACCGCCTGGACGCGGGCGTCGATGGAGGTGACGACGTTGGCGCCGGGGACGGCCGCGTCGCTCTTGGCCTGGCCGATGACCCGGCCGAGGTTGTCGACCTCGTAGCGGGTGACGCCGGCCTTGCCGCGCAGCTCCTTGTCGTAGGTGCGCTCCAGGCCGGAGCGGCCGACCTGGTCGGAGCGCAGGTACGGGGAGTCGGTGTCCTTGGCCTTCTCGATCTCGCCGTCGGTGACGGGCGACAGATAGCCGAGCACCTGGGAGGTGCGGGACTTGCCGGGGGCCGGGTAGCGGCGGACGGCGGCGGGTTCGGCGGTGATGCCGGGGAAGTCCTCGGCGCGCTCCCGGATCTGGAGGGCCTGCTGGGTGGTGGCCTCGTCGGTGACGGGGATCGGCTGGTAGGGCGAGCCGTTCCAGCAGGGCTTGGGGGTCTTGGAGTCGCAGAGCCGGATCTTGTTGACGACCTCGTCGGGCTTCATGCCGAGGACGCCGGCGAGCCGGGTGAGGACGGCCTTGCCGTCGTCCTTCATCTTCATCAGCTCGGTGCGCGAGGCGGAGACCACGAGCCGGGTCTCGTTGTCGGCGAGCGGGACGCCGCGGGCGTCGAGGATGGAGCCCCGGACGGCGGGCTGGACGACCTGCTGGACGTGGTTGTTCTTCGCCTCGTCGGTGTACTCCTGGCCGTTGCGGATCTGGAGGTACCAGAGGCGCCCGCCGAGGGTGAAGAGCAGGGAGAAGACGAGGACCTGGATGACGACGAGCCGGATCTGGACCCGGGGGGTCCGCCCGGTCTCGGGGATGTTGCTCATGCTGCCGCTGCCCCCTGGGTCACAGTCGCTTGACTCCCTTGATGCGTCCGGCGCGCGAGGCGCGGGTCCGGGCGGCCTTGACGCGCAGGCCGCCGCGCTGGTTGCCGATCCTGAGGCCGGTGCCGGAGGAGAGCCAGCCGGAGGCGACGTCGGCCCCGTTGGCGCCGGTGGCCTCGGCGAGCGGGTCGTTCTCGGCGCGCCGGGCCAGCGCCATGATCAGCGGCACGGTGAAGGGCGCGAGGAGCAGGTCGTAGAGGGCCGCGGTGAACAGCAGGAAGCCGAGGCCGACGTGGCGGGCGGCGGTGTCGCCGACGAGGGCGCCGACACCCGCGTACAGCAGGGTGGAGCCGAGGGCGGCGGCGACGACCACGGCCATGGGTCCGGTGGCGGACTTCAGGCGCCCGTTGTCGGGGCGGGCCAGGCCGCAGAGGTAGCCGACGACGCAGAGCACCAGGGCGTAGCGGCCGGCGGCGTGGTCGGCGGGCGGGGCGAGGTCGGCGAGCAGGCCGGCGGCGAAGCCGGTGAGGGCGCCGGTGACGTGCCCGTACGACAGGGCGAGGGCGACGACGGTGAGCAGGACGAGGTCCGGGACGGCACCGGGGAGCTGGAGCCGGGCGAGGACGGAGACCTGGACGACGAGCGCGACGACGACGAGCGCGGCGCAGAGCAGGATGCGGTTCAGCTTCACGGTGTGGCGTCCCCCTGGTCCTGCGGCGGCTGGTTCTGCTGGTCGGCGGCGGCCTGCCCGTCGGGCTTGCGCTGGTCGGCGGCCTGCCCGTCGGGCTTGCGCTGGTCGGCGGCGGCCTGGCCCTGGGCCTGGTCGGCGGGCTTCTGGCCGTCGGCGGGCTTCTGGCCGTCCGGCGGCGGCGGGGTGACCGTGACGGTGACGGTCGGCGCGGGCTTGGGCTTCTGCGGCAGCACCATGTCGCGGGGGTCGCTGCGCGGGGCCTGGACGACGACGCCGACGATGTCGAGCTTGGTGAAGCCGACGTACGGGCGGACGTAGACGTTGCGGGTGAGGCCGCCGCCCGCCGGGTCGACGCGGACGACCTCGCCGACCGGCACTCCGGGCACGAAGGGCTTGTCGGCCTGCGAGCCGAAGGTGACGAGCCGGTCGCCCTTGTTCACCTTGGCCTTGCCGTTGAGGAGCTGGACGAGGAGCGGGCGGTCGCCCTGGCCGGTGGCGAAGCCGAGTTCGTCGGTCTTCTCCATGCGGGTGCCGACGGTGAAGTCGGGGTCGTTGGCCAGCAGCACCGTGGAGGTGGAGGGGCCGACGGTGGTGACCCGGCCGACGAGCCCGGAGCCGTTGAGCACGGTCATGTCGCGGCGGATGCCGTCGCGGGCGCCGACGTCGATGGTGACGGTCCAGGAGAAGCCCTGGGCCGCTCCTATCGCGATGACCTCGGCGCCCTTGATGCCGTACTGGCCGGCGCCGGCGGTCTTCAGCATGGCGTCGAGCTCGCGCAGGCGGTTGCGGTTGCGGTCGTCGCTGCCCAGCTTGGCCTTGAGGGCGGCGTTCTCCTGCTCCAGGGCGGCGATCCGGTTGTGCCGCTCCCCGGAGTCGCGGACCGCTCCTATGGCGTTGCCGATGGGGTCGACCGCCGAGGCGACTCCGTTCTCGACGGGGCCGAAGACCGCGGCCGCGGCCTGTCGGGCACCGTCGACCGGCGACTCCTGGCCTCCTCTGATGTCCACCGTGATCAGTGCGAACGCGATGGCGATCAGCAGCACCAGGAGCAGCCGGCTCTCTCGTGTGTCCCTCACGTGCGGCGGCCGTGCCCTTCCTCGATGGTTACGGGGGGTGTGACGCGCCCCCGGGCCCGGGAGCCCGGGGGTGGATGGAGTTGTCGGGGCCGGCCCTCACGGGCCGGTCGCGCGGTGCCGGGTCAGCGGCGGGGCTGGGCGTCGAGGACCTGCTGGAGGGCCTCGAACTCCTCGACGCACTTGCCGGAGCCGAGGGCCACCGAGTCCAGCGGGTCCTCGGCGATGTGGATCGGCATCCCGGTCTCGCGGCGCAGGCGCTCGTCGAGCCCCCGGAGCAGCGCGCCGCCACCGGTGAGAACGATGCCTCGGTCCATGACGTCACCGGAGAGCTCCGGCGGGCACTTGTCCAGGGTGGTCTTCACGGCGTCGACGATCGCGTTCACCGGCTCCTCGATGGCCTTGCGGACCTCGGCGGCGGAGATGACGACGGTCTTGGGGAGGCCCGAGACGAGGTCGCGGCCGCGGATCTCGGTGTGCTCGTCCTGGTCGAGGTCGTAGGCCGAGCCGATGGTGATCTTGATCTGCTCGGCGGTGCGCTCACCGAGGAGGAGCGAGTACTCCTTCTTGATGTGCTGGATGATCGCGTTGTCGAGCTCGTCGCCGGCCACCCGGATGGACTGTGCCGTGACGATTCCGCCGAGCGAGATGACGGCGACCTCGGTGGTGCCGCCGCCGATGTCGACGACCATGTTGCCGGTGGCCTCGTGGACCGGGAGGCCCGAGCCGATGGCGGCGGCCATGGGCTCCTCGATGATGTGCACCTGGCGGGCGCCGGCCTGGGTGGAGGCCTCGATGACGGCGCGGCGCTCGACTCCGGTGATGCCGGAGGGCACGCAGACGACGACCCGGGGCCGGGCCAGGTAGCGGCGCTTGTGGATCTTGAGGATGAAGTAGCGGAGCATCCGCTCCGTGATCTCGAAGTCGGCGATCACGCCGTCCTTCAGCGGGCGCACGGCGACGATGTTGCCGGGCGTGCGGCCGATCATCTTCTTGGCCTCGGCGCCCACCGCGAGGATGCCGCCGGTGTTGGTGTTGATCGCGACGACGGACGGCTCGTTCAGAACGATGCCTCGACCCCTGACGTACACCAGCGTGTTGGCGGTCCCGAGGTCGACAGCCATGTCACGGCCGATGAACGACATTGAGTTCCCCTTGTTTCCCATGAGGATGCGTCGGGCCTTCCCTAGCGGAGCGTTGACGGCTTCTCAGGTCGGCGAGGTGGTGGCTGAGGAGGGTACGGCGTGGAGTTCTCCATCGTAGTGCCGCCCGCCCGGATACCGCGCGGCGGACCGCCTCTGCCCACCTCTGTATAGGTGACGGTAGGACGCGGCGATCCGTTCCCGGGAATGGCGTTCATATGCCTGGGGGCGACCGAATTCCTTCGGTCGCCCCAGGGGGTGGCGCTGTTCGGCTGACACGCGGTCAACCGGGGTGGGCCGGATCAGACGAGGCCCGGGAAGAAGATCTTCAGCTCGCGCGTGGCGGACTCCTCGGAGTCCGAGGCGTGGATCAGGTTCTCCCGCACGATGGTGCCGAAGTCGCCGCGGATGGAGCCGGGGGCGGCGGCGATCGGGTCGGTCGGGCCGGCCAGGGTGCGCACGCCCTCGATGACCCGCTCGCCCTCGACGACCAGCGCCACGACCGGGCCGGAGGCCATGAAGCCCATCAGCGGCTCGTAGAAGGGCTTGCCCTTGTGCTCGCCGTAGTGCTGCTCCAGGGTCTCCTGGTCCAGCTCGCGCAGCTCCAGGGCCGCGAGGGTCCAGCCGGCCTTGCGCTCGATGCGACCGATGATCTCGCCGACCAGGCCACGGCGGACGGCGTCGGGCTTCAGCAGGACGAGCGTGCGCTGGCTCACGGGGGAACTCCTTCGGAAAAACGGTGCGGGCCTTGAGGCTACAGGGCCCGCACCGGCCGCGATCACGCAGCGTCAGGCCCTGCGGAGCCTTCCCGGGCGGCCCAGCCGGCCTTGATCTCGTCGATCTTCCGGCCGTAGTGCACGGACGCCCACCACAGCACGGCGAAGACCGCGCCGAGGAAGAACATCACGGGCACGAAGAAACCGCTGGCCACCAGGCCCAGCTGGAGGACCCAGCCCGCCTGCACACCGCCCGGACGGGTGATCATCCCGCACAGCAGCACCGACAGGGCCATGGCGATCCCGCAGACCGTCCAGACGGTGGACATCTCCAGGGAGTCGTCCTTCATGGCGACCAGGCCGGCGAAACCGATCACGAAGAACTCGCCGATCAGCGTCGAGGAGCAGAGCGTGCGCATCGGTCAGCCTCGCTTCAGCAGCAGCCGGGCGTCGCCGACCGTGAAGATCGAACCGGTCACGAGGACACCCGCGCCCGCGTACTCGTCCTGCTCCTCGGCGAGGGTGATCGCCGCCTCCAGGGCGTCGTCGAGCCGGGGCTCCACGACCACCCGGTCCTCGCCGAAGACCTCGACCGCGATCGCGGCCAGCGCGTCGACGTCGGTGGCCCGGGGGTTGGAGTTCGCCGTCACCACGATCTCCGCGAAGATCGGCTCGAAGGCCTCCAGGAGCCCTCGGGCGTCCTTGTCGCCGCTGGTGGAGACGACGCCGATCAGCCGCGAGAAGCCGAAGGACTCGGTGATGCCGTCGGCGGTGGCGCGGGCGCCGTGCGGGTTGTGCGCGGCGTCCAGGATGACCGTCGGCGAGGAGCGCACGACCTCCAGGCGGCCCGGCGAGGCCACCTGGGCGAAGGCCCGGCGGACCGTGTCCAGGTCCAGGGTGCGGGCGTGCTCCGAGCCGATGCCGAAGAAGGCCTCGACGGCGGCGAGCGCCACGGCCGCGTTGTGCGCCTGGTGCGCGCCGTACAGCGGCAGGAACACGTTGTCGTACTCGCCGCCCAGGCCGCGCAGGGTCAGCAGCTGGCCGCCGACCGCGATCTCGCGGGAGACGATGCCGAACTCCATGCCCTCGCGGGCGACGGTGGCGTCGACCTCGACGGCCTTCTTCAGCAGCACCTGGGCCGCGTCGACCGGCTGCTGGGCCAGGATGACGGTGGCGTCCTGCTTGATGATCCCGGACTTCTCGCCGGCGATGGCGCCGGTGGTGTCGCCGAGCCGGTCGGTGTGGTCCAGGTCGATCGGGGTCACGACGGCGACGGAGCCGTCGATCACGTTGGTCGCGTCCCAGGTGCCGCCCATGCCGACCTCGACGACGGCCACGTCGACCGGGGCGTCGGCGAAGGCCGCGTACGCCATGCCGGTGAGGACCTCGAAGAAGGAGAGCCGGTACTCCTCGCGGGCGTCGACCAGCTCCACGTACGGCTGGATGTCCCGGTACGTCTCGACGAAGCGCTCGGCCTCGATCGGGGCGCCGTCCAGGCTGATCCGCTCGGTGATGGTCTGCACGTGCGGCGAGGTGTAGCGCCCGGTGCGCAGGTCGAAGGCGCCGAGCAGGGCCTCGATCATGCGGGCCGTGGACGTCTTGCCGTTGGTCCCGGTGATGTGGATCGAGGGATACGCGCGCTGCGGCTCGCCGAGCACGTCCATCAGGGCCGCGATCCGGGTGACCGAGGGCTCCAGCTTGGTCTCGCCCCAGCGGGTGGACAGCTCCGTCTCCACGTCCCGCAGCGCCTTGTCGACCTCGGGGTCGAGCGGGCGGGAGGGGACGGGGTCGCCCTGCGGCGGGCCGGACACGGCGCGCAGGGTGCGGCTGCCGGCCTCGATCACCGCCAGGTCGGGGTCCCTGTCGGTCTCGGTGTCGATGATCTGATCGAAATCGTCGATCCGATCGACATCGTCGAAGGCATCGGACGGGTCGTCGCTGCGGTCGCTCGGCTCACTCACGCCCCTCAGTCTACGGAGGGGGGCCGACAGGACGTTGGACCCACCCCATTCGGGACCTTCGGCCCACCGTCGCCCCGGCCCGCCGGGCAAACTTGGCGATCATGGACATAGGCATCGACCTCGGCACGGCCAACACCCTCCTCTACGCCCGTGGCCAGGGCATCGTCCTCAACGAACCCTCCGTGGTGGCCGTCCAGGCCGGCTCGCGCACGGCGCTCGCGGTCGGCGCGGAGGCCAAGGAGACCATCGGCCGCACGCCCGGGTCGATCACCGCGATCCGCCCGCTGCGGGACGGCGTGATCAGCGACTACGAGGCCGCCGAGGAGATGATCCGGCACTTCGTCCGCAAGGCCGTCCCCGGGCGCCGGCGCCCGCGCACCCGGATGGTGGTGTGCGTGCCGAGCGGGGTGACCCCGGTCGAGCGGCGGGCCATCGTGCACGCCTCGCGCTCGGCGGGCGCGCGGGCGGTGCACCTGATCGAGGAGCCGATGGCGGCGGCGATCGGGGCGGGCCTGCCGGTCTCCGACCCGCGCGGCTCGATGGTCGTGGACATCGGCGGCGGCACGACCGAGGTGGCCGTGATCTCGCTCGGCGGGATCGTCACCGCCCAGTCCCTGCGGGTCGGCGGCGACCGGCTGGACACCGCCATCGCGGACTTCGTGCGCAAGGAGCACTCGCTGCTGGTGGGCGAGCGGACCGCCGAGGACGTCAAGATCGCCATCGGCTCGGCCTGGCCGGTGCCGGGCGGCGAGGAGTTCGAGGAGTCCACCTTCACCGTGCGGGGCCGCGAGAAGGTCAGCGGGCTGCCGCGCACGGTCGAGCTGACCGTGCCCGCGGTGCGGGCGGCGCTCGACGAGCCGGTGGAGGCGATCATCGCGGCGGTGCGGGTCACCCTGGAGGAGTGCCCGCCGGAGCTGTCCGGAGACGTCATGGAGCACGGCATCGTGCTCACCGGCGGCGGCGCCCTGCTGCCCGGCCTCGACCTCCGGATGGCCTCGGCCACCGGCATCCCGGTCTTCGTCGCCGACGATCCGCTGGACTGCGTGGCCCTGGGCTCGGGCCGCTGCGTGGAGGAGTTCGACGCGCTCCAGCGGGTGCTGGGGAAGGCGGAGGTCGTGCGCTGACAGCCCCCGGGCCGTCAGCCGGCGGGTGCCTCGGGGAGACCGGCCGGGGCCTGCGGGAAGCCGGTCGGCAGCAGGGCCGTCACCACGTACGCGCCGTGCTCGCGGCGGGCCCGCAGCGAGCCGCCCATACTGCGGACCCGCTCCGTCATGGAGAACAGCCCGGTGCCGGTGGAGACGGGCGCGCGGTCCGGCGGGGTCTTGGCCAGCGGGTTGCGGACCTCGATCCGCAGCTCCCGGCCCTCGACCGCGATCGAGACGGTCACGGGCAGGCCCGGCGCGTGCTTGGCCGCGTTGGTCAGGCACTCCTGCACCACCCGGTGCACCGCCGTCTGCCGCAGCGGCGACAGCGCCCGCGCCTCCTGCGCGACCGTCAGCTCCACCGGGCTGCCCATCCGCTCGCTCTCCTCGGCCAGCGCGGCGAGCCCTTCGAGACCGGGCGTGGCGGCGGCCCCGTCGGCCCGCCGCACGATCGTCTCGTTGAGCATGTGGTGCGCGCGCCGGGCGGTGTCCGCGAGCTCCTCGAAGTCCTTCTGGCGCGCGTCGCCCCGGGCCCGTACAGCCAGCACCTCGGCCCGCACCGCGAGCACCGTGAGCTCCCGGCCCACCAGGTCGTGGACGTCCCGGCCGACCGAGATCCGCTCCTCCTGGACGGCCTGCCGGGCCGCCGACTCGCTGCGCTGGACCTGGAGGGCGAGGACGAGGTCCTGGCGGTACGCGCCGATGCCGACACCCGCCGCCAGCGCGCCGATCGGGACGACGAGGCTCAGGAACTCGCTGAGCGTCTCGCCGTGCTTGGCCGGCCAGCCGGGCAGGTTGAACAGCACGTAGGCGGCGGCCACGTAGACCAGCGTGGCGAGGACGGCGGGCCGCCGGCCCCGGAAGCGCCCGAGCGAGTACAGCGCGAACTGGATCATCGTCAGCTCGTGCAGCCACCCCATCAGGCCCAGCGCCACCACGAACGGCACCCAGGGCGCCTTCCGCCGCAGCACGAGCGTGGCCGCGCCGGCCGCGAGGACCAGGGTCGCGGTGATGCCGGTGAGCGAGTTGTCGGCGCGGGCGAGCCCGGGCACGTCCAGAACCATCAGGCAGAAGGCGCTGACGGCGGCGACGACGTCCATGGCCCGGCGCGACACGGCCCACCGGTCCGCACAGCGGCGCAGCGCGGGGAAGGCGGGGAGGCGGAACATGTCTTCCATCATCCAGGGTCCTTCGTCCCGTCGCGGTGGACTGAAGTCCCTTCTGGTGTGAGATCGGGCACTTCGCCCGGATTGCTGTTTGACTCTTAAATGTGTACGAACCACCCCAAGGGTCCGTGGACGCCACGGCCGCCGTGCTCGACGCCCTCCCCCAGGCGGCCCTCCTCGTCGACCGCGACCTGCGCATCGTGCGGGCGAACCGCCGGGTCGCCGGACTGCTGCGGCTCCCCGAGGACCTCGACCTCTCCCCCGGCACCGCCCCCGGCCCCCTTCTCGACCACCTCGCCGGGCTGCTCGACCGGCCGGACGAACGCCGCCGCCTGCTCCAGGAGTCGCGCACCCGCGCACCCGTCACCCGGGTCGCCGACTACCACCTGCGGGACGGCCGCACCCTGCGCCGCCGCCGGGCCCCGGTCGGGCACGGCGACACCTTCCTGGGACACCTGTGGCTGATCGAGGACGTCACCCGGCAGCACGAGGCGCAGGAGGGCATGTACGAGCAGGTCCGCAAGCTGGCGGCGCTCGCCGACGAGCGGGCCGCGTTCGCCGGCCGCGCGCTGCACGAGCTGCGCACCCCGCTCGCCACGGTACTGAGCTTCGCCGAACTGCTCCTGGAACCGGGCGGCGGGCGCCTCGACCCCGAGCAGGCCGAGTTCGTCGACGCGATCCGCCGCAACGCCCGCCGGATGCAGGCCGTCGCCGAGAACCTGCCGAGCGCCGCCGCCGGGGCGCCCGCCGAGGCGCCCCGTCCCGCCCCGCTGGCGGTCCACGAACTCGTCGGCCGGGTGGCCCTGGAGGCCCTCCAGCGCTCCGACGAGGGCGCCCCGTACCTGGTCGCCGACTGCCCGTCCGACGGCCCGCTCCTCCACGCCGACCCGCATCTGATCGCCGCCGCCCTGGAGGAACTGGTGGCCAACGCCTTGCGGTACACCCCCGAGGACGGGCGGGTCGAGATCATCGGCCGGCCCGGGGACGGCCACTGGACGATCCAGGTCCGCGACACCGGCATCGGCGTCCCGCTGGAGTACCAGGAGGAGATCTTCACCCCCTTCGTCCGCGCCCCCAACGCCCGCCGGGGCGGCTTCCCCGGCACCGGCCTCGGCCTGGCGGGCGCCCTGGACGCGGTCCGCCTGCACGGCGGCACCATCACCGTCCGCGACCGCGACAACCGCCCGGGCGCGGTCTTCACGCTCCGGCTGCCGCTGGGCCGCGAGAGCGGCCAGGACCCGCCGGGGGCGCCCCGTACGCCGCCCGCGCGGGAGGACGGAGCCGCCGGACGATGACCCGGGTGCTCATCGTCGAGGACGACCCCGACCTCTCGCTCGCCCTGCGCGTGCTGCTCACCCGGCGCGGCTACGAGGTCTCCCTGGCCGCCGACGGGCGCGAGGGGCTGCGGCTGCTGTTCGCCCGGCACCCCGCGCTCATGGTGCTCGACCTGCTGCTGCCGAAGCTCGACGGCTGGCAGGTGCTCGACCGGACCCGGGACATGAGCGACCTGCCCGTCCTCGTCCTGTCCGGGCTCGGCGACGTCGACGACCGGGTGCGCGGGCTGCGCTCCGGGGCCGACGACTACCTGGTCAAGCCCTTCGCGCAGGAGGAGCTGCTGGCCCGCGTCGAGGCCCTGCTGCGCCGCGCGGGACCCGGCCACTGGGCCGGCGAGCCGGTCGAGGAGGACCTGCGGCTGGTCCCCGAGCGCCGCTCCGCGATCTGGCACGGCGGGGAGATCCGGCTCAGCGACATCGAGTACCGGCTGCTCCAGCTCCTGGTCCGCAACCGGGGCCGGGTCGTCACCACCGAACAGCTCCTCGACCAGGTCTGGGACGACACCACGGCGATCGGCCGGGACCGGGTGAAGTTCGCCGTGCTCCGGCTGCGGCGCAAGCTGCGGGCCACCGGTGGCCCGCAGGCCCGCGACCCGATCGAGGCGGTCCGCGGCCTGGGCTACCGTTACGACAGCTCCGGGTGACGCGGAACACCCCGGTCCCGGGACCAAAGTCCCGCCCGTTCGTCCCGCTCCGGCGGGTCCGACGACACCGCAACCGTAGGGCAACCGTCCATCACCGCTGCGCGCGACCAACGGCCCGCAGCGTGAAGGCATGAAGACTCTCCCCGCCCGTAGCGTCGCCGTCGTCCTCGGTACCCGCCCGGAGCTGGTCAAGCTGGCCGAGCTGATCCGGGTGCTCGGTCCGGCCGCCCGTGTGGTGCACACCGGGCAGCACTACGACGAGGAGCTCTCGGGCGGTTTCCTGACCGAACTGGGGCTGCCCGAGCCGGAGTACCTGACCGGTGTCGGCGGGCAGCCCCGCGCCGTGCAGATCGCCGCCGCGCTCCAGGGCCTGGACGAGCTCTTCGCCGCCGAGCCGCCGCTGGCGGTCGTGGTCCAGGGCGACACGAACGCGGCGCTGGCCGGCGCGCTGGCCGCCAACGCCCGCGACCTGCCCCTGGTCCACGTGGAGGCCGGGCTGCGCAGCCACGACCGGGCGATGCCCGAGGAGCACAACCGGGTCCTCATCGACCGGCTCGCCGACGTGCTGTGCGCCGCCACCCCCGACAACCGCGCGCTGCTGCTCGCCGAGGGCGTCCCGGACGAGCGGATCGCCGTCACCGGCAACCCCGTCGTCGAAGCCGTCCGCGACCACCTCCCGGCGGCCGGGGACCGCGCCCTGCTGCTCGCCGCGCACGGCCTCGACGCCGACCGGTACGTACTGGCGACCGTGCACCGCCCGGAGAACACCGACGACGAGCTCGCGCTCAGCGCCGTCCTGCACGAGCTGGCCGCTCTCGCCCGCGAGCTGCCCGTCGTGCTGCCGCTGCACCCGCGCACCCGCGCCCGCGTCGAGGCCGCCGGGCTGCTGCCGCTGCTCGACGGCGTGACCGTGCTGCCCCCGGCCGGCTACGGCACCTTCCTGGCGCTGGCCCGGCACGCGGCCCTGATCGTCTCCGACTCCGGCGGCGTCCAGGAGGAGACCACCGTCCTCGGCCGCCCGCTGATCGTCGTCCGCAACTCCACCGAGCGCCCCGAGTCGCTCGCCGACTTCGCCGAGCTGGTCGGCCCGGGCCCGGGGATCGGCGCCGCCGCCCGCCGCCGCCTCTCCGAGGGCGCGCGGGGCCTGCACCGCCTCGCGAGCCTCCCCAGCCCGTACGGCGACGGCACCGCCTCCGGGCGCATCGCGGCCCTCATCGCGGAGCTCGCCGCGCGGCACCCGTCCGCGCCGACCGCCGCCCTCGCGGCCTGACCCGCGCCCGGCCCCGCGCCCGGCCCCGCGCCCGCTCCCCCGTCGCCCTCGCCCTAGCCCTAGCCCCACCGGAGACCCGACCCCCATGAGCCTCCACCTCCTCCTGTACGTCTTCCCGTTCCTGCTGCTCGGCGGCTTCCTCGTCTACTGGGCCGGCGCCCGCACCGCGTACGCCCGCCGCGAGCCCGCCCGCCCCGGCGACCCCAGCGCCTTCGACTGGCACTTCTTCGTCCCCTGCCGCGACGAGGAAGCCGTCATCGCCACCACCGTCACCCGCCTGCGCGCCGACTTCACCCACGCCCACGTCTGGGTCATCGACGACGCCAGCGACGACCTCACCGCCCCCATCGTCACCGCCCTCGCCACCCGCGACCCCCAGGTCCACCTGGTGTCCCGCCACCGCCCCGACGCCCGCGTCGGCAAGGGCGCCGCCCTCAACTCCGCCTACGACGCCCTGAACGCGCACCTCGGCGACACCCCCGGCACCGACCGCGCCCGCGTCGTCGTCTGCGTCGTCGACGCCGACGGCCAGGTCTCCCCGCACGCCCTCACCCACGTCAGCGGCCCCGACGCCTTCGCCGACCCCGACATGGGCGGCGTCCAGATCGGCGTCCGCATGCGCAACGTCGACGACGACCAGCCCCTCCCCGACCGGGGCCGCACCGCCAACGCGTACGCCCGTCTCCTCATCCGTATGCAGGACGCCGAGTTCGCCGTCTCCAACACCGCCATGCAACTCCTGCGCCGCCGCACCGGATCCGTCGGCCTCGGCGGCAACGGCCAGTTCACCCGCCTCACCGCCCTCGATCGCATCGCCGCCGCCGAACGCCGCCCCTGGCAGCACGACGCCCTCCTGGAGGACTACGAACTCGGCCTCCACATGCGCCTCGCCGGCTACCGCGTCACCCACGTCCACGACACCTGGGTCTCCCAGGAGGCCCTCCCCTACACCCGCCGCTTCCTCACCCAGCGCACCCGCTGGGCCCAGGGCAACATCCAGTGCGTCCGCTACTCCGGCCGCATCATCGGCTCCCGCCACTACACGGCCTCCGGAGTCCTCGAATCCCTCTACACCTTCTTCCAGCCCCTCGCCCACCTCGCGACCCTGGTCCTGACCGCGGTCATGCTGGTCGCCCTCGTCATGGGCGGCGGCGTCGCCGAGGTGCTGCTCTCCGCCTGGCCGCTGGCCCTCGCGCTCGGCCTCGCCTCGATCGTGCCCTTCCTGCTGTGGGGCCCGGTCTACCGCCGCGAGTTCGCCCCCGACCGCTCCCGCCTCACGGGCCTGCTGTGGGGCCTGGCGCTGTGGCTGTACGCGTACCACCTCTTCCTCGTCTCCGCCCGAGGCTTCGTCCGCCTGCTGCGCGGCCGCACCGGCTGGGCCAAGACCCGCCGCAACGCCGAGACCGCCGGCGTCGGCCCCATCGCCACGGAGTCCTGAGCGGGGACGACGTGCGGGGGTACGCGGAAGGGCCCGGAACCAGTCGTGGTTCCGGGCCCTTCCGCGTACCGTTCGTCAGGCCTGCGGCAGCTTCTCCAGCTGGGCCTGGATGCGGGCGATGTCCTCGTCCGCCTTGGCGAGCCGGCCACGGATCTTGTCGACCACGTTGTCCGGCGCCTTGGCCAGGAAGGCCTCGTTGCCCAGCTTGCCCTGGGCCTGCGCCTTCTCCTTCTCGGCGGCGGCGAGGTCCTTGGCCAGGCGCTTGCGCTCGGCGGCGACGTCGATCGTGCCGGACAGGTCCAGCGCGACCTCGGCCCCGGCGACCGGCAGGGTGGCGGTGGCCGAGAAGCCCTCGCCCTCCGGCTGGAGGCGCAGGATCTGGCGGATCGCGGCCTCGTGGGCGGCCAGCGGGGTGCCGGCCAGGGTGAGGCGGGCGGGCACCTTCTGGGCGTCCTGGAGACCCTGCTCCTTGCGGAACCGGCGGACCTCGGTGATGACCCGCTGGACCAGCGCGATCTCCTCCTCGGCGGCCGTGTCCCGGAAGCCGCTGTCCTTCGGCCAGTCGGCGATGACGACGGACTCGCCGCCGGTCAGCGTGGTCCACAGGGTCTCGGTGACGAAGGGGACCACCGGGTGCAGCAGCCGCAGCATGACGTCGAGGACCTCGCCGAGGACCCGGCCGGAGACCCGGGCGCCCTCGCCGCCGGCGAAGAACGTCGTCTTCGACAGCTCGACGTACCAGTCGAAGACCTCGTCCCACGCGAAGTGGTAGAGCGCGTCCGACAGCTTCGAGAACTGGTAGTCGTCGTAGAAGGCGTCGACCTCGGCGACCGTCTCGTTGAGCCGCGACAGGATCCAGCGGTCCGTGGCGGTCATCTCGGACGGGTCGGGCAGCTCGCCCTCGACCGTCGCGCCGTTCATCAGCGCGAAGCGCGTGGCGTTCCAGATCTTGTTGGCGAACTTGCTGGACGCCTGGACCCAGTCCTCGCCGATCGGGACGTCGACGCCCGGGTTGGCGCCGCGGGCCAGGGTGAAGCGGACGGCGTCGGAGCCGTACGTGTCCATCCAGTCCAGCGGGTTGACCACGTTGCCGAAGGACTTCGACATCTTCTTGCCGTTCTGGTCACGGACCATGCCGTGCAGGGCGATGGTGTGGAACGGCGGGGTGCCGTCCATCGCGTACAGACCGAACATCATCATCCGGGCGACCCAGAAGAAGAGGATGTCGTAGCCGGTGACCAGGACCGAGTTCGGGTAGAACTTCGCGAGGCTGTCGGTCTGCTCGGGCCAGCCCAGCGTGGAGAACGGCCACAGGCCGGAGGAGAACCAGGTGTCCAGGACGTCGCTGTCCTGGGTCCAGCCCTCGCCGCTCGGCGGCTGCTCGTCGGGTCCGACGCAGACGACCTCGCCGTTCGGGCCGTACCAGACGGGGATGCGGTGGCCCCACCAGAGCTGGCGCGAGATGCACCAGTCGTGCAGGTTGTCGACCCAGTCGAAGTACCGCTTCTCCATCTCCTGCGGGTGGATCTTGACCTTGCCGTCGCGGACCGCGTCACCGGCGGCCTTGGCGAGCGGGCCGACCTTGACCCACCACTGCATCGACAGGCGCGGCTCGATGGTGGTCTTGCAGCGCGAGCAGTGGCCGACGGAGTGGGTGTACGGGCGCTTCTCGGCGACGATCCGGCCCTCGGCGCGCAGCGCGGCGACGATGGCGGAGCGGGCCTCCAGGCGGTCCAGGCCGAGGAAGGGGCCGTGCACGGTGATGACCGCGTGCTCGTCCATGACGGCGATCGACGGGAGGTCGTGCCGCTGGCCGATCTCGAAGTCGTTCGGGTCGTGCGCCGGGGTCACCTTGACGGCGCCGGTGCCGAAGGCCGGGTCGACGTGGGTGTCGGCGACGACCGGGATGCGGCGGCCGGTGAGCGGCAGCTCGATCTCGGTGCCGATCATGTGCTGGTAGCGCTCGTCGTCCGGGTGGACGGCGACGGCCGTGTCACCCAGCATCGTCTCGGCGCGGGTGGTGGCGACGACGATCTCGGAGTCGCCCTCGCCGTACCGGATGGAGACGAGCTCGCCGTCGTCGTCCTGGTACTCGACCTCGATGTCGGAGATCGCGGTGAGGCAGCGCGGGCACCAGTTGATGATGCGCTCGGCGCGGTAGATCAGCTCGTCGTCGTAGAGCTTCTTGAAGATGGTCTGGACGGCCTGGGACAGGCCCTCGTCCATGGTGAAGCGCTCGCGGGACCAGGCGACGCCGTCACCGAGGCGCCTCATCTGCCCCGAGATCTGGCCGCCGGACTCGGCCTTCCACTGCCAGACGCGCTCGACGAAGGCCTCGCGGCCCAGGTCGTGGCGGGACTTGCCCTCCTTGGCGAGCTCGCGCTCGACCACGTTCTGGGTGGCGATGCCGGCGTGGTCCATGCCGGGCTGCCACAGCGTCTCGTAGCCCTGCATCCGCTTGCGGCGGGTCAGGGCGTCGATGAGGGTGTGCTCGAAGGCGTGGCCCAGGTGGAGCGAGCCGGTGACGTTCGGCGGTGGGATGACGATGGTGAACGGCGGCTTGTCGCTCTTCTCGTCCGCCTCGAAGTAGCCCCGCTCTACCCAGCGCTCGTACAGCTTCCCCTCTACTTCGGCCGGCGCGTACGCGGTCGGCAGTTCGGTGGGGGCGGCTGTCTGCTGCTGAGTGTTCTCGGTCACGAGCCCAGTTTAGGGGGCTTCCGGGGTCTGCCCGAAACGCGATTGTTCGGTAACGGTGTGGCCCCCGCCGCCCCGGTGGGACACGGCTTCCGCCAGGATGTCCGCCAGGCATAAACATCTTGTGAGGGGAACCTGTCCATGAGCTACAACCAGCCGGGCCCGTACGGCGGCCAGCCGCAGCAGCCCGGTCCGTACGGCCAGCCCGGCCCCTACGGCCAGCAGCCGCAGCAGCCCGGCCCGTACGGTCAGCCCCCGCAGGCCCCGCCGCCGGGATACGGCTACCCGCCCCAGGCCCCCCAGGGTGTCCCGCCGCAGCAGCAGCAGCCGTACGGCTACCCGCCCCAGGGCCAGCCGCCGCAGCCCGGCTACGGCCAGCAGCCCCCGTACGGCGCCCCCCAGGGCCCCGGCGGCTACCTGCCCCCGCCGCCGCCCGTCAAGAAGAGCAAGGCCGGCTGGATCATCGGCGGCGTCGCCGTGGTCGCGGCGCTGGCGGTGGGCGCGTACTTCGTCATAGGCGGCGGGGGCGGCGGGAACGGCGCCGTCGCCGACTCCACCAAGGGGTACAAGATCACCCCCGCGGCGACGGTCGGCGAGTACAAGAAGGAGGGCGCCGACAAGACCGACGACCCGACCGACAAGCAGAAGGCCAGCGCGGAGCTGATGGGGATCAAGAACCCCCACCCGGTCACGGCCTCCTACAAGGCGGGGGACTCGACCGACCCGCTCAAGGGCAAGAGCATGAGCCTGAACGGGATGTGGGGCGACATCGCCGACCCGTCGAAGGCGCTCGACGCCGCGTTCGCGAACTACGAGAAGGACCAGAGCGCCAAGGCCGAAGGCGTCAAGGTGACGCCGGTCGGCAGCCCCGAGGCGAAGACCCCGGCGGGCTTCGACGGTGCGCTGCTCAAGTGCCAGTACCTCAAGCTGGAGAACACCGGCGCGCAGACCTCGCCCGGCCCGAAGTCCTTCCAGGTGCCCACCTGCATCTGGGCCGACTACAGCACCCTGGGCGCCGTGAACGTCATCGACCTGTCGACGATGATGACCGGCGGGCAGGGCCTCAGCCTGGACCAGGTCGCCGAGGTCGCGGCCCAGCACTACAAGGCCTCGCGCAGCAAGGCGTAAGCCCGGCACGGCACATGGAGATGCCTTCCGTCCGACCGGGACGGAAGGCATCTCCCCACGCGGGGAACGGTCAGGCGGACTTCTCGTGCCTGCCGTCGTTCTTCACGATCCGCGGCACCAGCGTCGGGTTGACATTGTTGCGGACCACGTCGGCGGTGATGACCACGCGGGCCACGTCCTTGCGGGACGGGACCTCGTACATCACCGACTGGAGGACCTCCTCCATGATGGCGCGCAGGCCGCGCGCGCCGGTGCCGCGGAGGATCGCCTGGTCGGCGATGGCCTCCAGGGCCGGGCGGTCGAAGTCCAGCTCCACGCCGTCGAGTTCGAAGAGGCGCTGGTACTGCTTGACCAGCGCGTTGCGCGGCTCGACGAGGATCTTCAGGAGGGCTTCGCGGTCCAGGTTGTGGACCGAGGTGATGACGGGCAGACGGCCGATGAACTCCGGGATCATCCCGAACTTCACCAGGTCCTCCGGCATGACCTCCTGGAACTGGTCGCTCGCCTCGATCTCACGCTTGGAGCGGATGGTCGCCCCGAAGCCGATGCCCTTGGCGCCCGCCCGCGACTCGATGATCTTCTCCAGGCCGGCGAAGGCGCCGCCCACGATGAAGAGCACGTTCGTCGTGTCGATCTGGATGAACTCCTGGTGCGGGTGCTTCCGGCCGCCCTGCGGCGGAACGGAGGCGGTGGTGCCCTCCAGGATCTTGAGGAGCGCCTGCTGTACGCCCTCGCCCGAGACATCGCGCGTGATCGACGGGTTTTCGCTCTTCCGGGCGACCTTGTCGATCTCGTCGATGTAGATGATCCCGGTCTCGGCCTTCTTGACGTCGTAGTCCGCCGCCTGGATCAGCTTGAGCAGGATGTTCTCGACGTCCTCGCCGACATAGCCGGCCTCCGTCAGCGCCGTCGCGTCCGCGATGGCGAACGGGACGTTGAGCATCCGGGCCAGCGTCTGGGCCAGGAGCGTCTTGCCGGAGCCGGTCGGGCCGAGCAGCAGGATGTTGGACTTCGCCAGCTCGATGGCGTCGTCCCGGCCCTGCGCGCCGCCGTTCTCGCCGGCCTGGACGCGCTTGTAGTGGTTGTACACCGCGACGGAGAGCGCCTTCTTCGCCGGCTCCTGGCCGACGACATAGCCCTCCAGGAACTCGTAGATCTCGCGGGGCTTGGGAAGTTCCTCCCAGCGCACCTCGCTCGTCTCCGCCAGTTCCTCTTCGATGATCTCGTTGCAGAGGTCGATGCACTCGTCGCAGATGTACACACCGGGTCCCGCGATGAGCTTCTTCACCTGCTTCTGGCTCTTTCCGCAGAACGAGCACTTGAGCAGATCGCCGCCATCACCGATGCGTGCCACGAGGTGCTTCCCCTTCGCCTGGGAGCGCCTGGTTCAGCGACTCCTGGTGCCTCATATTCGACGGTACCTTGCCGGGCCCCCCGTTCGGGCCCCCCTTGGCACGGTTCACATGGTCGGGATTCGGCCACATGCCCCGTGCCAGGGGAAGGTCGGGCGTCAGTGCGCGGCGGCGGCCGTGCTCTTGCGGGTCGAGACGATCTGGTCGACCAGGCCGTACGCCAGGGCGTCCTCGGCCGTCAGGATCTTGTCGCGCTCGATGTCCTCGCGGATCTTCTCGATCGGCGTCGAGGAGTGCTTGGCCAGCATGTTCTCCAGCTGGTCGCGCATCCGGAGGATCTCGTTGGCCGCGATCTCCAGGTCGGAGAGCTGCTCACGGCCGGTGCCGCCGGAGGGCTGGTGGATCAGCACCCGGGCGTTGGGCAGGGCCATCCGCTTGCCGGGGGTGCCGGCGGCGAGCAGCACGGCCGCGGCGGAGGCCGCCTGGCCCATGCAGACCGTCTGGATGTCGGGCTTCACGAACTGCATCGTGTCGTAGATGGCCGTGAGGGCGGTGAAGGAGCCGCCCGGGCTGTTGATGTAGATCGAGATGTCGCGGTCCGGGTCCATCGACTCCAGGCACAGCAGCTGCGCCATGACGTCGTTGGCCGAGGCGTCGTCGATCTGGACGCCGAGGAAGATCACGCGCTCCTCGAAGAGCTTCGCGTACGGGTCGTACTCGCGCACGCCCTGCGAGGTGCGCTCGACGAAGCGCGGGACCACGTAGCGGTTGTCCATCGGCGCGCCGGTGTAGAGGCCGCTCGCGGAGAGGTTGTTCTGCATCTGGGTGTTCACCGTCCTGGTGGCGTTCGGGGGGCTGGGGCTCTTCGGCGGGCTGCCGGCGCTCAGGCGCCCGTGCCGCCGCCGCCCGGAACACCCGCGGCGTGCGTGATGATGTCGTCGATGAGGCCGTAGTCCTTGGCCTCCTCCGCGGTGAACCAGCGGTCGCGGTCGCCGTCGCGGATGATCGCCTCGACGGTCTGGCCGGAGTGGTGCGCGGTGATCTCGGCCATGCGCTTCTTGGTGCGGAGCAGGTACTCGGCCTGGATCTTGATGTCGGAGGCGGTGCCGCCGATGCCGGCGGAGCCCTGGTGCATCAGGATGTCGGTGTTCGGCAGGGCGAAGCGCTTGCCGGGGGTGCCGGCGGTGAGCAGGAACTGGCCCATCGACGCCGCCATGCCCATACCGATGGTCACGACGTCGTTGGGGATGAACTGCATGGTGTCGTAGACGGCCATGCCGGCCGTCACGGAGCCGCCGGGGCTGTTGATGTACAGGTAGATGTCCTTCTCCGGCTCGGCGGCCAGGAGGAGCATCTGGGCGGTGATCTTGTTGGCGATGTCGTCGTCGACCTGCTGGCCGAGGAAGACGATGCGCTCGCCGAGCAGCCGGTTGTAGACATGGTCGCCGAGGCCGCCACCGATGGACGGCTCACCCGCGGCGTAAGGCTTCAGATTCGTCACGTATCCACCTGCTCGTCTCCGACGGCCAGGGCCGTCTCAGCGTCTCGTTCGGAGGGCACTGCCCTCGTATTCATGGACCCTAACGCGCAGGTGGGACAACGCCATCCCGGTTCCCGAACTGTTCGCTGGGAGCGCAAGGTAGTTGGGGGCGCATAATCCGTGCGCGGATACGTCCACGGGCCCGGACGCACAGCCGTGCGTACGGGCCCGTGGCGCGGGGCTCGGCGGGCGGCCGGGGCCGCCCGCGTCCCCCCGGGTGAGGCTTACTTCTCCTCGGAGACCTCGGCGTCGCCGGTGACGGCCTCGACCGTCTCGGCGGCCTGCTCCTCGTCCTCGTCGGACAGGTCGACCTCGACGCCGTTGGTGTCGACGACCTTGGCGGCCTCGACGACCAGCGCGAGCGCCTTGCCGCGGGCGACCTCGCCGACCAGCATCGGCACCTGGCCGCCCTGGACGACGGCCTGGGCGAACTGGTCGGGGGACATGCCGGAGGAGGCGGCGCGGCGCATGAGGTGCTCGGTGAGCTCCTCCTGCTCCACGTTCAGCTTCTCCTTGTTGACCAGCTCGTCGAGGATGAACTGGGTCTTGATGCCCTTGACGGCCTGGTCCTTGGTCTCGGCGTCGAACTCCTCGACCGTCTTGCCCTGGAACTCCAGGTACTTCTCCAGGCTCAGGCCCATCTGGCCGAGCTGGTGGTGCTCCAGGTTGTGCTTGCGGGTGTTGATCTCGTCCTCGAGCAGCTTCTCGGGGACGGGGATCTCCGCGAGCTCCAGGAGCTTCTCCAGCACGCGCTCCTGGGCCTGGGTGGCCTGGTCGAACTGCTTCATGTTCTCGAGGCGCTTGCGGCTGTCGGCCTTGAGCTCGTCGAGGGTGTCGAACTCCGAGGCGAGCTGCGCGAACTCGTCGTCCAGCTCGGGGAGCTCGCGGGCGGCGACGGTGAGGACCTTGACGGTGACCTCGGCGTCCTTGCCCTCGGCGGAGCCGCCCTTCAGCTGCGAGGTGAAGGTGGCCTCGCCGCCGGCCTCCAGGCCGGTGACGGCCTCGTCGATGCCGTCGAGCAGCTCGCCGGAGCCGATGGTGTACGAGACACCGCTGGCGACACCGTCGGGCAGGACCTCGCCGTCGACCTTGGCCTCCAGGTCGATGGTGACGACGTCACCCTCGGCGGCGGCGCGCTCGACCGGGTTGGTCGACGCGAAGCGCTCGCGGAGCTGCTCCACGGACTTCTCGACGTCCTCGTCGGTGACCTCGACGGCGTCGACCTCGACCTCGATGCCGGAGAAGTCCGGGATCTCGATGGCCGGGCGGACGTCGACCTCGGCGGTGAAGGCCAGCAGCTCGCCGTCCTTCAGCTCCGTGATGTCGACCTCGGGCTGGCCCAGCGGGTTGACCTCGGCCTCGTTGACCGCCTCGGTGTAGAACTTCGGGAGCGCGTCGTTGACGGCCTCCTCCAGCACCGCACCACGGCCGAACCGCTGGTCGATCACACGAGCCGGGATCTTGCCCTTACGGAAGCCCTTGACCGTGACCTGCTGGTTGATCTTCTTGTACGCCGCGTCGAGGCTGTCCTTGAGCTCCTCGAAGGGCACCTCGACAGTGAGCCGAACCCGGGTCGGGTTCAGGGTCTCCACGGCGCTCTTCACGGTTCGGTCTCCTTGGTGGCTGATTCCTGGGTTGCGCCGGTACCGCCTGGGGGCGGTTCCGGCCGATCGGCCCGGTCAGAGAGACACACGGGCACGCAGCTTGCATAGTAACCGCAAGCGCCTCACGGCCCACAATGTGATCTTGGCTGGTCGGGGTGGCGGGATTTGAACCCACGGCCTTCCGCTCCCAAAGCGGACGCGCTACCAAGCTGCGCCACACCCCGTCGGTGCGACACGTAGGGTACATGGACGGAGACCGTCCGACGTCCCCGTTTCCCGAGGGGTGTGCGGGGACCTGCGAGGACCCGCTACGATGGCGTCCGTCGCCGCGGCCATCCGCCCGGCGTGCACTGTGCGGGCGTAGCTCAATGGTAGAGCCCTAGTCTTCCAAACTAGCTACGCGGGTTCGATTCCCGTCGCCCGCTCCATACGGCAGAGACGCCCGGTCAGAGCCGGTCCCGTGATCCACGGGACCGGCTCTTTCCGTTCGCCCGCGCCGCCCGTGCCGGGGGGCGTCATTCCTGTGGCGGTGCGCGGGATGCCGGGCGTGGACGGGGGTTGAAGAATGGGCGCTGTCCGTTTTATTGGGCTTTCCCGCACCACCCCGGGCCGGAGGCAGTCATGAAGGACCTGAAGTTCGAACAGAAGCGCGCACTGTCCCGGCTGGAGGCCGCCGACCAGCTGGCGGCGCTCGCCCAGGCGCTCCGGAAGGGCGGGGAGGCCGAGCTGCGGCTGGGCGCCGGGACCCTGGCGCTGCGGATCCCCGACGAGCTCGCCGGCGAGGTCGAGGTCGAGATCGAGGACGGCGAGATCGAGCTGGAGATCGAGCTCAAGTGGTCGACGGGCAAGCCGAAGACGAAGCCCAAGGCCGAGCCGAAGGGCAAGGCCGAGGCGAAGGGCAAGGCCGAGGCGAAGGGCAAGGCCGAGGCGAAGACGAAGCCCGTCGCCACGACCAAGCCCAAGCCCGCTGCCAAGCCGGCCCCCAAGACCAAGACCAAGGCCGCCGAGAAGCCCAAGGTCTCGAAGAGTGCCGCCAAGCCCCCCGCCAAGCCCGCCGCGAAGAAGGCGCCCGCCAAGAAGGTGCCCGCCAAGGCGGTCAAGAAGTCCGTCAAGAAGGCTCCGGCCAAGCCCGCGACCAAGGCCGCCGGCAAGGCGCCCGCCAAGAAGGCGCCCGCCAAGGCCGTCAAGAAGTCCGTCAAGAAGGTTCCGGCCAAGAAGGCCGTCACCAAGAAGGGGTGACCTCGTCAGAACTTGATGGAGCCGACCGTCTGCGTTATCGAGTCCAGGAAGCGCTGGATGTCGTCGGCCATGCCCGTCGAGGCGAGGAAGAAGCCGAACAGGACCGCGACGACGGCCGGGCCGGCCTTCAGGTTTCCGCCGCGGATCAGCACCACCAGGATGATCGCCAACAGCAGCACCACAGACAGTGAAATGGCCACAACTGATCACACCCTCGGTCGGTCTTCGCCTTGCCGCCCGGGAGCGCACGCCACAGAACACCCCCGCCGCATCTATCGTGCCATCAACTACCTTCCCAGCAGGGGCGGGTGGCCAATCGTCGCTGTAGAAATCCGGCCAACCTGACGAGATTCGTCTGGATCAGGTCGGCGGGGTCAGCCCCAACAGGGCGTGGACGTAGGTGTACTTGGCGGTCAGGCGCTCCCGGGTCGGGGGGTCGAGGCGGGCCAGGCGGGCCGGATCGGCGTTGTGGGCGAGGTCCGCCTCCTTCACCAGGAGGGCGCCGGGGGTGGTCAGGATCCGGGCCGTGTAGGAGGCCAGGTCCTCCCCCGCGCGCTTGGTGAGCGCGCGGACCATCGCCTTGACCTCCGGCGGCAGGGCCGCCCCCGCCAGCCACCGCTCCGGCAGCGCGTCGTCCTCCACGGAGTCGTGCAGCCACGCCGCCGCGATCTGGTGCTCGTCGCCGCCCCGGGCCCGTACCCCTTCGGCCACCGCGCGCAGGTGTTCCGCGTACGGGCGCCCCGCCTTGTCCGTCTGGCCCGCGTGGGCCTCGACGGCGAGGGTCTCGATCTCGGGGAGGATGAGGTACCGGGGCGGGGTGGCCGTCATGGGCGTCAGCGTAGTGCGGCTCGTGCGGGCAGGGCCGTCGCCGCCAGGCCCAGGGCGAGCGTGGCCGCCACGAAGGAGCCGTACAGGAGCGGTGGGATGTACGGGGCCTCTCCGGTGAGGCCGTTGGCCATCGGGATCAGGGTCGCCAGGGCGATGCCCGTGCCCAGCGCCACGCCCGCGCCCGTGACCAGCAGCGCCTCGCAGCGGATCATGCGCAGCACCTGGCGCCGGGTGGTGCCGACCAGGCGCAGGGTGCGCAGTTCGCGGCGCCGGTCGAGGACTCCCATCACCAGGGTGTTGGCGGCGGCGACCGCCGCGAAGCCGCCGAGGACCGCGGCCATCGTGGTGTTGGCCCAGGCGTTGAGCTCGCGGTCCCGACTCCGCGCCGCCGACCAGCCCGTGGCGTCGGCGACCGTGCCGAGCGGGGCCAGGGCGGCGGGCGGCGACGAGTCCGGCGAACAGCGTGGTCAGCGCGGTGGCGGCGACGGCCGCGGCGAACGGCAGCGGGCCGGTGTCCAGGCGGACGCCGTCGGGGATCGCGCCCTTCTCCTGGAGCCGGCCGAACCACCAGGTGGCGAGCGCCAGGCCCGGAAGGCAGCCGAGGGCGCCCGCGAGCGGCGCGACCAGCAGGGATTCGGTGGCGATCGAGCGGCGGAGCTGGCGCGGGGTCGCGCCGATCGCCCGCAGCAGGGCGAACTCGCGGGAGCGCTGTCCGACGGACAGGGCGACGGTCCCGGTGGCGGTGAAGACGGCGACGAGGGTGGCGGTGCCGCCGAAGGAGCCGCCGAGGCCGATGAGGAGCTCTTCGGCGGCGGGCAGCGCGGCGCCCTCGGCGCGGGCGCGATCGTCGCCGGTGTGCACCCGGGCCTTGCCGTCCAGGGCCTGGGTGACCTGGGCGGCGAGCGCGGCGGGGGTGGTGCCGGGTGCGGGCAGGACGGCGATGGCGGCGACGGTGTGGGGGTGGCCGGAGAGGGCGAGGGCGCGGGCGTCGGAGAACCTCGGTGGGGCGGTCGAGTCCGGCGGCGCACTGGAGGAAGGTGGACTTGCCGGAGCCGGAGGGGCCCATGACGGCGGTGAAGCTGCCGTGGGCGAGGCGCAGGTCGATCCCGCGCAGGGCGTGGACGGCGCCGGCCCCCTTGCCGTACCGGCGCCGTACCCCGGTCAGTTCGACGGCTGCCGTGCCGGGGGCGGTGTGGGGGGCCATGGGTGTCCTCCGTGCGTTCCTGGGCGCGTTTCTGGCCGCGTTCCCGAATGAGCGGCCGACGCCTCGTCGACTCTTCGAACGTACGGATTCGCGCAGGTCACGGCGATGGTGGCGGCCGGTCTCCCGGGGGTGGGGGCACCCCTACCCCCGGCCCGGCGGGTCAGCCGGTGCGGCTGATGACGAGGAGGGCGCGGTCGTCGTTGACGTCCTTGGCGCATGCCTCGATGAGGTGCCAGGCGGCGCCCTCGAAGCCGGCCGCGACATAGCGGTCGGCCTCGCCGGTGAGGCGGTCGATGCCCTCGGCGATGTCCCGGTCGGCGGCCTCGACGAGGCCGTCGGTGAAGAGCATGAGGACGTCGCCGGGGCGCAGGGAGCCCTTGACCGGGTGGAACTCGGCGCCGTCGTAGACGCCGAGGAGGGGCCCTTCGCCGGACTTCTCCTCCCAGCGTCCGCTGCCCGCGTGGAGCTGGAGGGCGGGCAGGTGGCCGGCGGAGAGGAGTTCGTAGTCGCCGGACTCCAGGTCGAGGACGAGGTGGATGGAGGTGGCGAAGCCCTCGTCCCAGTCCTGCCGCAGCAGGTAGCCGTTGGCGGCGGGCAGGAAGCCGTGCGGGGGCAGCGAGCCGAGCAGTCCGCCGAAGGCGCCGGAGAGCAGCAGGGCGCGGGAGCCCGCGTCCATGCCCTTGCCGGAGACGTCGGTGAGCAGGACCTCCAGGGTGCGTCCGCCGTTGGTGCGGGCGGCGACGACGAAGTCGCCGGAGAAGGACTGGCCGCCCGCCGGGCGCAGCGCCATCTCGCGGTGCCAGCCCTGCGGCAGGCGGGGCAGGGCGCTCTGCACCCGGATGCGTTCGCGCAGGTCGAAGAGCATGGTGCCGCCGCGCCGCCAGGGCACGCCGACGCGGGCCCGGAACTGGGCGATGAGCAGGCCGAAGAGTCCGCAGGCGGCGACGACGAGGACGGTGCCGGGGGTGACCCGGGCGGGGCCCTCGGTGTACGGGCCGAGGACGAGCGACTCGACGATGAGGGCGCCCGCGGCGGCGGCGTACAGGCCGAGCAGGCTGGCGGGCCGCAGCAGCAGTCCGCCGGCGACGATCGGGAGGGCGAGGGCGACCGGCGAGCACCACACCGGGTTGAGGAGGGTGCCGACGGTGATGGCGGGGATGGTGAGCAGGAGTCCGGCGAGGGCGATCCAGTCGGAGCCGTCGCCCCGGAAGTAGTCGACCCCGGAGCGGCGCAGCGCGATGCGGACCCGGTGGGCGCTCTTGCGCATCCGGGCCGGGTACGAGTCCACTCCGCCGCGAGGTGTCATTGGCTTGGACCCTATCCACCCGATCGGCCCTCGTGCAGGGGGACCCAGGTGACATGGCATCCGAAACCGGGTCGCGACGGACGCGGGGGCGCTGATATCGATGGCATATGACTACTGAACTGCGGGTTCTCGACCCGGCCGAGTGGGACGACTGGTTCGGCGTGCTGGAGCTCGCCTTCGGCGGGGTTCCGGAGGCGCCGGAGGAGCGGAGGCTCTGGCGGGAGCTGACGGAGTACGAGCGGTCGATCGGCGCCTGGGACGGAGACCGCTGGGTCGGCACGGCGGGGGCGTACTCGTTCCGGCTGACGGTGCCGGGCGGGGCGGCGGTCCCGGCGGCCGGCGTGACGATGGTGAGCGTGGCCGCGACGCACCGGCGGCGCGGGATCCTGACCTCGATGATGCGGCGGCAGCTCGACGACGTGCGGGCGGCGGGCGAGCCGCTCGCGGTGCTGACGGCTTCGGAGCCGGAGATCTACGGGCGGTTCGGTTACGGGGTGGCGGTGCTGTCGGCGCGGGCGACCCTGGACACGACCCGGGTGCGGCTGACCCCGCCGCCGGGCGCGGACGAGGTGTCGCTGCGGTACGCGGCGCCGGCGGAGGCGCTGGACGCCTGTGAGGCGGTGTACGCGCGCCTGGTCCCGGGCCGCCCCGGGATGCTGGAGCGGCGGCCCGGCTGGGAGAAGCTGGCGCTGCTGGACCCGCCGGACCAGCGGGAGGGGGCTTCGCCTCGGCTGTGCGTGCTGGCGGAGCGCGGGGGCGAGGTCGTCGGCTTCGCGCTGTACGCGATCAAGCCGGACTGGTCGTTCAACGGCTCGGACGGCTCCGTGCTGCTGCACCAGCTCGCGGGGCTGGATCCGGCGGCGGAGGGGGCGCTGTGGCGGTTCCTGTGCTCGGTGGACCTGACCTCGCGGGTGCGGATCCACAGCCGTCCGGTGGACGACGCCTGGCAGCACCTGGTGAGCGATGTGCGCCGGTGCCAGGTGTCGCTGCGGGACGCGCTGCACGTGCGGCTGGTGGAGCTGGGCGCGGCGCTGGAGGCGCGGACGTACCAGGCGCCGGTGGACGTGGTGTTCGAGGTCGAGGACGCGTTCTGTCCGTGGAACGCGGGGCGGTGGCGGCTGACCGGGGACGCGAAGGGCGCGGTGTGCGCCCGTACCGAGGACGCGGCCGATCTGGCGCTGTCCGTACGGGAGCTGGGCACGGCGTATCTGGGCGGGGTGTCGCTGGTCTCGCTGGCCGCCGCGGGGCGGGTGCGGGAGCTGCGGGACGGGGCGCTGGTGGAGGCGTCGGTCGCCTTCGGCTCCCCCGTCGCGCCGTGGCTGCCGCACGGCTTCTAGCCGGGCCGGGGCCGGCCGTGCCCTCCCGGGGGCAGGGCCGGCTCCGCGTCACGCCGGCTGGCAGCGGGGGCACCAGAAGAGGTTGCGGGCGGCGAGGTCCGCGGTGCGGATCTCCTCGGCGCAGACGAGGCACGGGAGGTGGGCGCGGCGGTACACGTAGACCTCGCCGCCGTGGTCGTCGACGCGGGGCGGGCGGCCCATCGCCTCGGGGGTGTGCTCGGGGCGGACGGTGTCGATGCGGTTGAGCCGGACGCCCTCGCGCATCAGCGGGACGAGGTCGGCCCAGATCGCGTCCCACTCCGCCGCGCGCAGGTCGCGGCCCGCGCGGTACGGGTCGATGCCGTGCCGGAAGAGGACCTCGGCGCGGTAGACGTTGCCGACCCCGGCGATGACCTTCTGGTCCATGAGCAGGGCGGCGATCGTGGTGCGGGACTTCGAGATCCGGCGCCAGGCCCGGCCGGGGTCGTCGTCGGGGCGCAGCGGGTCGGGGCCGAGCCGCTCGTGTATCGCGTGCTTCTCGGCGTCGGTGATGAGCGCGCAGGTGGTCGGGCCGCGCAGGTCGACGTACGCCTCGGGGTTGGCGAGGCGCAGCCGGACGGTGTCGGTCGCGGGCGGCGCGGGTGTGCCGCCGAAGTTCACCTTGCCGAAGAGGCCCAGGTGGATGTGGATCCACTCCTCGCCGGGGAAGCCGAGGAAGAGGTGCTTGCCGTGGGCCTCGGTGGCGGTGAGGACCGCGCCGTCGAGCAGGGCGGCCGAGTCGGCGAACTTGCCCTGGGGGCTGGAGGCGCGCACGGGCCGGCCGCCGAACCGTTCCCGGTAGTCGGCGGCCAGCCGGTGGATCGTGTGCCCTTCAGGCATGGGTGCTGATCAGGCCTCGTGCTGCGGGTGGTGGGCCGGGATCGCCGGGAGCTCGCCGGTCTCCTCGTAGCGGGAGAGCATGTCGATGCGGCGGGTGTGGCGCTCGTCGCCCGAGTACGGGGTGGAGAGGAAGATCTCGACGAACTTGGTCGCCTCTTCCTGGGTGTGCATCCGGCCGCCGATGGAGACGACGTTGGCGTTGTTGTGCTCGCGGCCGAGGGCGGCGGTCTGCTCGCTCCAGGCGAGGGCGGCGCGCACCCCCTTGACCTTGTTGGCGGCGATCTGCTCGCCGTTGCCGGAGCCGCCGATCACGATGCCGAGGCTGTCCGGGTCGGCGGCCGTCTTCTCGGCGGCGCGCAGGCAGAACGGCGGGTAGTCGTCGAGGGCGTCGTAGATGTGGGGACCGCAGTCGACGGGCTCGTGGCCGTGGGCCTTCAGCCATTCGACGAGGTGGTTCTTGAGTTCGTAGCCGGCATGGTCGGAGCCGAGGTAGACGCGCATGGCTCCGAGTGTGGCACGGCGGGGACGGGGTAGCGGTCAGCGGGGTCGGGACCTTGGTCCCGTCTGGTCCGGACCTTTTGTCCCGAATCTCTCCTGAATCACGATCCGGAGTCATCCCTTCCGTACCGATCGGACTCCGGGTTACATGTCTCCAGCTCGCGACCCGAGCAGCCCCCACACCTAAGGAAGCGTCCATGAACACGCAACCGACCCTGGCGAAGGAAGGCGGCGACACCGGAACCACCGGTGGCGCGCGGCAGTCCGCAGGACAGCCCGGCGGCCGGCCCGACGGCTCGAACGGCCTCCAGGCGGGCCTCAAGAACCGTCACCTCTCGATGATCGCCATCGGCGGCGTGATCGGCGCCGGCCTCTTCGTCGGCTCCGGCTCCGGCATCGCCGCGGCCGGCCCCGCCATCCTCCTGTCGTACGCGCTGGTCGGCGCGATGGTCGTCTTCGTGATGCGGATGCTCGGCGAGATGGCGGCCGCCCGCCCCTCCTCCGGCTCCTTCTCCGCCTACGCGGACCAGGCGCTCGGCCGCTGGGCCGGGTTCACCATCGGCTGGCTGTACTGGTTCTTCTGGGTGGTCGTGCTCGCCGTCGAGGCGACCGCCGGCGCCAAGATCCTGGAGGGCTGGGTCCCGGCCGTCCCGCAGTGGGGCTGGGCCCTCATCGTGATGGTGGTGCTCACCGCCACCAACCTCGCCTCCGTCGCCTCGTACGGAGAGTTCGAGTTCTGGTTCGCGGGCATCAAGGTCGTCGCCATCGGCGCCTTCGTCGTCATCGGCCTGCTCGCGGTCTTCGGCGTGCTGCCGGGCTCCGACAACCCGGGCGCGGGCTTCGCGCACCTCACCGACGCCGGGGGCTTCTTCCCGATGGGCGCGGGCGCCGTGCTCACCGGTGTGCTGATGGTGGTCTTCTCCTTCATGGGCAGCGAGATCGTCACCCTGGCCGCCGGGGAGTCGGAGGACCCGCAGCGGGCCGTCACCAAGGCCACCAACAGCGTGATCTGGCGGATCGGCGTCTTCTACCTGGGCTCGATCTTCGTCGTGCTCACCCTGCTGCCGTGGAACGACGCGTCGATCGTCGAGAAGGGCTCGTACGTCGCCGCCCTCGACTCCATCGGCATCCCGAACGCCGGCCAGGTCATGAACGTGATCGTGCTGACCGCCGTCCTGTCCTGCCTGAACTCGGGCCTCTACACCGCCTCCCGGATGGCCTTCTCGCTCGGCCAGCGCGGCGACGCGCCCCGCGCCTTCACCCGGACCAGCGCCCGGGGCGTGCCCCGGGCGGCGATCCTGTCCTCGGTGGTCTTCGGCTTCGTCGCGGTCTTCTTCAACTACAAGTGGCCCGACACCGTCTTCGCCTTCCTGCTGAACGCCTCCGGCGCCGTCGCCCTCTTCGTGTGGCTGGTCATCTGCGTGACCCAGCTGCGGATGCGCGGGATCATCCTGCGCGAGTCGCCCGAGAAGCTGGTCGTGCGGATGTGGCTCTTCCCGTACCTGACCTGGGTGACCATCGCCATGATCGTCGCCGTGCTCGGCTACATGGTCTACGACGGCGGCGCCAACCGGGAGCAGGTGCTGCTCTCGCTGCTGGTGGCCGCGCTGGTACTGGCGGTCGCGGTGGTCAAGGAGCGGCTCGTGAAGCGGGACGCGCCGGCGGCCGAGCGGGACTGACACCCCCGCATGACATGGGTGAGGCCCCGCCGGTCCGGCGGGGCCTCACCCATGCGTACGGCGGTGCCGTCAGCCCTTGCGGCCGACGAGCTTCCAGGCGGCGGGCAGCGCGCCCATCGCGAGGGCGGCCTTGAGGGCGTCGCCGACGAGGAAGGGGACGAGACCGGCGGCGACGGCCTGGCCGAGGGTCATGCCGGTGGCGAGGGCCAGGTACGGCACGCCGACCGCGTAGATGACGGCCGAGCCGAGCACCATCGTGCCCGCGGTCCGCAGCACCGAGCGGTCCGCGCCGCGCCGGGCGAGCGCGCCGACGACGGTGGCGGCCAGCAGCATCCCGAGGATGTAGCCGAAGGAGGGCATCGACCAGCCGGAGCTCGCCTCGGCGAACCAGGGCAGGCCCGCCATGCCGGCCACCGCGTACAGGCCGAGCGCGAGGAAGCCCCGGCGGGCGCCGAGCGCGGTGCCGACGAGCAGAGCGGCGAAGGTCTGGCCGGAGACCGGGACCGGGGAGCCGGGGACCGGGACGGTGAGCTGGGCGGCCAGGCCGGTCAGCGCGGCGCCGCCGACGACCAGCGCGACCTCGCGGGCGCGGGACGCCGGGATCAGGTCGGCGAGGACCGTCCCGGAGCGGAGGGAACGGACGGGGGCTATGGCGGTGCTCATCGGTACTCCGCGGGGTGAGACGACGGGGGGCGGGTGGGGACAGGCTCGACCGTATGCCAGGGGTGAGCGGCCGATCACCATCAGCCGCCCACAAAGCGAGGGTTGAGTCATTCATGGAGATCAAACAAACCCGCCCGGCCACACCGCGCGCCACGTGACGCTTGTCACTGGGGACTCGCACCCTGAGGTCCCTTTTGCGCCGAACGCCCCCCAACGGAGAGACTGTGGGGTCTCCATAAACCCTTCCAGAGCGCGAGTCCCCCACATGCACGACGCCCCAGCACCCGGACCGGAGCCCCTCGCACCCGCGCCCGAGCCCCTCTCGCACGGACTGAAGCAGCGGCACCTCACGATGCTCGGGCTCGGCGGGGTGATCGGCGCGGGGCTCTTCGTGGGCTCCGGGGCGGGCATCGCGGTCGCGGGCCCCGGCATCGTCGTCTCGTATCTGATCGCGGGCGCGCTCGCGATGCTGGTCATGCGGATGCTGGGCGAGATGTCGGCGGCGATGCCGGCCTCGGGCTCCTTCTCCGTGCACGCGGAGCGGGCGCTGGGCCGCTGGGCGGGCTTCTCGGTGGGCTGGCTCTACTGGTTCCTGCTGGTGGTGGTGCTCGCCGTGGAGGCCACCGGCGCGGCGCTGATCGCGCACGGCTGGGTGCCCGGGATCCCGCAGTGGGGCTGGGTGCTGCTCTTCATGGTGGTGTTCACCGTGACGAACCTGGCGGCGGTGAAGAACTTCGGCGAGTTCGAGTTCTGGTTCGCGGCGCTCAAGGTCGGCGCGATCGTGCTCTTCCTGATCCTGGGCACGCTGGCGATCCTCGGCTGGCTGCCGGACACCGACCCGGTCGGCCTGACGAACCTGACCGGGCAGGGCGGCTTCCTGCCGCACGGCTGGTCGGGGGTGATCTCCGGGGTGCTGGCCGTGGTCTTCGCCTTCGGCGGCCTGGAGGTCGTCACGATCGCGGCGGCGGAGTCGGACGACCCGGCGCGCAACGTGGCCCGCGCGGTGCGCAGCGCGGTGTGGCGGATCCTCTTCTTCTACGTGGGCTCGATGCTGGTGATCGTGGCCCTGCTGCCGTGGACGGCGATCGAGCCGGGCCAGTCGCCGTACGTGGCGGTGCTGGACTCCCTCGGGGTTCCCGGCGCCGGGCAGATCATGAACGTGGTGGTGTTCGTGGCGCTGCTGTCGGCGCTCAACGCCAATCTGTACGGCTCCTCGCGGATGGTGTTCTCGCTGGCCGAGCGCGGGGAGGCGCCCAAGGGGCTGCTGAAGATGTCCGGCGGCTCGGTGCCGCGCCGGGCGGTGCTGGCCTCGGTGGCCTTCGGCTTCGTCTCCGTCCTGCTCAATCTGAAGTGGCCGGATTCCGTCTTCCTCTACATGCTCAACGCGGTCGGCGCGGTGCTGCTCTTCGTCTGGGCGCTGATCGCGGTCTCGCAGCTGCGGCTGCGCCGCCGGATCGAGCGGGAGGCGCCCGAGACGCTGATCCTGCGCATGTGGGGCTTCCCCTGGCTGACCTGGACGGCGCTGGCGGCGATGGGTGCGGTGCTGGTGCTGATGCTGACCGACGACGGCGCGCGGCCCCAGGTGCTGTGGTCGGGCGGGGCGACCGTACTGGTGCTGGCGGTGGCGTGGGCGCGGGAACTGCGCACGAAGCGGAAGTAAATCTTCACCTTGTGTGAACCTGGTGACCGTATAGCGGACACTCGTTCCCTGTGAGCGGTGCGGGCGCCCAGACTGTGGGCCACCCTCCCCGTCTCAGCTAGTGAACAGGGCCCGCTCATGTCCCGGACTCCCGCGCCCGCTCCGGCCGACCGCAAGGACGCCGCGCCCGGCGCCGCCGCAGCCCCCTCCGGGGGCCTCTCGCACGGCCTCAAGCAGCGCCATCTGTCGATGATCGCCCTCGGCGGCGTCATCGGCGCCGGCCTCTTCGTCGGCTCCGGCGCCGGCATCGCCGCCGCCGGCCCCTCGATCGTCCTCGCGTACGCGATATCCGGCGTGCTCGTCATGCTCGTGATGCGGATGCTGGGCGAGATGTCGGCGGCCAACCCGGCCTCCGGCTCCTTCTCCGTGCACGCGGAGCGGGCGCTCGGCCCCTGGGCCGGCTTCACGGCGGGCTGGGCCTTCTGGTTCCTGCTGTGCGTCGCCGTGGGCCTGGAGGGCATCGGCGCCGCGAAGATCATGACCGGCTGGTTCCCGGGCAGCCCGGAGTGGGCCTGGGTCGCGCTGTTCATGCTGGTGTTCTGCGGCACCAACCTGGCGGCGGTGAAGAACTTCGGCGAGTTCGAGTTCTGGTTCGCCGCGCTCAAGGTCGGCGCGATCGTCCTCTTCCTCGGCATCGGCGTCCTCGCCATCACCGGCGTCCTGCCGGGCACCGACGCGCCGGGCACCGCCAACCTCACGGGGGCGGGCGGCTTCTTCCCGAACGGCTCCGAGGGCCTGATCGTCGGCCTGCTGGCCTCCGTCTTCGCGTACGGCGGCCTGGAGACCGTCACCATCGCGGCGGCCGAGTCCGAGCACCCCGTCCAGGGCGTGGCCAAGGCGGTCCGCACGGCGATGTGGCGCATCGCGCTCTTCTACATCGGCTCCATGGCCGTCATCGTGACCCTGGTCCCGTGGGGCGACAAGGCGGTCGTCGAGAAGGGCCCGTACGTCGCCACCCTCGACCACCTGGGCATCCCGGCGGCCGGCCAGATCATGAACGTGGTCGTCCTGATCGCCCTGCTCTCCGCGATGAACGCCAACATCTACGGCGCCTCCCGGATGGCCTGCTCCCTGGTGGCCCGCCGGCAGGGCCCGGCGGCGCTCGGCCGCACCTACGGCGGGGTGCCCCGCCCGGCGGTGCTGGTCTCCTCCGTCTTCGGCTTCGCCTGCGTGCTGCTGAGCTACTGGCGCCCGGACGACGTCTTCATCTGGCTGCTCAACACCATCGGCGCGATCATCCTGGTCGTCTGGTTCTTCATCGCCGCCTCCCAGCTGGTGCTGCGCCGCCGCACCGAGCGCGAGGCCCCGGAGAAGCTGGTCGTGCGGATGTGGGGCTTCCCGGTGCTGACCTGGGTCGCGCTCGCGGGGATGGCCGTCATCTTCTTCCTGATGGCCCGCGAGGAGGGCACCCGGGTGCAGCTCTACGCGACGGGCGGCCTGACGCTGGCGCTCGCGATCGGCGGCTACGCCCTCCAGAAGACGCGCGCCGCGCGCGGGACGGCGCCCGAGGAGGCCTGACCCCGCCCCGGCACACCCGCACCCGACAGCCCGCACCCCGAACGCAGCGCCCCGCCGAGCCTCAAGCCCGGCGGGGCGCTGCGGCGCGTCCGGCGGACCTAGGCCCAAGGTCCGATCGACCGCATGACGGGACGTCTGATCAACTTGGACAGCATCTACTGTTAGCCTGCACCTGCAAAAAGGTTGCAATAAGAAGACGTCGGCGAGAGGCTCGGCAACATGGCCATCTACACCCTTCCGGAACTGCCGTACGACTACGCGGCCCTGGAGCCGGTGATCAACCCGGAGATCATCGAGCTGCACCACGACAAGCACCACGCCGCATACGTCAAGGGTGCGAACGACACCCTGGAGCAGCTGGAAGAGGCGCGGGACAAGGACGCCTGGGGCGCGATCAACGGCCTGGAGAAGAACCTGGCGTTCCACCTCTCCGGCCACATCCTGCACTCCATCTACTGGAACAACATGGCCAGCCCGAAGGGCGGCGAGGGCGGCGGCGAGCCGCTGGCCGCCGACGGGGTCGGCGAGCTGTCCGACGCGATCACCGAGTCCTTCGGCTCCTTCGCGAAGTTCAAGGCCCAGCTGACCAAGGCCGCCGCGACCACCCAGGGCTCCGGCTGGGGCGTGCTCGCCTACGAGCCGATCAGCGGGCGCCTGATCGTCGAGCAGGTCTACGACCACCAGGGCAACGTCGGCCAGGGCTCCGTCCCGGTCCTCGTCTTCGACGCCTGGGAGCACGCCTTCTACCTGCAGTACAAGAACCAGAAGGTCGACTTCATCGACGCCATGTGGGCCGTCGTGAACTGGCAGGACGTGAACAAGCGCTACCAGGCCGCCAAGGCCAGCATCCCGCTGATCTCGTTCTGACCCCCCGGGCGCCCGGCGCCCCCCGTTCGTCCTGCTCGTGATCGTCTTCTCAACCTTCACTTGCGGGCGGAATGAAGAAGAACCCCCGCGATGACGTGAATCGCGGGGGTTCTTCCGTACGGGGGTTCTTCCGTCCGAGGAGCCGGGGCGCCTACTCGAAGCTGGGCGCCGCCGTCCGCGTGCGCTTGATCTCGTAGAAGCCGGGCACCGCCGCCACCAGCAGCGTGCCGTCCCACAGCCGGGCGGCGGCCTCGCCGCGCGGGGTCGGGGTGACGACCGGGCCGAAGAAGGCGACCTCCTCGCCGTCCGGGCCGGGGACCGCGATGACCGGGGTGCCGACGTCCTGGCCGACCTTGTCTATGCCCTCCTTGTGGGAGGCGCGCAGCTCGGTGTCGTAGGTGTCCTTGTCGGCGAAGTCCGCCAGCTCCTCCGGCAGGCCCACATCGCTCAGGGCGCCGACGATCGCCTCGCGGGTCGGGCCCTCGCCGTTGTTGTGGAAGCGGGTGCCGAGCGCCGTGTAGAGCTTGCCGACGACCTCGTCGCCGTGCAGCCGCTGGGCCGCGATCACCACGCGCACCGGGCCCCAGGCCTGGGTCTCCAGCATCTCGCGGTACTCCGGCGGCACCTCGTCGAGCCGGTCCTCGTTCAGCACCGCCAGGCTCATCACCTTCCACCGCACGTCCACCGGGCGGACCTTCTCCACCTCCAGCATCCAGCGCGAGGTCATCCAGGCCCAGGGGCACAGGGGGTCGAAGAAGAAGTCGGCGGTGGTCCTGGTCTCGGACATGTCTCTCCTCGAAAAGGGCGGGTGCGGTGCGCCTGACGGCAACACCGCCGGCCCGCCGCGCATTCCCCGGGTACGCGCGGTCATGTGCACATGGGAGGATCGGTGCTGTTTCGAACGAGCCACGAAGGAGTGACCGTGCCCGGTGAGAACCTGTCCCGCGACGAGGCCCACGAGCGGGCGGAGCTGCTGTCCGTCGACGGGTACGAGGTCCGCCTCGACCTGCGCTCGGCGGTCGGCGAGTCCACGGAGGACGTGCGCACGTTCCGCTCCGTGACGACGATCCGCTTCCGCCGCACGGGCACGGGCGACTCCACGTTCGTCGACCTGATCGCCCCCGCCGTCGACGCCGTCACCCTCAACGGGCGCGCGCTCGACCCGGCCGTCGTCTTCGACGGGGCCCGGATCGCGCTGGACGGCCTGGCCGACGAGAACGAGCTGGTGGTCGACGCCCGCTGCGCCTACAGCCGCACCGGCGAGGGGATGCACCGCTTCGTCGACCCCGAGGACGGCGAGGTCTACCTCTACACGCAGTACGAGCCGGCCGACGCCCGCCGGGTCTTCGCCACCTTCGAGCAGCCCGACCTCAAGGCGCCGTTCCGCTTCGAGGCGCTCGCGCCCGAGGGCTGGACCGTGTGGTCGAACGGGGCGGGCGAGCGGGGCACCGACGGGGTGTGGCGGTTCGCCGAGACCGCGTCCATCTCCACGTACATCACCTGTGTCGTGGCCGGCCCGTACCACTACGTCACGGACCGCTACACGCGCGTGCTGCCCGACGGCACCGAGCTGGACATCCCGCTCGGCGCGATGTGCCGCAAGGGCCTCGCCAAGCACTTCGACACGGACGACGTCTTCCTGGTCACCAAGCAGGGCCTGGACTTCTTCCACGACAACTTCGACTTCCCGTACCCCTTCGGGAAGTACGACCAGGCCTTCGTCCCCGAGTACAACCTCGGCGCGATGGAGAACCCGGGCATGGTCACCTTCCGCGAGGAGTACATCTACCGGGGCAAGGTGACCCAGGCGGCGTACGAGCGCCGGGCCAACGTGATCCTGCACGAGATGGCCCACATGTGGTTCGGCGACCTGGTCACCATGGTGTGGTGGGACGACCTGTGGCTGAAGGAGTCCTTCGCCGACTTCATGGGCTCCTTCTCGCTGGCCGAGGCGACCCGCTTCACCAACAGCTGGGTCACCTTCGCCAACGGCCGCAAGGCCTGGGCGTACCGCGCCGACCAGCTCCCGTCCACCCACCCGGTCACGGCCGACATCCGTGACCTGGAGGACGCCAAGCTGAACTTCGACGGCATCACCTACGCCAAGGGCGCCTCCGTCCTCAAGCAGCTCGTCGCCTACGTGGGCCGGGACGCCTTCCTGGAGGGCGCCCGCGTCTACTTCAAGCGCCACGCCTACGGCAACACCCGACTCGCGGACCTGCTGACCGTCCTGGAGGAGACCTCCGGCCGGGACATGAAGGGCTGGGCCAAGTCCTGGCTCCAGACCTCCGGAGTCAACACCCTCACCCCGGCCGTCACCTACGACGCCGAGGGCCGGATCACCGAGCTCGCCGTCCTCCAGGAGGGCGACGAGCCCCGTCCGCACCGCGCCGCCGTCGGCCTCTACCGGCTGACCGGCGGGGAGCTCGTGCGCTACGCCCGCGCCGAGCTCGACATCACCGGCGCCTCCACCGTCGTGACCGAGCTGGCCGGCGCCGAGCGCCCCGACCTGGTGCTGGTCAACGACGACGACCTCACCTACGGCAAGGTCCGCTTCGACGAGGGCTCGCTGGCCACCCTGCGCGCCCACCTCGGCGACCTCACCGACCCGCTGGCCCGCGCGCTGTGCTGGTCGGCGCTGTGGAACCTGACCCGCGACGGCCTGATGCCGGCCCGCGACTTCGTCCGGATCGCGCTGGAGTTCGCGGGCCGCGAGACCGACATCGGCGTGCTCCAGATGGTGCACGCCTGGACCCGGACCGCCGTCACCTTCTACGCGGTGCCCGACTGGCGCGCCGAGGGCGGCCGGCTGCTCGCCGAGGGCGGGCTGCGCGAGCTGCGCCAGGCCGAGCCGGGCAGCGAGCACCAGCTGACCTGGGCCCGCTTCTTCGCCTCGGTGGCCTCCTCCGACGCCGACCTCCAGCTCCTCACGGCCCTGCTCGACGGCGGCGCCGCGATCGACGGCCTGGAGGTCGACCAGGAGCTGCGCTGGGCGTTCCTGGAGCCGCTGACCGTGCGCGGGCGCGCCGACGAGGCCCGGATCGCCGCGGAGGTGGCCCGGGACGACACCGCGACCGGCAAGCGCCACCAGGCGCGCTGCCTGGCCGCCCGGCCCTCGGCGGCGGTCAAGGCGCAGGCCTGGGCGCAGGTCGTCGAGTCGGACGCGCTGTCCAACGCCTTGGTCGAGGCGACGATCTCGGGCTTCGCCCAGTCCTCGCAGCGCGAGCTGATCGCCCCGTACGCGGAGAAGTACTTCGCGGCCATCGAGCGGATCTGGACGGAGCGCTCGATCCAGATCGGCATGGACGTGGTGCGGGGCCTGTTCCCGGCGCTCCAGGACACCCCGGAGACGCTGGCGGCGACGGACGCCTGGCTCGCCGCGCACGCCTCGGCCGCCCCGGCGCTGCGCCGGCTCGTGCTGGAGTCGCGCGACGATCTGGCGCGTGCGCTGCGTGCGCAGGAGTGCGACGGGCGCGCCTCCTGACGACCCCTCGTGAGCAGCGGCCCCCGGCGGAATGCCCGCCGGGGGCCGCTGTTCATCGGCAGTCGAACGCGCGTACTTTAGTGCGGAGTTGTCCTGATTAGGCGACCGATTCGTAACAGCGGTTAGGGGCGGTCCGCGCGGCGGAAGACCGACGACATGAACCACAACACCCCCAAGACCCCGCTCCCCGCCCTCCCCGCCCTCCCCCGCAGCGGGGACGAGCGCCTGCGGGAGGCCCTGGAGCTGGCCGGCGCCGGATCGATGCTGACCGGGCTCGCCGCCCTCGCCCTGCACGGCTTCACCGCCACCCCGCCCGCCGGCATGATCAACCGGATCGACGTGCTGGTGCCGCGCACCCGGCGGCTGCGCTCCACCGGCCGGGTCCGGGTGGTCCGCGCGGCCGAGCCGCCGCACCCCCGGGAGCTGGGCGGCCTGCCCGTCGCCCCGGTCCCCCGGGCGCTGGCCGACGCCGTCGGGACGCTCGCCGACCCGGCCGTCGTCCGCCGGCTGCTCACCGAGGCGGTGAGCGGCGGACACTGCGAACCGGCGGCGGTGGTGCGGGAGTTGAACCGGGCCCGGCTGCTCAACCGGCCGCATGTGGTGGACGCGGTGGACGCCCTGCTGGCCGAGGGGCGCTCGCTGGCCGAGGAGCGGCTGTACACGATGGTGCGCGAGTTCGGGCTGCCGGACCCGGTGTGGAACGTGGACCTGCGGCTGCCGGGCGGCCCGCACCTCGGCGGCCTGGACGCCTACTGGCCGGACCAGGCGGTCGCCCTGGAGCTGGACACCCGGGCGCCCCGGCAGGACGACGACGCGCTCTGGTCCGAGTACACGCGCAAGCGCGAGCACCTGGAGCGGCTCGGGATCGCCGTCGTCCACGTCACCCCGCGCAAGCTGCGCGAGGCCATGGACCAGCAGGCGACCGTGGTCCGGACGGCCCTGATGGCCGCGCCGGACCGGCAGCCGGCCGCCTACGTCGTCGTCCTGCCCCGCTGAACCCCCGGTGGGCTTCCGCTACTTCTTCGGGGCCGTGCCGCAGAACTCGGCGTCGATCAGCGTCTGGCTGTCGCCCGTCCAGTCGGCGTTGAGGTTCCCGGCCAGGGAGTGCTCGCCGTCCCGGGTGGCGACGGCCTGGGAGCTGGAGCCGTGGATGCCGCCGCCGTGGCCCCACACCTCCTTGCCGCAGCTGAGCTTCTGCCGCATGAGGCCGAGGCCGTAGCCCATGCCGGGCCCGATCTCGACGGTGTCCGTCATCTCCCTCAGCTCGGCCGGCGGCAGCAGCCGGCCCTTGAGCAGGGCCCGGTAGAAGGTCTGAAGGTCGTTGGAGTCGGAGATCATCTCCCCCGCGGCGCCCGCGATGCTGGGATTCAGGGCGGTCACGTCGTACGTCGGTCCCGTGGTGTCCCGCGCGAGCTTCGAGTACGCGCCGGAGTGCGGCCCGCGCATCCGGGGGTCGGTGCCGGGGACGCTGGTGGCGCGCAGCTTGAGCGGCTTGACGATCCGGTTCTCGACCGCCTTGGCGTAGGGGCGGCCGGTGACCTTCTCGATCACCATGCCGGCGAGGACGAAGTTGGTGTTGGAGTAGTTCCAGGAGGTGCCGGGCGCGAAGTCGGGCTCATGGGCCATCGCGACGGCCACCAACTGGCGCGGGGTCCAGGTGTCATAGCGGTGCTGGAGGAAGTCGGTGCCGAAGACCCGCTGCTGGAAGGCGGGGTCGCTGGTGTAGCTGTAGATGCCGCTGGTGTGGTTGAGCAGCTGGCGGACGGTGACCTGGCGGCCGTCGTGGCCGTGGCCGGTGACGACGCCGGGCAGCCACTTCTCGACCGGGTCGTCGAGGTCGATCCGGCCCTCGGCCTGGAGCTGGAGCAGGACGGTGGCGGTGAAGGTCTTGGTGATGGAGCCGACCCGGAAGCGGTCGTTCCCCCCACGGTCGCCCGCCGTGCCGGTCCAGCGGTCCTTGCCGTCGCGGGCCTGGGCGACGACTCCGGGCACGCCCTCCGCCACGAGCGCGTCCAGCGCCTGCTGGGTCGCGGCGTGCGAGGGCTTCGGCGGCGCCGCGGCGAGGGCGGGCGAGGCGAGGGCCGTGGCGGCAAGGCCGGCCACGAGGGTGGCGGCCAGGACGGTGCGGACGGTGCGTGCGGTGCGTGCGGTGCGTGCGGTGCGTGCGGTGCGTGCGGTGCGTGCGGTGCGTGCGGTGCGTGCGGCTGACATCTCTGCGGGCTCCCCTGACGTACGTACTGCGGTGCGCTGCTTCGGTCACGGGAGGGGACCCCGGGGCACCGGCGGCGGGTTGAGCGCCTCCGGGACGGTTGAGCCGTTTTCAGCCGTTCGCCGGATCGTGGAGCGGCGAGTGCCCGAGCGGCGGGCGGTCGCGCAGGAGCTGGAGGCCGATGTCGACGAGTTCGACGCGGGTGAGCGCGGGCACGGCCTCCAGCGGGTGCCAGGCGGCGAGGTCGGTGCTGCCGCCCTGCTCGCTGCGCAGTTCGCCGCCGGTGATCCGGGCCTCGTAGAGGATCCGCAGCCCCTGCCAGTCGTAGGAGCCACCGAGCGGGCGGGTCCGCTGCCGCCGGATGGAGTCGATGCCGAGCAGGGCGGTCGCCTCGGCGGCGTACCCCGTCTCCTCCTCGACCTCCCGGACCACGGCTTCGAGGGGCAGTTCCCCGTGGTCGACGCCGCCACCGGGCAGGGTCCACCGGCGCACCCCGGCCCGGTCCACCCAGCGGGCCAGCAGGAGCCGTCCGTCCCGTACGCACACGGCGTAGGCCGCCACCCGCAACTCGGTCTGCATGAAAGGAGGTTACGGGCATCAGATCCAGTACGCGGGGTAGCGGCGGCCGGTCAGGCGCGCGCCGGCCACACCGGTGGCGACGAGGACGAGGACGGCGAGCGAGAGCAGGCCGAGGAAGGTCCAGAACGGCGGGTCCTGGAGGGCGACGATGACGGCGGTCGCGGCGGCCGGGGAGTGCGGGGCGCGGGCGGCGGACATCACCCCGAGCGCGAGGCCGCCGGCGACGGCGGCGGCCCAGGGGCCGGGTCCCGCGACCGCGAGGACGGCGAAGCCGGTGAGGGCGCAGAGCAGTTGTCCGCCGATGACGGAACGGGGCTGGGCGAGCGGTATGTCGGGCGCGCCCGCGACCAGCGCCATGCTCGCGGCGAGCGACGGGATGAGCAGCGGCTGGTGGAGCCCGGCGCCGATGGCGGCGAGCAGCAGCAGCGCGATGACGCTGACGGCGGTGGAGACGAACAGCACGCGGGGCCCGGGGCGCGGGGGCGCGGAGGGGCGGGCGGGGGCCGCGGGGGCCGCCGGGGCGGGGGCGTCAGTGGTGGCGGGGGCGGCGGTGGCCGCCGGGGCGGGCGCGGGGGCCTGGGCGTCGGCGGATGCGGCGGCGGTCACGGGCGGTCCTTCGGGGCAGGAGGCACGGGCGGGGCAGGAGGCACGGGCGGGACGGGAGACCGGGCAGGGCAGGAGATACGGGCGGGGCGGGAGGCGCGGGCAGGGCAGGAGGTACGGGCGGGGCAGGAGGTACGGGCGGGGCGGGAGGCGCGGGCAAGGCGGGAGGTACGGGCGGGACTTGGCGAACGGGCGGGGCTCGGCGAACAGATGAGGCTGAGCGAACGGGCGTGGCTCCGCGAACAGATGAGCTAAGCACACGGGCGGGTCGTCCGGCGGCGCGGGGCCGGACCGCCCGGCCCTACGCCCCGCGCGGCGGCGGGTTCGAGGGGCTGGGGACCGGGGGCGACCAGCGCAGCGGGCTCGCGTGCGGGGTCTCCGCCACCGCGTCCAGGCGGAAGCGGACGGCGCGGCCCTCGGGGCCGTACTCGGTGTGGGCCACGCCGGAGAGCCGCAGGGTGGTGCCGGTGTCCCAGTCGAGGAAGAGGAGGCCGGCGCGGCCGTCCTCCTCCAGGTTCCCGAGGGTGAGGAACATGGCGTTGCCGGGGTAGTCGGCCCAGCGCAGTTCGACGGGCGAGACGAGGTCGACGAAGCCGGGGAAGCCGCCGCGGTGGCCGGTGTCGACGCCGCCGGGGCCGGTGGTGGTGAGGAAGAAGGTGTCGGCGGCGCGGACCAGCGCCGCCTGGGCGGGGGTGAGGGCGGGCCCGTACCGCACCGGTCCGGGGCGGGAGTCCTCCGCCCGGCCGAGCAGTTCGCGCTGCTGGAGGTACTTGGGGCAGTTGGCGAAAACTCGACCCGTCTCGACGGTGAGGCCCCGGGCGCTGGGGCGCGCGGTGCCGTTGAGGCGGAGCCGGCGACGGGTGCGGGGGTCGAGGGCGAGGGTGCCGACGGGGGTGCCGGCCGCGGTGACGGCGCCGGCCAGGGGGTCGCCGTCGGGGAGGCCGCCCGCGACGGAGAGCGTGCCCGGGCCGGTGGCGCGGGCGAAGCCGGGCAGCCCGGTGAGCAGGCCCGCCCAGACCCGCCCGTCCGGGGCGGCGGCGCCGAGCACGAGCATCGGCTGGGCCTCCAGGAAGGCGGCGGCGACGGGCCGGATGCCGGGGGCGATGGACCTGCCGACGCGCTCGGCGAGGTCGCGGACGCCGACCCGGTCCTGCACGGCGAGGGAGCCGGAGTGATAGGCGCGCATGGCGGACGGACCTCCTCGGTCCTTCTCGGTTCTGCTCGGTTCCGGACAGGGCGATCGGACGGGCTAACCTTTCATTTTGACTTTAAGGGTTAGGGAGCGGCGGGCGCAACCGGTCACGTAGCCTTGAGGGGTTAGTCCGGAAACCGTCGCCGAGGAAGGCGCCCGCCATGACCGTCCCCGACCCGCGGCCCCTCGTCGGCGAGCCCGTCTCGCTCGACCTGCTCAACACCCGCTGGATGGCGGACGGCGTCCGGCAGGACCTGCTCACCGGGACCGGGGGCCTGGGGATCTGGCTGGCCTCGAACGGGCTCGACGGCCGCTTCCGCGCCGACGCCGCCACCCTGCGGCACGCCCTCACCGCCCGCGACGCCCTCGCCGCCCTGGTCGACCGGCCCGGCGACCCGGAGGCCACCGCGCGGGTCGACGCGGTCCTCGGACGCGGCCGGATCCGGGCCACGCTGACAGCCGAAGGGCCGGGCGAGGAGCCGGAGTTCACGGATCCCGCCTGGGGCCCCGGCTGGACCGCCGCACGCGATTACCTCGACCTGTTGCGCGCCCGCCCGGACCGCATCCGCGCCTGCGCGCACGAGGCGTGCATCCTGCACTTCTACGACACCTCGCGGAACGGCACCCGCCGCTGGTGCTCGATGGCCGCGTGCGGAAACCGGGCCAAGGCCTCGCGCCACTACGCGCGCGCCAAGGAAGGCTAAAGATCGTCCAAAGGGAGACGAGTCATCCGCCAACGGGCGGTCGTCTCGCCCCTGTTGGGGGGCTTTCGTCCCTCATGGCGCATCTTCCGCAGTGGCGGATGTATGCCACGTGCGCATTCCGCCTCACGGTAACTCTCCCCAAACCCCTGCCATTTGCGAAAGGCTGAGCGGTCATCCGGTACCGAAATCCGGACCCTCTTCTTTCACATTCAGGGATGTAAATGACCACCCCCGAAAAGCAGAGCTCCATACCCGGGCGCTCCACCTCCGGGACCAGACGAGCGGCCCGTATCGCCGCCGCCGCCGGCCTCGTGACCGCGCTCGTCGCGGCCGGTGCCGCTCCGGTCCTCGCCGCCGACGAGCCGTCGGCCGGCACCACCCCGGTGAAGATCGCCGACCCGGCCGACAAGCTGGGCGCCACCGACGCCCAGCGCCTGTCCGAGGCCGAGGCCTCCGGCCAGGCCAACGTCACCGTCCTCGTCGCCACCGCCCCCGGCGCCACCGAGCAGGTCGCCGGCCAGCTCGACGCGGTGCCCGGCGCCTCCGTCGGCAAGCAGGACGACAAGCTCGGCTACGTCCGGGCCACCCTGCCGACCGCCAAGGCCGACGCCGCCATCAAGGCCGCCACCAAGCTGTCCTCGGTGCAGTCGGTGGACCTCCAGGCGGAGATCAAGCAGGACGACCCGACCCCGGACGCCGGCACCACGGGCGCGGTCGACGGCACCACCGTCAAGCGCACCTACCCGGCGCCGGACCGGAAGACCCCGGCGGTCAACCCGTACAACCCCTCCCACGAGACCGGTGCGGTCGACTTCGTCAGGGAGCACCCCAAGGCCGACGGCCGCGGCGTGACCATCGGCATCCTCGACTCCGGTGTCGACCTCGGCCACCCGGCCCTGCAGAAGACCACCACCGGCGAGCGCAAGATCGTCGACTGGGTCACCGCCACCGACCCGCTCACCGAGAGCGACGGCACCTGGCGCGCCCAGATCACCCCGGTCACGGGCTCCGTGTTCACGGCCGGCGGCCAGAGCTGGAAGGCCCCGGAGGGCTCGTACCAGTGGAGCCGCTTCAGCGAGTCGGTCACCGCGGGCGGCGACCCGGCGGGCGACATCAACCGGGACGGCGACACCACCGACCGCTTCGGCCTGCTGTACGACCCGGTCGCCGGCACCGTGCGGGTGGACACCGACCAGGACGGCGACTTCACCAACAACGAGCCGATGAAGCCGTACAAGGACGGCAACCAGATCGGCTACTTCGGCACCGACAACCCCGCCACCGAGGTCGTCGAGAAGACCCCGTTCGTCGTGCAGATCCGCAAGGACGTGCCGATGGACCCGCTGGGCGGCACCTGGGTCGGCAAGAAGGCCGACTTCGTCAACATCGGTCTCGTCGAGTCCGCGCACGGCACCCACGTCGCCGGCATCACCGCCGCCAACGGCCTGTTCGGCGGCCGGATGAACGGCGCCGCCCCCGGCGCGAAGATCGTCTCCGCCCGTGCCTGCACCTGGACCGGCGGCTGCACCAACACCGCGCTGACCGAGGGCATGATCGACCTCGTCGCCAACCGCGGCGTCGACATCGTCAACATGTCGATCGGCGGCCTGCCGCTGCAGAACGACGGCGACAACGTGCGCGCCCGCCTCTACACGCGGCTCATCGACACCTACGGCGTCCAGCTGGTCATCTCGGCCGGCAACGAGGGCCCCGGCATCAACACGATCGGCGACCCCGGCCTGGCCGACAAGGTCCTGTCGGTCGGCGCGGCCGTCTCCAAGGAGACCTGGGCCGCGAACTACGGCTCCGCCGTCGAGAAGAAGTACGCCATGTTCCCCTTCTCCTCGCGCGGCCCGCGTGAGGACGGCGGCTTCACCCCGACCATCACCGCCCCCGGCTCGGCCGTGAACACCTTCCCGACCTGGCAGGCCGGCGGCAGTGTCCCCGAGGCCGGCTACACGCTGCCCGCCGGCTACGGCATGCTCAACGGCACCTCGATGTCCTCGCCGCAGGCGGCGGGCGCGAGCGCGCTGCTGATCTCCGCCGCCAAGCAGAAGAAGATCGCGCTCTCCCCGCTCACCCTGCGCACCGCGCTCGTCTCGACGGCGAAGCGCATCCCGGGTGTCGCGGCCCACGAGCAGGGCGCCGGCCTCATCGACATCGAGGACGCCTGGGAGTCGATCAAGGACGGCGCGACCGCCCACGACTACAAGGTCGAGGCCCCGGTCGACACCGCGATCTTCCCGGCCCCGCACACCGGCACCGGCGTGTACGACCGCCAGGGCGGCCTCAAGGTCGGCCAGAAGAAGGTCTACGACGTCACCCTCACGCGCACGAGCGGCCCGGACCGGTCGATCGAGCACGAGCTGGACCTGAAGTACAACGACGGCACCTTCCGGATCCTCGGCTCCGACGAGGTCCGCCTGCCGCTGAACAAGCCGGTCACCGTCAAGCTGGAAGCCCGTCCCACCTCCGCCGGCGTGCACAGCGTCATCCTGGAGGCCGACGACGAGCGCACCGAGGGCGTCGACAAGCAGATCCTCGCCACCTCGGTCGTCTCCAGCGACCTGGTCGGCCCGGGCTACGGCTTCTCGGCCACCAGCACGACGCAGCGCAACAGCAGCAAGTCGTACTTCGTCACCGTGCCGAAGGGCGCCAAGACCCTTGAGGTCTCGCTGAGCGGGCTGAAGGAGAAGAGCCAGACCCGGTTCATCACCCAGCACCCGTACGGCGTCGCCCTGGAGGACAACGCGACGAACCAGTGCTACCCGCACTACAACCCGGCGAACACCTGCCGTCCGGACCTGCGCTCCTACGCCAACCCGCTGCCGGGCGTGTGGGAGATCATCGTCGAGTCCCGCCGCACCTCGCCGGACCTGGACAACCCGTTCAAGCTGAACGTCTCGGTGCTCGGCGCCACCTTCGACCCGGCCGTCCAGACGGTCCCCGAGGCGAAGATCGGCACCCCGGCGGCCGTGTCGTGGAAGGTCTCGAACGAGTTCGCGGCCCTCGACGGGCGGCTGAAGGGCGGCTCGCTCGGCTCGCAGAAGTCCGAGAAGGCGACCATCCAGCACCACGAGCAGCAGATCAAGACCGTCACCATCGGTGAGGGCGTCGAGCGGCTCGACATCGCCATCGGCAACACCTCCGACCTGTCCGCCGACCTCGACCTCACGGTCAAGCTGGGCGACGTCCAGGTCGGCCAGTCCGCCGACGGCGACTCCGAGGAGTCCGTCAGCCTGGTCAAGCCCGCCCCGGGCACCTACACCGTCGTCATCGACGGCTACTCGGTGCAGGCGGCCGGCGGCACCAGCTACGACTACAAGGACGTGTACTACTCGTCCGCGCTCGGCTCCGTGAAGGTCGACGAGTCGAAGCCGGTCACGCTGGCCAACGGCGGCACCGCCCAGGTCTCCGCGGAGGTCGTGGTCAACGCCGCGGCTCCCGAGGGCCGCCAGTTCTTCGGCGAGGTCCGCCTGCTGAACGCCCGCGGCACCGCCGCCGGCACCGGCAGCGTGGTGATCGGGAGCGTCGTCCCGTAACGCCGGTGATCATGTGAGGGGCGGGTGCCGGAACCGGCGCCCGCCCCTTCGCCGTCCTCCCCGTGTCCGAGGCCCGTCCCGGCCCTTGGACAATGGATTGGACAAGGCGGGCCGGGACACCCGCATCATGGAAGCGCCAGCACCCTGCACAAACGTACGGAGGAGTCCCCGTGAAGGTCGGAATCGTCGGAGCCACCGGTCAGGTCGGCACAGTCATGCGGAAGATCCTGGCCGAGCGGAACTTCCCGGTCGACGAGCTGCGCCTCTTCGCCTCCGCCCGCTCCGCCGGCACCGTCCTGGACGGCGTGACGGTCGAGGACGCCGCCACCGCCGACTACACCGGCCTGGACATCGTGCTCTTCTCGGCCGGCGGCGCCACCTCCAAGGCGCTCGCCGAGAAGGTCGCCTCCCAGGGCGCCGTCGTGATCGACAACTCCTCCGCCTGGCGCAAGGACCCCGAGGTCCCGCTGGTCGTGTCCGAGGTCAACCCGCACGCGATCAAGGACCGCCCCAAGGGGATCATCGCCAACCCGAACTGCACCACGATGGCCGCCATGCCGGTCCTCAAGCCGCTCCACCAGGAGGCCGGCCTGGTCGCGCTGGTCGCCACCACCTACCAGGCCGTGTCCGGCTCCGGTCTGGCCGGTGTCGCCGAGCTCAAGACGCAGGCGTGCGCCGTGGCCGAGGCGGCCGACCAGCTGACCTTCGACGGCGAGGCCGTCGCGTTCCCCGAGCCCGGCGTCTACAAGCGCCCGATCGCCTTCAACGTGCTGCCGCTGGCCGGCTCGCTCGTCGACGACGGTTCCTTCGAGACCGACGAGGAGCAGAAGCTCCGCAACGAGTCCCGCAAGATCCTGGAGATCCCGGAGCTCAAGGTCTCCGGCACCTGCGTGCGCGTCCCGGTCTTCTCCGGCCACTCGCTCCAGGTCAACGCCCGCTTCGACCGCGCGATCAGCGTCGAGCGCGCCTACGAGCTGCTGAAGGACGCCGAGGGCGTCGAGCTCTCCGAGATCCCCACCCCGCTCCAGGCGGCCGGCAAGGACGCCTCCTACGTGGGCCGCATCCGCGTCGACGAGACCGTCGAGCACGGCCTCGCGCTCTTCCTCTCCAACGACAACCTGCGCAAGGGCGCCGCGCTCAACGCGGTGCAGATCGCGGAGCTGGTCGCGGCCGAGCTCAAGGGCTGACACCCGGGCCGAAACGGCAGGAAACACGCCAAAGGGCGCCCCTCTTCGGGAGGGGCGCCCTTCGCTTGTTCGCCCTGGGAAATGCGCGGTGCGCCGCCCGCACCCCCCGTGGAAGGATGGCCCAAACGTCACGAAACCGAGGAGTTGACCGGGTGCCTGGCACAAACCTGACCCGTGAAGAGGCGGCGCAGCGGGCGAAGCTGCTGTCCGTGGACGCGTACGAGGTCGACCTCGACCTCACCGGTGCGCAGGAGGGCGGCACCTACCGGTCCGTCACCACCGTCCGCTTCGATTCCGCCGAGGCCGGGGCCGAGACCTTCATCGATCTCGTCGCCCCCGCCGTCCACGAGGTCGTGCTCAACGGGCACAGCCTCGACGTCGCCGCCGTCTTCCGGGACTCCCGGATCGCGCTCAAGCACCTCGCCGAGGGCCGCAACGAGCTGACGGTCGTCGCCGACTGCGCGTACACCAACACCGGTGAGGGCCTGCACCGCTTCGTCGACCCGGTCGACGGCCAGGCCTACCTCTACACCCAGTTCGAGGTGCCGGACGCCCGCCGCGTCTTCGCCTCCTTCGAGCAGCCCGACCTCAAGGCGACCTTCCAGTTCACCGTGAAGGCCCCGGCCGGCTGGTCGGTCATCTCCAACTCCCCCACGCCGGAGCCCAAGGACGACGTGTGGGTCTTCGAGCCGACCCCGCGCATCTCCACGTACATCACCGCGCTGATCGTCGGCCCCTACCACTCGGTGCACTCGACGTACGAGGGCCCCGACGGCCAGGTCGTGCCGCTCGGCATCTACTGCCGCCCGTCGCTCGCGGAGTTCCTCGACGCGGACCACATCTTCGACGTGACCCGCCAGGGCTTCGGCTGGTTCCAGGAGAAGTTCGCGTACGCCTACCCGTTCGCCAAGTACGACCAGCTCTTCGTGCCGGAGTTCAACGCGGGCGCGATGGAGAACGCGGGCGCGGTCACCATCCGCGACCAGTACGTCTTCCGCTCGAAGGTGACGGACGCCGCCTACGAGCGGCGCGCCGAGACCATCCTGCACGAGCTCGCCCACATGTGGTTCGGCGACCTCGTCACCATGGAGTGGTGGAACGACCTGTGGCTGAACGAGTCGTTCGCCACCTACACCTCGGTCGCCTGCCAGGCCTCCGTCGCGGGCACCCGCTGGCCCAACGCCTGGACCACCTTCGCCAACGCGGAGAAGACCTGGGCCTACCGCCAGGACCAGCTCCCGTCGACGCACCCGATCATGGCGGAGATCAACGACCTGGAGGACGTGCTCGTCAACTTCGACGGGATCACGTACGCCAAGGGCGCGTCCGTCCTGAAGCAGCTCGTCGCCTACGTCGGCCAGGACGAGTTCTTCAAGGGCGTGCAGGCCTACTTCAAGGCGCACGCCTTCGGCAACACCCGTCTGACCGACCTGCTCGGCGCCCTGGAGGAGACCTCCGGGCGCGACCTGAAGTCCTGGTCGAAGGCGTGGCTGGAGACCGCCGGCATCAACGTGCTGCGGCCCGAGATCGAGACCGACGAGAACGGCTCCGTCACCTCCTTCGCCGTCCGCCAGACCGCCCCGGCGCTGCCGGCCGGCGCCAAGGGCGAGGCCGTGCTGCGCCCGCACCGCATCGCCATCGGCTTCTACGACCTGGACGCGGCCGGCAAGCTGGTCCGCACCGAGCGGGTCGAGCTGGACATCGAGGCGGCCGAGCTGACCGCCGTGCCGCAGCTCGTCGGCAAGACCCGTCCGGCGGTCGTCCTGCTCAACGACGACGACCTGTCGTACGCCAAGGTCCGCCTCGACGAGGTGTCCCTGAAGAACGTCACCGCGCACCTGGGCGACTTCACCGAGTCGCTGCCGCGCGCGCTGTGCTGGGCCTCCGCCTGGGACATGACCCGCGACGGCGAGCTGGCCACCCGCGACTACCTGGCGCTGGTCCTGTCCGGCATCGCCAAGGAGACCGACATCGGCGTGGTCCAGTCGCTCCAGGGCCAGGTCAAGGCGGCCCTCGACCTGTACGCGGCGCCCGAGTGGCGCGCCGAGGGCCTGGCCCGATGGGGCGCCTTCGCCCAGGAGCAGCTGCGCGCGGCGGCCCCGGGCAGCGACCACCAGCTCGCCTGGGCGCGGGCCTTCGCGGCCACCGCGCGCGAGGACGCCGAGCTGGACGTGCTCGCCGGGCTGCTCGCCGGTGACGTGGCGGTGGACGGCCTGGCCGTCGACACCGAGCTGCGCTGGGCCTTCGTGCAGCGGCTCGCGGCGACCGGCCGGATCGACGAGCCGGAGATCGCGGCGGAGCTGGAGCGCGACCGCACCGCGGCGGGCGAACGCCACGCGGCGACGGCCCGCGCGGCCCGTCCGACCGAGGCCGCCAAGGCCGAGGCGTGGGCGCAGGTCGTCGAGGGCGACACGCTGGGCAACGCGGTGCAGGAGGCCGTGATCGGCGGCTTCGTCCAGGCCGACCAGCGCGAGCTGATCGCCCCGTACGCGGTGAAGTACTTCGCCGCGATCAAGGGGATCGCGGAGACCCGCAGCCACGAGATCGTGCAGCAGATCGTGGTCGGGCTCTACCCGTCGCTCCAGGTCGCGCAGGCCACCCTGGACGCCACGGACGCGTGGATCGCCGCGAACGACCCGTCGCCGGCGCTGCGCCGCATGGTGACGGAGTCCCGCGCGGGCGTCGAGCGCGCCCTGAAGGCGCGGGCGGCGGACGCCTCGGCCGGCTGACCGGCACCGTACGAGGGAAGGCCCCGGACCGCATCGGTCCGGGGCCTTCCCCGTGGCCGGGGGCTGCTCAGCCCAGCGCGGTGAGCCACTGCCAGCCGCCGGTGCCGACGGTGGCCGGGGCGCCGAGGCCGGTGGCGGTGCCCGGCAGGAACTCCAGGTTCTCGGCCGGGCCGGCGGTACGGGTGGTCCACAGGTCCGCCAGGCCGTCCCCGTCGAGGTCGCCGGCCGAGACGGCGAGGCGCCGGTCGGCGACGGCCAGCGGGCCGCCGGTGAGCGGGGCGGGGGCGGCGGCGAGCGGGGCGGCGCCCTGGCTCGCGTACGCCCGGATCTCGCCGGTGGCGCGGTCGCGGCCCCAGACGTCGGCCTTGCCGTCGCCGGTGACGTCGCCGGGCAGGATCACGTCGTAGCCGGCCCATTCGGGGCCGCCGACCTTGACGGCGGCGCGGGGCGCGAAGGTGGGCCTCCCGTCGACGGCCGGGCCGCCTCGGTGCAGCCAGAGGCCGGTGGTGCTGCGGGCGAGGACGTCGGGCAGGCCGTCGCCGTCCACGTCCCCGGCGGCCAGCGGGAGGGCGCCGCCGTTGGACCAGCCGGTGGGGCGGCCACCCATGGCGATCCGGGTGCCGAGGACGCCGTCGCCGGTGACCGGGTAGACCCACAGCTCGTCGCCGAGGCGGGCGAGGACGTCCTCGCGGCCGTCGCCGGTCCAGTCGCCTCGGTGGCTGACGGCGGCCCCGGCCCAGCCGGTGCCGAGCTGGCGCGCCCCGGAGACCGCTCCGGTGCCGGTGCCGGGGTAGAGGCGCAGGGCGCCGTCGTCCTTGACGGCGAGGAGGTCGGGCCGCCCGTCGCCGGTCAGGTCGCCGGGCCGGGCCTTCGGCTGCGCGGCGGCGCGCAGCGCCTTGTGGTCGGAGAGCGGGGCGGTGCCGTCGGGGGCTTCGACGGCGTCGGCGCGGGTGGTGCCGAAGTCACGGGCGCTGTAGAAGACGTGGTCGAACTTCTTGCCGTCGTACGTGGTGGGCTCGCCCGTGCGGCACGCGGTGGCGCCGCTGTCCCGGCACTCCTGGGTGAAGAAGCCTGTGTCGGTGGCGTCGGCCTCCACGAAGGGTCCGGTGCCGGGCAGGCCGGCGCGGACGGGGTCGAGGGCCGGGTAGGACGGGGCGGCGTTGAAGTCGCCGCCGAGGATCACCGGGATTCCGCCGGCCCAGCCGTCGATGTGGGCCATGACCTGGGAGGAGCCGTTGTCGGGCGTGATCTTCTGGTCGAGGTGGGTGGTGCACAGGAGCGAGGTGCGCCCGTCGACGGGCCCCCGCGCGCAGAGCACCGAGCGGGGCTCGAAGGCGGTGGTCAGGCTCGCCGTGTACCGGTCGACGGCGGGGGCCTTGACGAAGACGCCGAGGCCGAAGCCGGTGTCGGTGCCCCACTTGTCGCAGCCGGAGACCTTGGTGGTGAAGCCCCAGACGGCGGTGTAGCCCGCGTCGGCGAGCGCGGTGCGCAGCGAGGTCCACTGGCCGAAGCAGAGCTCCTGGAGCATCAGGGCGTCGGCGTCCCAGGCGAGGGTCTGTTCCTTGACCTCGGCGGTCCAGGTGGGCAGGTCCAGCGGGCTCCGGCAGGGCAGCGAGTTTCCGCAGACGTTGTACGAGAGGACGCGCGCGGGCGGCGCGGTGGCGGGCTCGACGAGGTCTTCGGCCCCGGCCGGCCCCGCGGTCGTGAGGACCGCGGAGACCAGGAGGGTGAGCGCGACCATCGCTCTCTGGAGGAGTCTCATGTCCGGAGAGCCTAATGATCTCTTGCCGTGGACCTGCCAGAGCGTCCGTCAGCCGGTCAGCCGGGCGTAGCGGGCCCGGAGTCCGGCCGCGCCCTCGTCGGTGAGGCTGCCGTGCAGCCGCATCCGGGCGACGCCGCCGTCCGGGAAGGCGTCGAGCCGGACGTGGGTGACGACGGCGTGCGCGGGGAGCGTGAAGCGGTGGAGGGTGTCGGGCTGGAGACGGGTGCGGGGGATGATCTCGAACCACTCGGCGCCGCCGTCGGGGTCGCCGTTGCAGCCCTGGAGGGCGATCCAGCCGGCCGAGTTGCCCTTGAGGTAGGCGGTGTCGATCTCGACCGCGCGGACGGCGCCCTGGGCGGCGAGCCGGAAGCGCACCCAGTCGTTGGTGCCGCGCACCCGGCGGCGGCGGTTCTCCCAGCCGTCGTCCATCTTGCGGGAGGTGCCGGGCAGGATGATCTGGGTCGGCGAGGAGTAGAAGCGGTCGGAGGCGTCCTCGTAGACGCCGCCGTTGAGGACGGAGACCAGGTCGAGGGTGCCGAGGACGTCCAGCCACTCGGGGTCGGGGACGACCTCGCCGTACACCCGCAGCCGGGCGATGCCGCCGTCGGGGTGCTGGCACAGCCGCAGGTGGGTGTAGCGGCGCTCGGCGTCGACGGTGAAGCCGTTGGCGGCGTGGCCGCGCACCGGGGTGGGCGGCACGAGCTCCTCCCACTTCGCGTCCAGCAGCTCCTGGGGGCTCGGGGTGCCCTCGACGGCGGTGGCCTGGACGCTGACGCGCTGGGGGTAGTTGCCCCGGAAGTGGGCGGTGTCGACGACGATGCCCCGGATGACGCCGGGGGCGCCGAGGCGGACGATCGCCCAGTCGTGGTCCTCGGGGGCCGGGAAGGGGTGGGCGGCGTCGGCGCCGCGCCGGCGGCGGGTCTCCCAGCCGTCCATGATCTTGCCCTTGTGGCCGAAGTGCTCGGGGTCGAACACGGCCCGCTCGCGGACGAGGAGGTTCTCGCGCTCGGCGAAGAACTCGTCGTTCGCGGCGACCACTCCGGCGCCGAGGCGGCGGTCGGCGAGGTCGACCAGCTCGGTGTACGGGAAGTCCCCGGCCCGGTAGTCGGCGTAGGGGTCGCCTCCCGCGTAGGGGGCGGCGTCGTTGGCGTGCGGGTCCTGGGCGGTCGTGTCGTCGAGGCTCATGGCTCCGACTGTGCCGCCGTGACGTCGGCCGGGTCCATCGAATGTTTCCGATGTCGCCGTTCAGTTCTGCTGAAAGGTCTCCGGGGTCTCCCGCTGCACGGCGGCCCCCCGCAGCGCGGCCAGCACCCGGGCCACGGCCGGCCCCTCCTCGGCGCCGCGCCGCACGGCCGCGACGACGTGGCGGCGCGGCTGGTCGGCCGAGAGCACCCGCATGACGACCCCGGTGCGGCGCTCGGCGGCGGCCATCCGCGGGACCAGGGCGACGCCGAGACCGGCCTCGACCATGGCGAGGATCGCGGTCCAGCCGGCCGCGCTGTGCGCCTGCTCGGGGAGGAAGCCGGCGGCCTCGCAGGCGGCGGTGGTGATCTCCGACCAGGGGCCCGAGCCGCCGTAGATCCAGGGCTCGGCCGAGAGGTCGGCGAGCCGGAGCCCCGGGGCCTCGGCGAGCGGGTGTCCGGCGGGCAGGGCGACGTCGAGCGGGTCGGCGAGCAGCGGGAAGCGGCTGAACTGGGGGTCGCGGGCGGTGGGCGCGTGGGCGGCGAGCGAGAGGGCCAGTTCGGCCTCGCCGGCGGTGAGCAGCTCGTACGCCTCGGCGGCCTCGGCCTCGCGGATCCGCACGTCGAGCGCGGGGTGGGCGGTGCGCAGGGCCTGCACGGCGGGGACGACGAGGGCGGGCACGGCGGTGGAGAAGGCGGCGACCCGCACCCGGCCCGCCTCGCCCCGCAGATGGGCGTCGAGCTCGGCGTCGGCCCGCTCCAGCTGGGCGAAGACGGCCTCGGCGTGCCGCAGCACGAGGTGGGCCGTGTCGGTGAGCCGCACCCGGCGGCCCTGCGCCTCCAGGAGCCGCACGCCGAGCTGCTTCGACAGGTTGGTGAGCTGCTGGGAGACGGCCGAGGGGGTCATCAGGAGCGCCTCCGCGGTGGCGGTCACGGTGCCTCGGTCGCGGAGGGTGCGGAGGATCTGGAGCTTCTTGATGTCCCACTCGGTCATGGGCCGCAACCTACCGGGCGGAGCTCAGCGCCACCCCGCCGAGGATGAGCGCCATGCTCAGGGCGCCGGCGAGGCCGAGGTGTTCGCCGAGCAGGGCGTACGAGAGGAGGGCGACGCAGACGGGCTGGAGGTAGTAGACGACACCGGCGCGGGCGGCGCCGATGAGGGAGACGGCCCGGTTCCAGGCGAAGAAGGCGACGGCGGAGGAGAGCACGCCGACGTAGAGCAGCGGGCCGACGGTCCCGGGGCGGGCGGCGAAGCCGCCCTGGACGGCGAGGGAGACGGCGTAGGCGGGGGCCAGCATCAGCGCGCCGAGCAGGAAGGTGGCGAAGAGGAAGGCGAGCTGGTCGATCTCGGCGGGCCGGCGCTTGAGCAGGGCGCTGTACGTGGCGAAGGACAGGGCGGCGGCGAACATCCACAGGTCGCCGGCGGAGAAGTCGACGGCGAGCGAGCCCTTGCCGACGAGCAGCAGGACGCCGAGGGCGGCGATCAGCATCCCGGCGATCCGGCGCGGGCCGAGGCGCTCGCCGCCGAGCCGGGCGTAGACCGCCATGAGGACCGGGGAGGCGGCCATGATCATGCCCATGTTGGAGGCGGAGGTGGTGAGTCCGGCCTGGTGCACCAGGGTGTTGTAGAGGGTGACGCCGAAGAGCGCGGCGAGGGTCACGTAGCCGAGGTGGCGGCGGATGACGGCGCGCCGGCGCCAGAAGGGGCGGGCGGCGAAGGGGGCGACGGCGGCGAGCGCGATGAGCCAGCGCCAGAAGACGGCCTGGACGGGCGGGACGCTGTCGGCCATGTCCCGGGTCGCGACGAAGCTGCCGGACCAGACGACGGTGGCGAGCAGGGCGAGCAGCACGCCGAGGCCGGCGCCCTTCGCGAGTCCTCTCGCGGGCGCCGGCCTCTCGGTGGGGTGGCGGGTGGTGATCTCCGTCTGTGTCATGCGGGCTACCGTCGCACCGCCACACCCTCCAGGTCCATCGAAACTTCCCGACCGTTCTCTTCAGTTGAGCTGAACGATTCGCCGGCCTCGGGGGCCCCGGCGGCGGGGGCCGCGACCTCGGGGGCCCCGGCGGCTCCCTTCGCCGCCTTCGGGGTGCGGGGTCCCATCTGGCCGAGCAGGGTGGCGCCGAAGGCGATCGCCATGCCGAGCAGCTGCACCGGGCCGAGCGCCTGGCCGAGGGCGGCCCAGCCGATGACGGCGGCGGTGAGCGGGGAGAGCGGGCCGAGCAGGGTGACCGAGGAGGCGCTGAGCTGCTCGATGCCCCGGAACCAGAGGAAGTAGGAGATCGCGGTGTTGCCGAAGGCGAGGTAGGCGTAGCCGGCCAGGTTGGTGCCGGTCAGGGCGGGCGGGGCGCCCTCGATCAGGAAGGCGACGGGCAGGATGATCAGGCCGCCCGCGCTGAGCTGCCAGCCGGTGAGGGCCAGGGCGCCGACACCCTCGGGGCGGCCCCAGCGCTTGGTGAAGACGGTGCCCGCGGACATCGAGAGGGCGGAGAGCAGTCCGGCGACGACGCCGATCATGTCGAGCGCGGCGCCCGCCTTGAGGACCACGAGACTGACGCCGAAGGCGGCGGCGATGGCGGTGAGCAGCCCCTTCACGGTGGGCTTGTCGCCGAGGAACAGGGCGGCGAGACCGACGACGAAGAGCGGGCCGACCGAGGCGACGACGGCGGCGACCCCGCCGGGCAGGCGGTAGGCGGCGAGGAAGAGGAGCGGGAAGAAGGCTCCGATGTTGAGGGCTCCGAGGACGGCGGACTTCCACCACCAGACCCCCTGCGGCAGCTTGCGGGTGAGGGCCAGCAGGACGAGGCCGGCCGGGAGGGCCCGCAGCAGACCGGTGAGCAGCGGCCGGTCGGGCGGCAGGAACTCGGTGGTCACGAAGTAGGTCGAGCCCCAGGAGATCGGGGCGAGCGCGGTCAGTGCGACGGTGGCGGCCTTGCGGGACATGACGGGTTCCCCCCTGGAAGCGGTGGTCAGCTCGCCGTGTGGCTTGCTGGCAATTAACTTACCACTAAGCTACTTACTTGCAAGTGGCTTTCTTGCCATCGAGTCAGCGAAGAGGGGAAACTGGGGCCATGGACACGCACGCACAAGCCGCGGGACCCGCGCACGACGCCGTCGACGCCATCGCCGACCAGTGGGCCGCCGTCCGCCCCGACCTGGACACCCTGCCGATGGCGGTCTTCGGGCGGATCTACCGGCTGGCCGGCGCCATGCGGGGCAGGGTCGACAAGGCCTACGCGCCGTACGGGGGGATGTCGCTCGGCGAGTTCGACGTGCTCGCCACGCTGCGGCGCTCGGGCGAGCCGTACACGCTCTCCCCGCGCCAGCTCACCGCCACGCTGATGATCACGACCGGCGGGATGACGGGCCGGCTGGACAAGCTGGAGCGGGCGGGGCTGATCACCCGCAGCCCCGACCCGAACGACCGGCGCGGACTGCGGGTCACCCTCACCGAGGAGGGCCGCGTCCTCGTGGACCAGGCCGTCGGCGCCGGACTCGCGCAGCAGGCGGCGGCCGTGGAGGCGGCGCTCACCCCGGAGGAGTCGGAGCAGCTGGCGGCGCTGCTGCGCAAGCTGCTCGCCACCACGGCCTGAGGATCCGGGGGCTCAGAGGACGCAGAAGGGCGCCGCGCGGCAGCTCGTGCCGTGCGGCGCCCTCATGAGGAGCGGGTGGGGCTTACGCCTTCTTCCTGGACTTGTCGAGCACGGCCACCAGGCCGATGATCACCAGGAACAGCACCACCGGTGCCGCGACAAACAGGCCGAGGGTCTCGACGACACTCAGCTTCGGGGCCGGGTCGTCACCGTCGTCGCGGGTCAGCGCGAGCGCGGGGGACGACATGAGCAGCATCATCAGCGTCGTACCGGCCGCGACGGCGCCGGCGCGCAGGGCGTTCTTCTTGTCCACGGTGCAAAAGTAGCGAACACCTAAACCGACCGCGCGCCCGGGGGTGCCGTACGGGCCCCGACCTCCTCCGCGAGCGTCCGGAACAGCGCGTGCGCGCGGGGCGAGGCGGCCAGCCGCTCCAGGGTCAGCGGCTGCCCGTCGGGGTCCGCGAGCGGCAGCCGCCAATTGGGGTACTGGTCCCAGGTGCCCGGCAGGTTCTGCGGCCTGCGGTCCCCCACCGCGTCCGGCAGCCACATCCCGACCAGCCGCGCCGGGGTGGCCGCCAGGAAGCGGTGGAAGGCCCTGATCTCCGCCGCCTCGTCGCCCGGCCCCTCCGGCAGCAGCCCCAGCCGCTGGAGCAGCCCCAGCCACTCGGTGGTCTCGGCGGCGTCCCGGGCCCGCTCCCGCTCCAGGTCGCCGGGGAGCAGCCCGAGCCGGTGGCGGAGCGTCACATGGGCGCCGGAGAGCCGGGCCGCGGTGGGGGGCAGGTCATGGGTGGTGGCGGTGGCCACGCAGCCGGGCCGCCACGCCGCCGGGGGCAGCGGCCGCCCGGTGCCCGCCCAGTCCCGCTCGAACCAGAGCACCGAGGTGCCGAGCACCCCGCGCCGGGCCAGCGCCTCCCGGACGCCCGGCTCGACCGTGCCGAGGTCCTCGCCGATGACGAGGGCGCCCGCCCGGTGGGCCTCCAGGGCGAGGAGGGCGAGCATGGCCTCGGCGTCGTGGCGCACGTACGTCCCCTCGGCGGGCTCCGCGCCCTCGGGCACCCACCAGAGCCGGAACAGGCCCATGACGTGATCGATCCGCAGCGCGCCCGCGTGCCGCAGCAGTTCGCGCAGCAGCCCCCGGTACGGGGCGTAGCCCTCGGCGGCCAGCGCGTCCGGGCGCCAGGGCGGCAGGCCCCAGTCCTGGCCCCGGGCGTTGAAGGCGTCGGGCGGGGCGCCCACCGACATCCCGGCGGCGAAGACGTGCCGCTGGGCCCACGCGTCGGAGCCGTCCGGGTGGACGCCGACGGCCAGGTCGTGGACGATCCCGACCGCCATCCCGGCCCGCCGGGCGGTGTCCGCGGCGGCGGCGAGCTGGCCGTCCGTCAGCCAGGCCAGCCGGCAGTGGAAGTCGACCCGTGCGGCGAGCTCCGCGTCGGCCCGCACCGCCGCCTCGGCCGCGCGCGGCTCGCGCAGCTCCTTGGGCCAGCGGCGCCAGTGGTGCCCGTGCCGCTCGGCGAGCGCCTGGTAGGTGGCGTGGTCTTCCAGGGCGCGCCCGCGCTCGGCGAGGAAGTCGCGGTAGGCGGCGCGGCGGCCGGGGCCGAGCTCCACGGTGTGGATCAGTTCGAGGGCCCGCAGCTTGGCCGCCCAGACGGCGTCCCGGTCGATCAGCGCGCCCTTGCCGATGACCCGTTCGCGCAGCTCGGCGGCGTCGGCGAGGACGGCTTCGAGCTCCTCGCGCCGGTCCGGGCCGAGCAGCGCGTACTCGGGGACGTCCTCGATCCGCAGGTGCACCGGGTCCGGGAAGCGGCGCGAGGAGGGGCGGTACGGGGAGGGGTCGGTGGGCGCGCCGGGCACGGCCGCGTGCAGGGGGTTGACCTGCACGAATCCGGTGCCGTGCGTCCGGCCCGCCCAGTCGGCGAGCTCCCGCAGGTCGCCGAGGTCGCCCATGCCCCAGGAGCGGGTGGAGAGCAGCGAGTAGAGCTGGACGAGCAGGCCGTGGGCGCGCCCCTCGGGCCCCGGCGCGTGCGCGGGCGCGACGATCAGGGTGGCGGTGCCCCGGCGCCCGTCGGGGGTCTCGGCGGCGAGCCGGTGCACGCCGAGCGGGAGGGCGCTCCAGTCGGGTGCCGCGCCGGACGCGCCGCCGGTGCCGGTGGATCCGGCGAATCCGCTGGGTCCGGCGAGTCCGGTGGATCCGGTGGATCCGGTGGATCCGGTGACAGCGGGTCCGGTGACGGTGGTGCCGTCCTCGGTGGTGACGGTGAGCCGGGTGCCGGGCGGCAGCCCGAGGGCGGGGCGCGCGGGCCCGTCCCGCCAGTGGACGAGGGTGGGCGCCAGCAGGCGGGCACGGGCGGCCCGTTCGGCCGCGCCGAGCGCGGCGGTGAGCGCCTCGGGCGTGGACGCGTCGACGTCCAGGGCGCGCAGGACGGCCACCACCGTGGCCTCGGGCACGGCGACCGTGACGCCCTCGGAGGGGGCGTACTCGGTGGCGACGCCGTGCAGTTCGGCGAGACGGGCCAGGGTCACTTCACACTCCGGGTGACTCCGTGCCGCCCGCGGTGCCCCGGGCGGTGGGTTCGCTGGTCAGGGGGGCCGCCTCGATGAGCGGCGGCTCGCTGGTGAGGGGCGCGGCGTCGGCGAGCGGGGGTTCGCTGGTGAGCGGGCCCTGCCGGGGGACGCGGATCGGTGCGGGGGTCCGCTCGCGTATCCGCGGGGCGGGCTGGTCGGTCGCGTGCACGGGAACTCCCGGTTCGTCTCGGCGGTCTCGGCGGGCCCGGCGGTCTCGGCCGGTCCGGCGGACCCCCTGCGGGCTCGGCGGTCTTCGGCTGTCTTCGGCCGTCTCGGCGGGCGAGGCGGCCGGGACGGCACGGGAAGGATTACCCACTGCTCCCCGTTTTACCGGCGGAAGTTGACGAACGGGTGCCACCTCGCCGGAAGCCCGTCAGGCAAACAGGACAGTTCGACCAGCCGCATTGACACTCCGTCGGCCCGGGTGATGGGCTCGCCGTCATCGAATCGTGACCCACGGGACCGAAGGGAGCACCCGTGCACCTCGGGCACAGGAGGCGGACGGCGGCCGCGGTGGCCGTCGCGGTCATCGGCGGATTCCTCGGCGGCGCCGTCCCGGCCCCGGCCCTGGCGGTGCCCGGCACCCCGGGCGCCCTCGTCGCCTCACCCGCTCCTCCCGTCACCTCCGCCCCTCCCGTCACCCCTGTCGCGGGGCGGGCCGCCGTCGCCCCCGCCCCGCCCGCCGTCTGGCCGCGCCCCCAGTCGCTGACCGCCTCGGGCGCGCCGGTGGCGCTCGGCGCGGAGGTGACGCTCCTGGCGGCGCCCGGCGCCGACCCGCACGCCCTCGCCGCGCTGCGCGCGCTGCTGCGGTCGGGCGGTGTGCGCACGGTCCACGAGGCGCTGCCAGGCCGGGGCGTGGTGCTCCGGGTCGGCGAGGACGCCGCCGGGGCCCGGGAGGCGCTGGCGGCGCTGCGGGTGCCCGCGCGGGGCGACCTGCCGGACGGCGGCTACCGGCTCGCGGCCGGCCGCGTCCAGGGCCGGGGCACGGTGGTGCTGGACGGCACCGGCGAGGACGGCCTGTTCCACGCGGTCCAGACGCTGCGCCAGCTGCTGCGCGCCGACGGCACCCTGCCGGGTGTCCGGGTCCGCGACTGGCCCGGCACCGCCGTGCGCGGGATCACCGAGGGCTTCTACGGGCGCCCCTGGAGCCGCGAGGAGCGGCTGGCCCAGGTCGAGTTCCTCGGCCGCACCAAGCAGAACCGCTATCTGTACGCGCCCGGGGACGACCCGTACCGGCAGGCGCTGTGGCGGGAGCCCTATCCGGCCGCCGAGCGGGCCGCCTTCCGCGAGCTCGCCGACCGGGCCCGGGCCCGCCACGTGACGCTCGCCTGGTCCGTGGCCCCCGCCCAGTCGATGTGCCTGTCCTCGGAGCGGGACCTGGCCGCGCTGACGGCGAAGCTCGACGCCATGGGGGCGCTGGGGGTGCGCGCCTTCCAGCTCGGCTTCCAGGACGTCAGCTACAGCGAGTGGCGCTGCGCGGCGGACAGCAGGGCCTTCGGACGGGGTCCCGAGGCCGCCGCCCGCGCGCACGCGCGCGTGGCCGGCGCGGTCGCCCGGCACCTGGCCGAGCGTCACCCGGGGGCGCAGCCGCTGTCGGTGGTGCCGACCGAGTACTACCAGGACGGCGCGACCCCGTACCGCACGGCGCTGGCCGGGGCCCTGGACCCGCGGGTGCAGCTGGCCTGGACGGGCGTCGGGGCGGTGCCGAGGACCATCACGGGGCGCGACCTGGCCGCCGCCCGCGCGGCGCTGCGCCACCCGCTGGTCACCATGGACGACTACCCGGTCAACGACTACGCCCAGGACCGGCTCTTCCTCGGCCCCTCGACGGGCCGGGAGCCGGCCGTCGCCGCCGGGAGCGCCGCCTTCCTGGCCACCGCCATGGAGCAGCCCACCGCCTCGCGCGTGCCGCTGTTCACCGCCGCCGACTTCGCCTGGAACCCGAAGGGCTACCGGCCGAGGGAGTCCTGGCGGGCCGCCGTCGAGGACCTGGCCGGGCCGGATCCGGCCGCCCGCGCGGCGCTCGGCGCGCTGGCCGGGAACGGGGCCTCCTCGCTGCTCGCCCCGGAGGCCGAGTCGGCCTATCTGAAGCCGCTCGCGGACGCCTTCTGGGCGAGCCGCGCCGACGCCGACCGGGCGGCCCGGGAGCGGGCGGCGGGCGAGCTGCGGGCCGCGTTCACCGTGATGCGCCGGGCTCCGGAGCGGCTGGCCGGGACGGCGGGCGGCGCGCTGCGCGCGGAGGCGGGCCCGTGGCTGGAGCAGCTCGCGCGGTACGGGCGGGCGGGCGAGACGGCCGTGGACATGCTGCTCGCCCAGGCGCGCGGCGACGGGGCCGGGGCCTGGCGGGCGCAGCTGGAGCTGGAGCGGCGGCGCGAGGAGCTGGCGGGGAGCCCGGTGACGGTCGGCAAGGGCGTGCTGGACCCGTTCCTGGCGCGGGCGGTGACGGAGTCGGCGGCCTGGACCGGCGCCGACCGGGTGACCGGCCCCGGGCTGCGCGCGGACGCGGCGCCGGACGCGTACACGGTCCGGATGGGGCGCGCCCGGCCGATGGAGACGGTCACCGTGATGACGGAGCCCGGCGAGGGCGCCACGGGCACCCTGGAGGCCCTGGTGCCCGGCGAGGGCTGGCGGGCGCTGGGCCCGCTGGCGGCCTCGGGCTGGACGCAGGCGGACCTGGCGGGGCTGCGCGCGGAGGCGGTGCGGATCGTGTGGGACGGCCCGGCGGGGCGGGTGCGCTCGCTGGTGCCGTGGTTCGCGGACGAGCCTCGGGCCGGTCTGGAGCTGGAGCGCGCGGAGGCCGACGCGGAGATCGGCGGCCCGGCGGTGCGGGTGGCCGCGACCCTGGAGGGACGGCGGGCGGCGGAGCTGCGCGGGGCGCTGGCCGCGCGGGCGCCGAAGGGGATCACGGTGCGGCTGCCGGCCGAGGCGCTGGTGCCGCGCGGCACCCGGGCCACGGTGCCGCTGGAGGTGACGGTCGCGGCGGGCACGCCGGCCGGCTCGTACGCCGTCCCGGTGAGCTTCGCGGGCGAGGAACGGGTCCTGACGGTCCGGGCGTTCCCCCGGACGGCGGGCCCGGACCTGACGCGGGGCGGCACGGCCTCGTCCTCGGGCGACGAGACGCCCGGCTTCCCGGCGGCGCGGGCCGTGGACGGCGATCCGACGACGCGCTGGTCCTCGCCCGCCGAGGACGGCGCCTGGTGGCAGGTGGAGCTGGCCGAGCCGGCCCGGGTGGGCCAGGTGGTGCCGCACTGGCAGGACGCCTACGCGCGGGCCTACCGGATCCAGGTCTCCGCCGACGGGCGCACGTGGCGTACGGCCGCCACGGTCCGCGACGGGCGGGGCGGCCGGGAGGCGGTGCGGCTGGACGCGCCGGGCACCCGCTTCGTGCGGGTCCAGGGCGACGCGCGGGCCACGGAGTACGGGTACTCGCTGTGGACGGTGGAGGTGTACGCGGTGGCGGAGCCGTCGGCGCCGGGCGGCCACGAGGGCGCCGCGGGCGCCGGGGGCCCCGGGGAGGCACCCCCGCCGTCCGGTGCGGGCGACGGCGGGGGCGGGGCCCGGGATGCCCGGGAGGCGCTGGAGGAGCCGGGCGGCACGGTGCCCGGCCCCTCCTGAGCCGGGAACGCGAAAGGCCCGGCTCAACCCGTCGCCACGGCCCCCACGGGGGCGGTGACGACCGAGTCGATCCGGGCCAGCGCGTCGTCCGCGCCGTACGGCTGGAGGTAGGGCAGCCACCGCGGGTCGCGATGGCCGGTCCCGATGATCCGCCAGGCCAGTCCGGTCGGCGGGGCGGGCTGGTGCCGCAGCCGCCAGCCCAGCTCGCGCAGGTGCCGGTCGGCTTTGACGTGGTTGCAGCGGCGGCAGGCCGCCACGACGTTCTCCCAGGCGTGCGTCCCCCCGCGGCTGCGCGGAATGACGTGGTCGACGCTGGTTGCGACGCCTCCGCAGTACATGCAGCGTCCGCCGTCGCGGGCGAAGAGCGCTCTGCGGGTCAAGGGGACGGGCCCCCGGTAGGGGACCCGCACGAACCGTTTGAGGCGCACCACACTGGGCGCGGCCATCACACGGCTCTCGCTGTGCAGGAAGGCGCCGGACTCCTCGAGGCAGAGTGCCTTGTTCTCCAGGACGAGGACGAGCGCGCGGTGGAGCGGTACGACGCCGAGCGGCTCGTACGACGCGTTGAGGACCAGGACATGCGGCACGGATGCCTCCTATGACGCCGGCGGCGCGTGGCTCGCGCCGGGACGAAACTGCTCCCAGTCTCTCCTCATGCCTGGTCGGCGCGCCACCACGTACCGGTAACGGGTACCGCGCCCGGGGTGTTCTCGACCACATCGGCGGGCTGGGGGGAGTCTTCCCCGGGCGTCGCCCGTCTTCCCCTGTGTACCCGCTGTGCGCCCGCCCGCACGCCGGCCGGGGCGCGCCGTGTCCCCCGTTAGTGTGGACGGAACGCCCCACGGATTGCCCGCCCCTGCCCTGGAGGTCCCCCCGTGCCCCCCGTGTTCTGGTCCGCCCTGTCGACCGCCGACGCCCCGCCCTCCGTCCCGGTGACGCTGGACGAGGCGGCCGAGACGGCGACGAACGCCGCGGGCTGGGTGGAGCAGAACTGGTCCACCTGGCTGAACACGGGCCTGCGGATCGTGCTCATCCTGGTCGTGGCGCTGACCCTGCGGATGCTGATCCGCCGGGCCCTGACCAAGCTGATAGACCGGATGAACCGCTCGGCGCAGGCCGTCGAGGGGACGGCGCTCGGCGGTCTGCTGGTCAACGCGGAGCGGCGCCGGCAGCGCTCGGAGGCCATCGGCTCGGTGCTGCGCTCGGTCGCCTCGTTCCTCATCCTCGGCACGGCCGGCCTGATGGTCCTGGGCGCCTTCAAGATCGATCTGGCGCCGCTGCTGGCCTCGGCCGGTGTGGCGGGTGTGGCGATCGGCTTCGGCGCGCGCAACCTGGTGACGGACTTCCTCTCCGGCGTCTTCATGATCCTGGAGGACCAGTACGGGGTCGGCGACACGGTCGACGCCGGGGTCGCCTCCGGCGAGGTCGTCGAGGTGGGCCTGCGGGTGACGAAGCTGCGCGGCGTGGACGGCGAGATCTGGTACGTACGCAACGGCGAGATCAAGCGGATCGGCAACCTCAGCCAGGGCTGGGCGACCGCCGCGGTGGACGTGACGGTCCGCCCGACGGAGGACCTGGACCGGGTGTCGGCGGTCATCGGCGAGGCGGCCGAGTCGATGGCGAAGGAAGAGCCCTGGAACGAGCGCCTGTGGGGCCCGGTGGAGATCCTGGGTCTCACCGAGGTGCTGCTCGACTCGATGACGATCCGCGTCTCGGCGAAGACGATGCCGGGCAAGAAGCTGGGCGTGGAGCGGGAGCTGCGCTGGCGGATCAAGCGGCAGCTGGACGAGGCGGGCATCCGGATCGTCGGCGGGGTGCTGCCCGCGCAGGCGGAGGACTCCCCCGCCGACCCGTCGGCGGCCGTGGCGGCCCCCTCGGCCTTCGCCTCCCCGACCTCTCCCCAGTCCGCGGCGGCCACCCCGCTGCCGAAGCCGGATCTCACGAAGTAGCCGTTCCGCGTACTCCCGAGGGGCGTCCCGCCGATGATGGCGGGGCGCCCCCGCGCGTTCGGGCCGGGGTCCGCCGGGGCCTTGCTGGTCCGTACCGGTGGGACACGGGCTCTTGACGCCCCGGTGACGGGCGTCTTACCTTCCTCCCAACCCAATAGGAAAGTTTCCTAACAGTGCGGCGGGACAAGGCGGATCCGACATGGCAGGTACCACCCCGGGAACGCCCGGCACCCCGCGCGTGCTGCGGGCCATGAACGACCGGGCCGCGCTCGACCTGCTGCTGGAGCACGGCCCCCTCTCGCGCACCCGGATCGGCAAGCTCACCGGACTCTCCAAGCCGACCGCCTCCCAGCTCCTCGCCCGCCTCGAAGCCGCCGGGCTCGTGGTCGAGACCGGGACCACCGCGGGGCGCCCCGGGCCCAACGCGCAGCTGTACGCGGTGAACCCGCGGGCCGCCTACGCGGCGGGGCTCGACGTCTCGCCGAAGCTGATCCGCGCCGCCGTCGCCGACGTGACCGGCGCGGTGGTCGGCGAGTTCGAGCTGCGGACCCCCGGCCGGCCCGCCGAGGGCGGTGTGGTCCGGCAGGTCGCCGACGCGCTCACCGGCGCCGTCACCGCCGCCGGGCTCGACGGGCTCGACGCGCTGCACCGGGTGGTCATCGGCACCCCCGGCGCCTTCGACCCGGCCACCGGACGCCTGCGCTACGCCTCCCACCTGCCCGGCTGGCACTCCCCCACGCTCCTGGAGGAGCTGGCCGTCGCCCTGCCGATGCCCTTCGAGTACGAGAACGACGTCAACCTCGTCGCCGTCGCCGAGCAGCGCCTGGGCGCCGCCCAGGGCCACGAGGACTTCGTGCTGCTGTGGAACGAGACCGGCGTCGGCGCCGCCGTCGTGCTCGGCGGCCGGCTGCACCGCGGCTTCACCGGCGGCGCCGGCGAGGTCGGCTTCCTGCCGGTCCCCGGCACCCCGCTCGTCCGGCAGGTCGCCAAGGCCAACTCCGGCGGCTTCCAGGAGCTCGCCGGGGTCCAGTCGATCCCCCGGATCGCCAAGACCCTCGGCATCGACACCCGCGAGCAGCCCTACGTGGAGACCGCCGCCGGACTGCTCGCGCACGCCGCCGCCCACCACGCCGAGGACGAGCGCTACGCCCGACTCCTCGACACGTACGCCGAGCGCCTCGCGACCGGTCTCGCCGCCGTCGTCGCCGTGCTCGACCCCGAGCTCCTGGTCCTCGCCGGCGAGGCGGTCACCCCCGGCGGCGAGCCGCTGCGCGCCCGCGTCCAGGCCCAGCTCGCCGACCTCGCCGCCGCCCGTCCCCGGCTGGTCCTCGCCGCCGTGGCCCCGACCCCCGTCCTGCGCGGCGCGCTGGAAAGCGCCCTGGCCGCCACCCGCGACGAGGTCTTCGACACCTCCCGCTGACCCCGTACCGCCGTACCACCGCACCCCGCACCGCCGTAGCACCGCACCACCACCCGTACCGCCCCTGACCCCGTACGCCCCGCCCCGCCCAGGGAGACCCGCCATGCCCGCACGCCAGAGCCGGCTCGCCGCCACACTCGCCGCCACCGCCTCCATAGCCCTGTTCGCCTCCGCCTGTACCGGCTCGGCGGGCACCGGCTCCGCCGACGACCCGAACGCGCAGACGACGATCACCTTCTGGCACGGCTGGAACGCCCCGTCCGAGGTGAAGGCGATCAACGACAACATCGCCCGCTTCACGAAGGCGCACCCGAACATCAAGGTCGACGTCATCGGCGGCATCAACGACGACAAGCTCAACCAGGCGCTGCGCACCGGCGGTTCCAAGGGCCCCGACGTGGTCTCCTCCTTCACCACCTCCAACGTCGGCAAGTTCTGCTCCTCCGGCGCCCTCGTCGACCTGAAGCCCTTCATCGAGAAGTCCAGGCTGGACCTCGACACGCTCATCCCGAAGACGCTGCTCCAGTACACGCAGTTCGAGGGCAAGCGGTGCGCGATGCCGCTGCTCACCGACGCCTACGGCCTCTACTACAACAAGACCGCGTTCAAGGACGCCGGCCTCGACCCCGAGAAGCCGCCGCGCACCTACTCCGAGCTGCTGGCCACCGCCAAGAGGCTGACCAAGCCCAAGGGCGACTCCTTCGAGCAGCTCGGCTTCATGCCGAACTACCACGGCTACGAGACCACCAGCGAGCACTACCTGGGCAGCTGGGGCCCCACCTACTTCGACGCGAACGGCAAGTCGGCCGTCGGCACCGACCCCGGCATCGCCGAGATGATGACCGTCCAGAAGAAGATGGTCGACGAGCTCGGCGGCTACGAGAAGCTGGAGCGCTACCGCACCGGCCTCGGCGACGAGTGGGGGGCCAAGCACCCCTTCCACACCGGCCAGGTCGCCATGCAGATGGACGGCGAGTGGCGGCTCGGCATGGCCACCGACGCCAAGGTGCCCTTCGACATCGGCGTCGCCCCCATGCCCGTACCGGACAGCCAGGCCGCCGACTACGGCAAGGGCTTCCTGTCCGGCACGATCATGGGCATCGCGCCGCAGAGCAAGAAGCAGAACGCGGCCTGGGAACTGATCAAGTTCATGACCACGGACACCGACGCCGTCGTCGCCTTCGCCAACGGCATCCGCAACGTGCCCTCCACCTTCGCGGCCCTGAAGTCGCCGGACCTGAAGTTCGACCCGCGCTTCAAGACCTTCCTGGAGATCGCGCAGCACGAGAAGTCCAACACCCCGGCCGGCGCGATCAACGGCGACTCCTACCTCAAGACCCTCCAGGACTTCGCCCTCCAGTACGAGAAGGGCGGGGTGAGCGACCTCAAGGCCGGCCTGGCGAAGACCGCGCAGCAGATCGACACCGACATGGCCAAGGCGAACGGCGGCCGATGAGCACCCACACCCTCCGCGCCAAGCGCCGCAGGTCGGCGCTCCGGACGGCGGCCTTCATGTCACCGTGGCTGATCGGGTTCGCCGTCTTCTTCGCCTACCCGCTGGTCTCCACCGTCTACTTCTCCTTCATGAACTACGACGGCTTCACCCCGCCGTCCTTCAACGGGCTGGAGAACTGGACGTACGTCCTGCGGGACTACCCGATGTTCTGGCCCGCCCTGCGCAACACCCTGTGGCTGGTCGTCGTGATGGTCGCCTGCCGGGTCGTCTTCGGCCTCGGCATCGGCCTGCTCATCACGAAGATCAAGACCGGCGCCGGGGTCTTCCGCACCCTGTTCTACCTGCCCTACCTGGCCCCGCCGGTCGCCGCCACACTCGCCTTCGTCTTCCTGCTCAACCCCGGCACCGGCCCGGTCAACGCGCTGCTCGACGGGGTCGGGATCACCGGCCCCGGCTGGTTCACCGACGCCGCCTGGTCCAAGCCCGCGCTCACCATGCTCGCGGTCTGGGGCATCGGCGACCTCATGGTCATCTTCATGGCCGCGCTGCTCGACGTACCGAAGGAGCAGTACGAGGCGGCCGAGCTGGACGGGGCCTCGCCCTTCCAGCGCTTCCGCTTCGTGACCCTGCCGAACATCTCGCCGATCGTGATGTTCGCGGTCGTCACCGGGGTCATCCAGGCCATGCAGTACTACACCCAGCCGCTGGTGGCCGGGAAGGTCGCCTCCGGCGTGATGGGCGGCTCCGGACAGCCCTTCGAGCCCGGCTACCCCGACAAGTCCACGCTGACCCTGCCGCAGCTCGTCTACAACCTCGGCTTCCAGCGCTTCGACTACGGCGCCGCCTGCGCCATCGCCCTCGTCCTCTTCGCCCTGGCCATGCTCTTCACCGGGCTGCTGATGCGCCGCCGCGGCGGCCTCATCCAGGCAGGTGACTGACCCGTGAGCCAGGTACTCGACCCCCCGAAGACGGCGGCACGCGGCGCCGAGGGGACCTCCCCCGCCGCCCGCACCGCCCGCCGCAAGGCCCTGCTGCACTGGATCGCGGTGCACTCGCTCGGCGTCGCCGCCGCGCTCTTCTTCGTCCTGCCCTTCGTCTTCGTCCTCTTCACCTCGCTGATGAGCGACCAGCAGGCGCTCACCCGCGACCTCACCCCGAACACCTGGGAGTGGGGCAACTACGTCCGCGTCTTCGAGACCCCGGGCTTCCTCACCTGGTGGCGCAACACCCTGGTGTACGCGGGCGCCGGCACCGTCCTGACGGTGCTCTCCTCGATCCCGGTGGCGTACGCGCTCGCCAAGTTCCGCTTCCGCGGGCGCAACCTCTCGCTGCTCCTCGTGATCTCGATGATGATGCTGCCGCCGCAGGTCGTCATCATCCCGATGTACCTGTTCTGGTCCAAGGAGCTGGACCTGTCCGGCACCCTGTGGCCGCTGATCATCCCGATGGCCTTCGGCGACGCGTTCTCCATCTTCCTGCTGCGCCAGTTCCTCATGACCATCCCGAACGAATACCTCGACGCGGCCCGTGTGGACGGCTGCGGCGAACTGCGCACCCTTGTGAGGATCGTGCTGCCGATGGCGAAACCGGGGATCGCGGCCGTCGCGCTCTTCCAGTTCTTCGCCGCGTGGAACGACTACTTCGGACCGCAGATCTACGCCTCGGAGAACCCGGGGGCGTGGACCCTGAGCTACGGCCTGGAGTCCTTCAAGAGCGCGCACCACACCGACTGGAATCTGACCATGGCCGCGACCGTCCTGGTCATGGCCCCCGTGATCCTCGTCTTCTTCTTCGCCCAGAAGGCGTTCGTCGAGGGTGTCACGCTGACCGGAGTGAAGGGCTAGCCGACGTTATGAAGCTCGCTGTCGTGGGGGGCGGCTCCACCTACACCCCCGAACTGATCGACGGGTTCGCGCGCTTGCGCGACACCCTGCCCATCACCGAACTCGTCCTCGTCGACCCGGCCGCCGACCGGCTGGACCTGGTCGGCGGCCTGGCCCGGCGGATCTTCGCCAAGCAGGACCACGAGGGCCGGATCACCACCACCTCGGACCTCGACGCCGGTGTCGAGGGCGCCGACGCGGTCCTGCTCCAACTGCGCGTCGGCGGCCAGGCCGCCCGCGAACAGGACGAGACCTGGCCGCTGGAGTGCGGCTGCGTCGGCCAGGAGACCACCGGCGCCGGCGGCCTCGCCAAGGCACTGCGCACCGTCCCGGTCGTCCTGGACATCGCCGAGCGGGTCCGCCGCGCCAACCCGGACGCCTGGATCATCGACTTCACCAACCCGGTCGGCATCGTCACCCGGGCGCTGCTCCAGGCCGGCCACAAGGCCGTCGGGCTGTGCAACGTGGCGATCGGCTTCCAGCGGAAGTTCGCCGCGCTGCTCGGCGTCTCGCCCGCCGAGGTCCACCTCGACCACGTCGGCCTCAACCACCTGACCTGGGAGACCGGGGTGCGCCTCGGCGGCCCCGAGGGCGAGGACGTGCTGCCCCGGCTGCTCGCCGAGCACGGCGAGGCCGTCGCCGCCGACCTGCGCATGGACCGGGACCTGGTGGACCGGCTCGGCGTCGTCCCCTCGTACTACCTGCGCTACTTCTACGCGCACGACGAGGTCGTGAGGGAGCTCGGCACCAAGCCCTCGCGGGCGGCCGAGGTCGCCGCGATGGAGAAGGAGCTCCTGGAGCTGTACGGGGACCCCTCGCTCGACGAGAAGCCGGCCCTGCTCGCCAAGCGCGGCGGTGCCTTCTACTCGGAGGCGGCCGTGGACCTGGCCGCCTCGCTGCTGGGCGGCGGCGGCTCGCCGTACCAGGTGGTGAACACGTACAACAACGGCACGCTGCCGTTCCTGCCGGACGACGCCGTCATCGAGACGCAGGCGGCGGTGGGCCCGGCCGGTGCCGTGCCGCTGGCCGTGCCCCGGCTCGACCCGCTGTACGCGGGGCTGATCGCGCACGTCACCGCCTACGAGGACCTGGCCCTCCAGGCGGCCCTCAAGGGCGGCCGGGACCGCGTCTTCAAGGCGCTGCTCGCGCACCCGCTGGTCGGGCAGTTCGAGTACGCCGAGGCGCTGACCGACCGTCTGATCGCGCACAACCGGGAGCACCTCGCGTGGGCGTGAGAGGGATCGCGCTGGCCGTCGACGCCGGCAACAGCAAGACCGACGTCGCCGTCGTCGCCGAGGACGGCCGGGTCCTCGGCGCGGCGCGCGGCGGCGGGTTCCAGCCGCCCGTGGTGGGCGTGGAGACGGCCGTCGGCGCGCTCGCCGAGATCGTCGGCCGGGCCTGCGCCGAGGCCGGCGTCCCGGCCTCCTTCGAGGTGGTCGCGGCCTGCCTGGCCAACGCCGACCTGCCGGTGGAGGAGGCGGAGCTGCAGGCGGCCCTGGAGGCGCGCGGCTGGAGCCCCTCGGTCCATGTGCACAACGACACCTTCGCCATCCTGCGCGCCGGGATCGACGAGCCGAGGGGTGTCGCCGTGGTCTGCGGGGCCGGGATCAACTGCGTCGGGATGCTGCCGGACGGGCGGACCGCGCGGTTCCCCGCGATCGGGAAGATCTCCGGCGACTGGGGCGGCGGCGGCGGACTCGCCGACGAGGCTCTGTGGTTCGCGGCGCGCGCCGAGGACGGGCGGGGCGAGCCCACGGAGCTCGCCCGCACCCTGCCCGGGCACTTCGGGCTGCCGACGATGTACGCGCTGATAGAGGCGCTGCACCTGGGGCGGATCGAGGCCGAGCGGAAGCACGAGCTGACGCCGGTGCTGTTCCGGACCAGCGCCGGGGGCGACCCGGTGGCCGGGGCGCTGGTGGACCGGCTGGCCGACGAGGTGGTGGCGCTGGCCTCGGTCGCGCTCGGGCGGCTCGGACTGCTCGACGAGGCCGCCCCGGTGATGCTGGGCGGCAGCGTGCTGGCCGCCCGCCATCCGAGGCTCGACACCCGGATCGCCGACCTCCTCGCGGCGAAGGCGCCGAAGGCGGTGATCGGGGTGGTGGCCGCCCCGCCGGTGCTGGGCGCGGGGCTGCTCGCGCTGGACGCCTGGGGCACCGGCCCCGAGGCGGCGGGCCGGCTGCGGGAGCACTACGGGGCCTGAGCGGGCCCGGCGGCGGACCAGCCGCGGACGCGGGGCGTTCCCTCACGGGAGCGCCCCGCACGTGCGTTCACCCGTACGAGCGACGTTCGAGAAGGAACCGATCACGGCCGGATGTCGTATTCAGAGTGAGGGATGTGTGAAGGGGGGTTCGCCCGCGGAGGCTCCGCGGCCATGCGGCACGATAGGAACAAGATCGAGTCAATCCCGGTGTGCGTCCGGGCCACTGCGGCCATACTGCTGGCCGGGAGGCGGCCACCGCTCCGCCGGACGGACCGGTCGACGTCTCAGACCGAGGGGGAGGTCACGTGACACACCCGCCGAACGCGCCCGCCGCCTCGGCGGCGCAGGGCACCGGCAGCGCGCCCGCGCGACCGGGCTCCGGCGTGCCCGCGCAGTCCGGGGCCGGCGTCCCGGCCGAGGTGCCGCCGCCCGCGGCGCCCGGCGCCTGGGCGCAGGGCCGCGAGCTGCTGCGCCGGGCCGCCACGACCGAGCCCGGCCGGCTGCGGGTGCTCGGCGCCCTGCTGGCGCTGCTGGTCGTCGCCTTCGGCGCGGTCACCGCCTTCGAGGTCGCCGACCGCGCCTCCGCCACGGACGACGTGGTGGGCCGCAGCCAGCCGCTGAGCGCCGACGCCGCCGACATCTACCGCTCGCTCGCCGACGCCGACGCCACCGCCGCCAGCGGCTTCCTGGCCGGCCCGCAGGAGCCCGAGCAGATCCGCGAGCGGTACACGGACGACGTCACCACCGCCTCCCGGCTCCTGGTGAAGGCCGCCGCCAGCACCGAGGTCTCCGGCGAGTCGGCCCGCGAACTGGCCACGCTCAGCGAGCACCTGCCCCGCTACACGGGCCTGGTCGAGCGGGCCCGCGCCGCCAACCGGCAGGGCCTGCCGCTCGGCGGCGCCTACCTGCGCTACGCGAACCAGACGATGGCCCAGGAGCTGCTGCCCGCCGCCGAGCGGCTGTACGCGGCGGAGACCCGGCGGCTGCACGAGGACGACGACGCGGCCCGCGTCCCGCCCTTCCTCTCCGTCGCCCTCGGCCTCCTGGCGCTCGCCGTCCTGGTCTGGGCCCAGCGCCGCACCTACGCGCGCACCAACCGGGTGTTCAACCGGGGGCTGCTCGGCGCGACCGCCGCCTGCCTGGCCGGACTGCTGTGGCTGCTCGCCGGGCACGGACTGGCCCGCGCGGGGCTCGACGAGGCCCGCACCCGCGGCCAGGACTCCCTCCAGGTCCTCAACGAGGCCCGGATCAGCTCCCTCAAGGCCCGCGCCAGCGAGAACCTGACGGTGGTGGCGCGCGGCGCCGTGCTCACCGAGGACGGCAAGCGCGACAAGTACGAGGCGGACTACACCGCCAGCGTCTCCGCCCTCACCTCGGCGCTCGCCTCGGCGACCCGGCTCGCCGACGACGAGGAGGGCCGCGGCCCGCTCACCGAGGCCGCAGCCCGGGCCGGCGAGTGGCGCGAGCGGCACGCCCAGGCACGGGAGAAGGACGACGCGGGCGACTTCGACGGGGCGATGCAGCGGATCATCGGGCCCACGGAGTCGACCGGCCAGTCCTTCGACCAGGTCGACGCGGCCCTCGGCCGCGCCCTCGCCCACGAGCAGGACGAGTTCACCCGCGCCGCCGAGAGCGGCCGGGCCGCGCTGACCGGGCTGCCGCTGGGCGCGGCGGTGCTCGGGGTGCTCGGCGCGGCCTGCGCCGTGACGGGCGTCAACCGCAGACTGTCGGAGTACCGGTGAGAGGGGGCGGAATGCCGGAGGGCATCACGCACACGGACCCGGCGGGCCCGGCGTCCGGCGCGGCCGGCGGCCCCGGGGCGGTCCGCCTGACCGCGCGCCGGGTCGCCGGACGGCTGCGCGGCTGGGGCGGGGTCGCCGCCATGGCCACGGTCTGCGCGCTGACCGCCTCGGCGGCCCTGCTGTCGCTGCCGCACGCCTCGCCCGGCGCCGCGCAGGGGCCCGTGACGGGACCCGGGGTGGGCGTCGGCGTGCAGGTGCGGGCCGGGAGCGGCGAGAGCGCCGACGACTGCGACCGCCCCGAGGCCTCGCTGAGCCCGTCCGGCGCCGACGGCCCCGCCGTGGCCGCGATCAAGCAGCGCGGCAAGCTGATCGTGGGTGTCGACCAGAACAGCTACCGCTGGGGCTACCGCACGCCCGCCACCACCACCGTGCTGCCCGACGGGCGCAAGGAGACCAGCCCCGGCAGGCTGGTGGGCTTCGACATCGACCTGGCCCGCGCCATCGCCAAGGACATCCTCGGCGACGAGGACGCCATCGTCTTCCGGACCATCCCGACCAACCAGCGGATCGCCGCCCTGGAGAGCCGCAAGGTCGACCTCGTGGTCCGCACGATGACGATCAACTGCAAGCGCATCCAGCAGGTCTCCTTCTCCACCGCCTACTTCCAGGTCGGGCAGCAGATCCTCGCCCCCAAGGACTCGGAGATCACCGGCTACGACGCCTCCCTCAGCGGCAAGCGGGTCTGCACCGCCGAGGGCTCCACGGCCTACGAGGAGCTGGAGGAGAAGTCCTTCGGCGCGGTCTACAAGGACGTGGGTGACGGCACCAAGGACGACCCCGACCTGCTGACCGTCCCCAACCAGCTCGACTGCCTGGCCCGGCTCCAGATGGGCGAGGTCGACGCGGTCCTCACGGACAACGCGCTGGGCGCCGGCCAGGCCGCCCAGGACCCGGCCGTCGAGCTCAAGGGGAAGCCGTTCACCACCGAGTACTACGGAGTGGCCGCCAAGCTGGGCGACGACGACCTGGTCCGCCGGGTCAACAAGGTCCTCGTGGACTACCGGCAGGGACCCTGGCAGAGAGCGTACGAGACCTGGCTGAAGGCGGACCTGCCCGGGATATCCGGGCCGCCCGCACCCACGTACAAGTAGAGCGAGAGGTGACCGATGGGCGTCACGGGACCCCCTGGGCCGGTGATGGACCGGGACGAGGTGGACCGTGCGCTGGCGCGCCTCGGCGCGGAGCACAAGGCGGTCGAGGACTCGCTCCTCGCGCTCCAGGACCATGCCGGCCGCCGGCTGCTCGAAGGGGCCGAGCTGACCGGCACCACCCGAGAGCGCTGGCAGTCCACCGAGCGCACGATCACCCTGCTCTGGAGCTGTTTCGACGTCTACACCGCCGCGCTGCGCGACGCCCGTGAGGTGCGCGCCCGGCGCCGCTGGCCCGGCCGCGAGGAGCTCGCCGAGCTGACCGACCGGCTGCGCGGCGAGAGCGTGCACGTCCCGGGCGGCGGGCTGGAACAGACCCCGCTGTCCGAGCGGTTCACCCTGGAGGGGCTGGTGCGGCGGATGAACGAGCTGTACGCGGGCTCCCTCGACGTGATCGTCACCGCCGACGCCGTCTGGTCGGCGCTGCCCGCCCGGATAGACCTCCTCGCCGCCGAGCTGGGCCGCACCCGCTCGCTCGCGCACTCCGTCGGGGTCCGGCCCGGCGAGCACCCGGCCGGCGACGAGCTGGCCGGGATCACCGCCGAGCTGACCGCGCTGCGCTCCCAGGTGGTCTCCGACCCGCTGGCCTTCTGGCGCCCCGCGGCGGGCAGTTCGGCCCCCGGCGGGGGCCGCCCCGACACCGGCAGGTACGACACCGCCGCCCGCGCGCTGGAGGACGTCCGGCGCGAGATCGAGGCGGTGCTCCAGGTCCGGCAGGACTCGGAGGACCGGCTGCTGCGGCTGCGGGACGTGCTGTCCCGCGCGGACCGCACCCTCGCCGAGGCCCGGGCCGCGCGCGGCGAGGTGCTGGCGAAGATCGCCGCCTCCGAGGTGCCGGCCGTCAGCGGGCCGCCGACCGCGCTGCACGAGCGGCTGGCCGCCGCCGCCGAATACCGCAGGCACGCCCAGTGGCACCGGCTCTCGCCGCTCCTGGACGCGCTCGAACGGGAGGCGGAGGACGAACTGCACCGCGCCCGCGAGTCGCTGACGGCGGTGACCGCGCCGCTGGCGGTCCGCGCCGAGCTGCGCGGCCGGCTCGACGCGTACAAGGCGAAGGTGGCCCGGCTCGGCGCGGCGGAGGACCCGCTGCTGATCGAGCGGTACGACGCGGCCCGCCGGATGCTGTGGAGCGCCCCCTGCGACCTGCGGGTCGCCGAGCAGGCGGTGCTGCGCTACCAGCGGGCGGCGACCGAGACGCTCTCGGGGCCGAGGGACGACAGGGGGAACGAGTGGTGAGCGGGGAGTCCGGAGTGAGCAGCTGCCAGCGTCCGACGTGCGAGGGCGCGTACGAGGACATGGGCGGCGGCGAGCTGTACTGCGACACCTGCGGCCTCGCCCCGGTCGTCGCCCCCGACGGGCTGCTCGCCGCCACCCCGACGGGGCTGGCCGCCGCCGGCCGGGGCTCCGACTCCGCCCGGTCGGGCTCGCGCGCCTCCTCCCGCTCCTCGCGGTCCTCGACGTCGCGCCGTTCGGTGTCCGGCCGGCTCTCCCGGGCGCTCTCCGGGCCGGGCACCGCGCCCTCGGTGTCGGTGCGCAGCTCCGGCTCGGGCGCCTCGCAGTCGGGCCGGGGCCGGCTCGGCGCGGGCCTGGTCACGGTCCCCGAGGTGCCGCGCCCCGACCCGCGCGCCGCGGTGATGGCCAAGCCCGAGGTGCCCGAGCGGAAGCGATTCTGCTCCCGCTCCGACTGCGGGGCCCCGGTGGGCCGTTCACGCGGCGACCGGCCGGGCCGCACCGAGGGCTTCTGCACCAAGTGCGGGCACCCGTACTCCTTCGTGCCCAAGCTGCGCGGCGGGGACGTCGTGCACGGGCAGTACGAGGTGGCGGGCTGCCTCGCGCACGGCGGCCTCGGCTGGATCTACCTCGCGGTCGACAAGGCGGTCTCCGACCGCTGGGTGGTCCTCAAGGGCCTGCTCGACACCGGCGACCAGGACGCCATGGCGGCGGCGATCTCCGAGCGCCGCTTCCTCGCCGAGATCGAGCACTCCAACATCGTCCGCATCTACAACTTCGTCGAGCACCTCGACCCGCGCACCGGCTCCCTCGACGGCTACATCGTCATGGAGTACGTGGGCGGCAAGTCCCTCAAGGAGATCGCCAACGACCGGCGCACCCCCGACGGACGCCGCGACCCGCTGCCGGTCGAGCAGGCCTGCGCGTACGGCATCGAGGCCCTGGAGGCCCTCGGCCACCTGCACAGCCGCAACCTGCTGTACTGCGACTTCAAGGTCGACAACGCGATCCAGACCGAGGACCAGCTCAAGCTCATCGACATGGGCGCGGTCCGGCGGATGGACGACGAGGAGTCGGCCATCTACGGCACGGTCGGCTACCAGGCGCCCGAGGTCGCCGAGCTCGGCCCCTCGGTCGCCAGCGACCTGTACACGGTGGCCCGCACGCTGGCCGTGCTGACCTTCGACTTCCAGGGCTACACGAACGTCTTCGTGGACGCGCTGCCCGACCCCGAGGGCATCGAGGTGCTGCGCACCTACGAGTCCTTCTACCGGCTGCTGGTGCGGGCCACCGACCCGGACCCGGGGCGCCGCTTCGGCTCCGCGCAGGAGATGGCCGAGCAGCTGACGGGCGTGCTGCGCGAGGTCGTCGCCCTCCAGTCGGGCCGCCCGCGCCCGGCCCTGTCGACGCTCTTCGGGCCGGAGACCCGGGTCACCGACACCGAGCTGTTCGAGGAGCACACGGACGACGTGTCGGTGCTCGGCGCGCGGGCGCCCCGGCGCGGCCGCAAGGCACTGCCGACCTCCGTCGCCGGGCGCGGCGGCAGCTTCCTGCGCCCGCTCGACGTGCCCGCCACCGCGCTGGCGCTGCCGGTGCCCCGGGTCGACCCGGGCGATCCCAACGCCGGTTTCCTCGCCGGTCTGCTGGCCGCCGCCCCCGCCGAGCTGCTCACCGCCCTGGGCGCCGCCCCGGTGCCCTCGCTGGAGCTGCGGCTGCGGGAGCTGCGGGCGCGCCTGGAGATGGGCGAGGTCGTCGAGGCGGGCCGGGCGCTGGCCGCCCTGGAGGAGCGGCACCCGGACGACTGGCGGGTGGTCTGGTACCGGGGCGTCACCTCGCTGGTCACCGGGGACCAGGCGGGTGCCGCGCTCTCCTTCGACGCGATCTACGACGCCTTCCCGGGCGAGCCCGCGCCCAAGCTGGCGCTGGCCGTCTGCGCCGAGCACCTGGGCCAGCTGGACAACGCGGCAGAGTACTACCGGCTGGTGTGGACGACCGACCCCAGCTACGTCAGCGCCGCCTTCGGGCTGGCCCGGACGCAGCTCGCGGCGGGCGACCGGGCGGGCGCGGTGCGCACGCTGGAGTCGGTGCCGGAGTCGTCCATCCACTACACGGCGGCCCGGGTCGCCGCCGTGCGGGCCCGGCTGCGCCGCCGCCCGGCGAACGAGCCGCTGGGCGCGGACCTGACGGCCGCCGCCGCGCAGGTCTCGGCGCTCCAGGGCTTCGGTCTGGACGCGGTGCGCCGGGAGCGGCTGTCGACGGAGGTGCTGGGCACGGCGCTGGACTGGGTGCTGTCCGGGAGCCCCGGCGCGGGCCCGGCCGGCACGGTGCTGCTCGGCAGCGCACTGGACGAGCGCGGACTGCGCTTCGGCCTCGAACGCTCCTACCGGGTGCTCGCCCGGCTCGCCCAGCGGGGCGAGGAGAGGATCGAACTGGTGGAGCGGGCCAACCGCTTCCGCCCCAGGACGTGGGTGTGAGTATGTCCCTGAAGCCCAAGCTCCCGCACCCCCTGGGGACCTGCCCCGAGTGCGCCGAGCCCCTTGAGTCGGGCGACCGCTACTGCGGGGCCTGCGGGTTCGACCTGTCGGCGGTGCCGGCGGCGGAGCCCGGGGCGGACCGGCCGACGGTGCCGATCGCGCTGCCGGTGGACTGGCCCGAGGCGCCCCCCCGGGACCCCCAGTCGCTGACCACGGCCACCCAGCACCCCGGCGACCTGCCGGGCACCGACTCGGGCGGCCGGGACCTGCCGGCCGCCGGACCGGCAGCCGCACCCGCCGCACCCGCGCCCGGAGGCGGGGACTTCACCCTCGCCGCGCCCGATCCCCGGGCCGCCCTCCGGTCCGAGGGCGACGGGCGGAAGCTGTGCGTGGCGTGCCGGACCGGGCGGGTCGACCGGGACGGGTACTGCGAGCACTGCGGGCACGCGCAGCCGCGCGAGCGCGACCACATGGAGGAGGAGCTGCCCTCGGTCGCCGCCGTGAGCGACCGGGGACTGCGCCACCACCGCAACGAGGACGCCTTCGCCGTGTCCTCGACCGCGCTGCCGGACGGCTCCCCCGCCGCGCTCGCCATCGTCTGCGACGGGGTCTCCTCGGCGACCCGGCCCGACGAGGCGTCCAGCGCCGCCGCCTCCGCCGCCGGTGCCGCGCTGCTCGCCGCGCTGCCGCGCGGGACGCACCCGCAGCAGGCCATGCACGAGGCGATCGTGGCCGCCGCCGAGGCGGTCAACTCCCTGGCGGCGGAGCCCTCCAGGGAGCGCGAGCACCAGAACGCCCCGGCCTGCACCATCGTCGGTTCGATCGTCGCGGGCGGCCTGCTCGTCGTCGGCTGGGTCGGCGACAGCCGGGCCTACTGGGTCCCGGACGACCGCACCGCGCCGCCCGCGCGGCTCACCGAGGACGACTCGTGGGCGGCGCAGATGGTCGCGACGGGGCTGATGAGCGAGGCGGAGGCGTACGCGGACGAGCGCGCCCACGCCATCACCGGCTGGCTCGGCGCCGACGCGTACGAACTGGAGCCGCACACCGCCGCGTTCAAGCCGGACCGGCCGGGCGTGGTGGTGGTCTGCACCGACGGCCTGTGGAACTACGCGGAGGGCGCCGAGGACATGGCCAGGGTGGTGCCCCCGGACGCCGCCGGGCGTCCGCTGCACGGGGCGCAGGTCCTGGTCGGGCACGCCCTCGACGGCGGAGGCCACGACAACGTCACGGTCGCGCTGCTGCCGTTCGCGCTTCCGCCCGCGGGGGCAGGATCGGCCTGAGGCCGCGCCCGCCCGGCCCCGACCCCTCTCCCGTTCCTCGTCCCCCGTCCCGACACCGACTCTCCGACTTCCCCTTCACCTCACGTGACCGTGAGCCGAGGAGCCTCATCACCATGGCCAACTTCTCCAAGCCGACCGGGCCCCAGTTCTCGGTGGACGTCTACCAGAACGAGTTCCTGCCCGAGGGCGGCCGGGACGTCAACGCGATCGTCACCGTCACCGCCACCGGGGGCGGCACCGCCGCCGCCTCGGTCACCCCGGGCGGCGGGTCCGCCGCCGTGGTGCTAATGCTGGACTGCTCCGGTTCGATGGACTACCCGGCCACCAAGATGCGCGGGGCCCGCGAGGCCGCGGCCGCCGCGATCGACACGCTGCGCGACGGCACCTCCTTCGCGGTGGTCGCCGGCACCCATCTGGCCCGGGAGATGTACCCGGGCGGCCGGCGGCTCGCCGTCGCCGACTCCCGTACCCGCGCCGAGGCCAAGGAGGCGCTGCGCGGGCTGAGCGCGGGCGGCGGCACCGCGATCGGCACCTGGCTGCGGCTCGCCGCCGGGCTGCTCGACTCGGCCGACGCGACGATCCGGCACGGCATCCTGCTCACCGACGGGCGCAACGAGCACGAGTCGCCGGAGGACCTGCGGGACGCCCTGGAGGCGTGCGCGGGCCGTCTGACCTGCGACGCGCGCGGGGTGGGCACCGACTGGGAGGTCAAGGAGGTGACCGGCATCGCCTCGGCGCTGCTCGGCACCGCCGACATCGTCGCCGACCCGGCGGGGCTCGCGGCGGACTTCACGGCCCTGATGGAGCGGGCCATGGACAAGGAGGTCGCGGACGTCGCGCTGCGGCTGTGGACCCCGGTCGGGGTGGAGATCGGCTTCGTGAAGCAGGTCGCGCCGACGGTCGACGACCTGAGCGCCCGGCGCACCGAGGCGGGCCCGCGCGCCGGGGACTACCCGACGGGTTCCTGGGGCGACGAGTCCCGCGACTACCACGTCTCGGTCCGGGTCCCGGAGGCCGCGATCGGCCGGGAGATGCTGGCCGCCCGGGTCTCGCTGATCGTCCCCGACCCGGCGGGCGGCGCGCCGACGACGCTGTCCCAGGGGCTGGTGCGGGCGGTGTGGACGGACGACATGGCGATGTCCACGTCGATCAACCCGCAGGTCGCCCACTACACGGGGCAGGCGGAGCTCGCGGACGCGATCCAGGAGGGCCTGGACGCTCGCAAATCGGGCGACCGGGACGGCGCGACCGCCAAGCTGGGGCGTGCGGTGCAGCTCGCGACGGCCTTCGGCAACGCCGATACGGCGAAACTCCTTTCGAAGGTGGTGGACGTGGTCGACGCGGCGACGGGTACTGTGCGTTTGAAGGCGAAGGTCGCGGAAGCGGACGAGATGACTCTCGAAACCCGCTCCACCAAGACCGTTCGTGTGAAGAAGTGACGCCGAAGTGACGAGAGGGGGAAGCGCCGACATGCCGACCTGCCCGAACGGACACCAGTCGGTCTCCGACGACTGGTGCGAGGTCTGCGGCCACCGCATGGCCGCGGCGGCTGCGCCGACGGGTGCCGTACCGCCGCCTCCCCCGCCGCCGCCCGCGTACGGCTACCCCGGACCGGGCGGTCCGGCCGGTCCCGGCGGACACCTCGGCCACGGTGCCGGTGCCCCCGGCGGTCACGGCGGTCACGGCGGTTACGACCCGGGCGCGACCTCGCAGGCCGAGCTGTGCCCGCAGTGCCGTACCCCGCGCGAGCACGCGGCGCCGTTCTGCGAGGAGTGCCGCTGGAACTTCCTCACGAACACGGCGACCTCCTACACACCGATCGCCCCCGCCCCGCAGCAGGGCCCGCCGCCCGGGCTGAACCTGCCGCCGGGCTTCCAGTCGCCGCCCGCGCCGCCGCGCCCGCAGCAGCAGGAGCCCTTCGGCGACCCGTACGAGTACCAGGGCTCGCGGCCCTCGCAGGTGAACCGGCCGGCCGAGCCGCTGGGCGCCGACCCGACCCACCACCAGGCGCCGCCGCAGCGCCCGCAGCCGCCGCAGGTCCCGGGGGCCTTCCAGCAGGCGCCCCCTCCGCCGCCGCCCGCGCCGGGCCCCATGGCGCCGCCGCGCGCGGACGACGACTGGATGATCTCGCCGCCCTCGCAGCCGCAGCACCAGCCGCCGCACCAGCCCCACCAGCCCCAGCACCAGCCGCCGCACCAGCAGCAGCCGGGACCCCCGGCGCCGCCGGCCGCGCCGGTGCCGCCGCCGCAGTTCCGGCAGCCGGCGCCGCCCGCGGGCTGGACGGCGCTGATCGGCCCGGACCGCGACTACTTCATGGCGATGATGCAGCGCAGCGGCCCGGAGGCGACGGGGCTCAACCTGCCCGCGTACTCCCCCGAGCAGCACATCCGGCTCCAGGGCGGCCAGGTCAGCGTCGGCCGCCGCCGGCACTCCACCGGCGAGTCCCCCGACATCGACCTGTCGGTGCCGCCGGAGGACCCGGGCGTCTCGCACCAGCACGCGGTGCTGGTGCAGCAGCCGGACGGCTCCTGGGCGGTGGTGGACCAGAACTCCACCAACGGCACCACGATCAACGGCTCCGCCGACCCGATCCAGCCCTATGTCCCGGTCCAGCTCCAGGACGGCGACCGGGTCCACGTGGGTGCCTGGACGACGATCACCATCCGGCGCGGCTGAGCCCCCGCCGCCGCGGAACCCCGGGCCGAAGTCCTAAGCCCGGGGTCCTCGTCCGAGCCATCTGAGACGATGGAACGGTGAACGAGATTCCGCGCGGCACGCTTCAGGAGCAGACCTTCTACGAGCAGGTGGGTGGCGAGGAGACCTTCCGTCGCCTGGTCCGCCGCTTCTACCAGGGAGTGGCGGAGGACCCGCTGCTGCGGCCGATGTACCCCGAGGAGGACCTCGGCCCGGCCGAGGAGCGGCTGGTTCTCTTCCTCATGCAGTACTGGGGCGGCCCCCGCACCTACAGCGACCACCGGGGCCACCCCCGGCTGCGGATGCGGCACGCCCCCTTCACCGTCGACCGGGCGGCGCACGACGCCTGGCTGCGGCACATGCGGGACGCCGTGGACGAGCTGGAGCTGGCCCCGGAGCACGAGGCGCAGCTGTGGCGGTACCTGACCTACGCGGCGGCGTCGATGGTCAACACCGCGGAGTGAGACATTCCGGAGTGACACGCTCCGGAGTGACACATTCCGGCGACGGGACCCCGAATAACGGTCACGATCGCATCAAGGTCGCGTCGAAAGCGTTTTCCTGATCGATATCCCTCTGAAAGCATCCGATGAACGTTCGAAACTGAACGATCACGGTGTTTTCAGGGGGATGGGTGACGGGCTTCGTACTTCTGCGCGTCAGGGCACACCGGCTGCTTCTCGCCGCCGCCCTGCTCGCCGTTCTGCTCACCACCTCGGTCCTGGCCACGCTCGCCGCGTTCTCCGGATCCATCGGTGACGCCGCGCTCCAGGGCACCCTCCAGGGGCGCTCCGCCCCCGCCGCCGCCCTGATCGTCTCCGGCCAGGTCCCGCCCGAGAAACGGGCCACCGCCGAAGCCGCAGTCCAGGCGGGCGCCAAGGCCACCTTCGACGGGCTCCCCGTCACCGTACGGAAGCTGGAGCGCTCCGGGCCGTACGCGCTGCCCCGCTCCCTCCAGGCCCCCGCCGCCCGCTCCGGCGACCCGGACCTCACCCGCTTCGCCGCGCTCGACCGCTCCCGGATCAGCCTGGTCAGCGGCGCCTGGCCGAAGACCACCGGCGCCGCCGACACAGTCGAGGCCGCCCTCCCCGAAGAGGCCGCCAAGCTCCTCAAGATCGGCCCCGGCACCGTCCTCGACCTCACCGACCGGCTCGGCGGCAAGCCCCTCAAGGCCCGGATCACCGGCCTCTACCGGCCCGTCGACACCGCCGACCTGTACTGGCAGCTCGACGACGCCGCCGGCCGAGGCGTCAAGACCCTCGTCTTCACCACGTACGGCCCGCTGGTCACCGACCCCGCCGTGCTCGCCTCCGGCCGGCTCACCTCCGGCGGCGCCTCCTGGCTGGCCTCCGCCGACTTCACCGGCCTCACCACCGACCGGATGGCCTCGCTGCGCGCCGCCGCGTCCACGGCCCCCGACAAGATGGCCGCCGACACCACCCCCTTCGGCACCAACATCACCGCCTACACCTCGCTGTCCCGGGTCCTGGAGCAGACCGACCGCGCCCTGCTGGTCTCCCGCTCCACCCTCGGCATCGTCGCCGTCCAGCTCGTGCTGCTCGCCGCCTACGCGCTGCTCCTGGTGGCCCGGCTGCTCAGCACCGAACGCTCCGGCGAGACCGACCTGCTGCGCGCCCGCGGCGGCTCCCGGCGCCGGATCGCCGGCCTCGCCACCGTCGAGGCGCTGCTCCTCGCCGTGCCCGCCGCCATCGCCGCCCCGCTGCTCTCCGGGCCGCTCACCCGCCTCTTCGCCGACCGCTCCGCGCTCGACGCGCTCGGCGTCCGGCTCGACGCCACCGCCCCGCCCGCCGTCTGGCTGGTCGCCGCCCTCGTCGCCCTGTGCTGCGCCGCCGCCGTCGTGGCACCCGCGCTCGCCGCCGGCGACGGCGCCGCCGTCTCGCTGCGCAAGGGCCGCTCCGCCACCCTGCCCGGCTCCGTCCGCGCCGGCGCCGACATCGGCCTGCTGCTCATCGCGGGCGTCGCCTACTGGCAGCTCGACCGGCAGACCGGCGAGGGCACCGGCGGCGCGCTCACCGGCGACCGCTCCGGCGGCCTCGGCATCGACCCGCTGCTCGTCGCCGCGCCCGCCCTCGCCCTGCTCGCCGGCACCGTCCTGACCCTGCGGCTGCTGCCGCCCGCCGCGAAGCTCGCCGAGCGGCGCGCCGCCGGCGGCCGGGGACTGCCCGCCGCGCTCGCCGGCTGGCAGCTCAGCCGCCGCCCGCTGCGCGGCGCGGGCCCGGTGCTGCTGCTGGTCCTCGCCGTCGCCATGGGGATGCTGGCCATCGGCCAGAGCGCCTCCTGGAACCGCTCCCAGCACGACCAGGCCGACTTCCGCACCGGCGCCACCGTCCGGGTGCTCAGCGCGGGCCCCGGCGACCCGGCGCAGACCCAGCGGATCGCCGCCGTCCCCGGGGTGCGCGAGGCCGCCTCCGTGCACCGGGGCGGCACCGACGTCGCCGGACACCTCGCCACCGTCCTCGCCATGGACACCCGGCGGGCCGCCGACGGGATGCTCTTCCGCTCCGACCTCACCGACGCCCGGGGCGCGCACCCGCTCGCCGCCGTCCAGCCCAAGGCCGGACCCCGGCCCGGCTTCCCGCTCCCCAAGGGCGCCCGCACCCTCCACGTCGACCTGCGCGACACCGCCCCCGCCGACGCGCCCGCCGCCCAGGTCACCGCCGTCCTGGAGGACCGCTACGGCGTCCCGTACCGGCGGCTGATCGGCAGCCTGCCCGGCGACGGACGCGGCCACCGGCTCAGCCTCCCCCTCGCCGAGCTCGGCGACCCCGCGAACTTCGGCCTGGCCGGCCTGGAGATCTCCGGGCAGTCCCAGTGGGGCGAGGGCGGCGGCGGCCACCAGCTCCTCGTCGAGCGGCTGTCCGTCGACGGCCCCGGCGGCACCGCGCAGCCCCTCGGCGACGCCGCAGCCCTGGCCGGCTGGGCCGGCTCGTACGCGGCGGTGCTCGCCGACAGCCAGACCCAGAACATCCCGCTGCGCGCCCTGCCCGCGAAGAACGCCCTGGTCAGCCTGCCGTTCCACGTCGCGCCCGAGAACGCGGACGGGCGCGGCGGCACCAAGTCGTACACCCTCGCGCTGACCGCCCCCCGGCCCGCGCCGCCCAGGACCATCCCGGCGATCGTCACCGACGCCTTCCTCGCCGCCGCCAAGGCCAAGCGGGGCGACCGCCTCGACGTCACCTTCAGCGGCTCCACGCTGAGCGTGACCATCGCCGACGTCGTCCGCGAGCTGCCCACCACCGGCCCCGGCGCCCGCGCGGTCTCCGCGACCGCCCCCGCCGCCACCCCCGAGGACGGCGGCGCGGTCCTGGTGGACCTGTCCGCCGCGAACCGCGCGCTCTCCCTCACCTCCTCGACCCTGGCGCCCACCGAGTGGTGGCTGACCACCGAACCCGGCCGCGCCGCCGACGTCGCCAAGACCCTCCGGGCCCGCCCCGACGCCGACCCCGCGCTCGTCCTCGAACGGGACGAGACCGCCAACGACCTGCTCGGCGACCCGCTCGGCGCCGGACCCAACTCGGCCCTCATGGCCGTGGCCGTCGCCGCCGCGACCCTCGCCGCGGTCGGCTTCGCCGTCGGCTCGGCCGGCTCCCTGCGGGAACGGCAGGCCGAATTCGGGCTGCTGCGGGCGATCGGCGCGCCCCGCCGCCAGCTCGCCCGGCTGGTCGCCGCCGAACAGGGCCTGCTCATCGGCATCGGCCTGCTCATCGGCGTCGGCATCGGCACCGTCCTCACCCGGGCGGTCGTCCCCCTCATCGTCCTCACCGCCCAGGCGGAACGGCCCGTGCCCACCGTCCTGGTCCAGATCCCCACCGGACACGTCGCCCTGCTGCTCGCCGGAGTGGCCGCGCTGCCGCTGGCCGTCGTCGCCGCCATCGCGCTGCGCCGCACCGACCCGGCCGTGACCCTGCGGACCGAGGGGAACCACTGATGCCGCCGACCGCCCCTCCCACCCCGACGCCCCCGGCGCCCGCACCGACCCGCGGAAAGGCGGACGTCATGCCCCGCAAGCCCGCCCGCGCCGTGGCCCCCTGGGTCCGCACCCGGCTGCGGACCGCCCCGGGCACGGCCCTCGCCTACGGACTGCTCGTCCTGGTCACCGCCTTCCTCGCGGCGGCGCTGCCCCGCGCGGTCGACACCTACGAGACCGAGGGGATGCGGCACGCGGTCGAGTCGGCCCCGCCGCACCGCACCGTCGTCAAGCTCACCAACTCCGTCGCGAGCAGCCTGCCCCCGGAGCAGCAGCCCTCCGCGTACCGCCCCGACCGGCTCAAGGCCACCCGCGACCAGCTCACCCCGCTGCTGCCCAAGCCGCTCCGCCCCGACCTGGCGAACTCCGCCTACGGCGCGCGCACCACCAAGCGGGTCCAGGGCCTCGACCGCTGGCTGCCCCAGCCCGACGGGCTGCTGCCCGAGTACGTCCTCGACGCGCTCTCCGACGTGCCCGCCCACTCCACCCTGGTCGCCGGGCGCTGGCCCACGATCGGGCCGGGCGGCGCGATGGAGGCGGCGGTCACCGCGAAGACCGCCAAGGCCATGGGCTTCAAGCCCGGTTCCGTCACCCACGTGCCCGGCACCGACGGCAACAAGACCCCCATCACGATCACCGGCGTCATCGAGCCGCGCGAGCCCTCCGGCCCGTACTGGAACGTCGACCCGGTCACCCACACCCCCCTCTTCACCGCCCGCAGCGGCCTTGAGGTCAAGTGGTACTGGGTGGCCACCCTGCTGCTGGCCCCCGAGAGCGGCCCCTCGCTGCCGCGCACCCTCGGCGAGCCCGAGCAGTACTGGCGCTACGCCCCCTCCGTCGGCCACCTCACCGCCCAGGACAGCGACGCCCTGCGCGCCGCGCTCGACTCCGCCGACGCCGGGCCCGAACTCGTCACGCTGCGCTCCGCGCTCGGCCCGAACGGGCAGTTCGACACCGACCTCGACAAGGTCCTCGGCGAGTACACGGGGATGCGGGACGCCATCGCCGCCGTCGTCACCGTCGCCGCCGTCGGTGTCGGCGCCGTCGCGGTCGTCGTCCTCGCCATGACCGGCGGCCTGTTCACCACCCGCCGGCACGCCGAGCTCGCCCTGCTGCGCGCCCGCGGCGCCTCCCTGACCGGCATCGGCGTACGGCTGCTCGGCGAGACCACCGCCGTCTGCCTGCCCGCCGCCGCGCTCGGCCTGCTGCTCGCGGTGCCCCTGGTCGGCACCACCGGCGGCGCCCGGATGGGGCCCGCCGTCATCGCCGCCGGGGCCGCCGCCCTGCTCGCCTCCCTCGTACTGCCGCTGCGCGCGATGTTCCTGCACCGCCGCCCGGTGCTGCACGGCGGGCGCGAGGACCTCGTCTCCGCACGGCCCTCCCGCCGCCGCACCATCGCCGAACTCACCCTGCTGGTCCTCGCGGTGGGCGCGGTCACCGCGCTGCGCCAGCGCGGCACCGGCGTCGGCGCCGGCGACTACCTGGTCAGCTGCGCGCCCGTGCTCGTCGGCGTGATCGCCGCCTTCGTCCTCATCCGGATCTATCCCGTGCCGCTGCGCTGGGCCGCCCGGCCCACCCGCCGGCTGCGCGGCGCCATCGGCTTCCTGTCGCTGGCCCGCGCGGGCCGCGCCTCCGCCTCCGGCACCCTCCCGCTGCTCGCCCTGCTGATGGCGCTGACCACGGCCGCGTTCGGCGGCTCCGTGCTCGCGGGCGTCGCCGACGCCCGGGACCGGGCGGCGTACCTGGCCGTGGGCGCGGACGCCCGGGTCACCCACGACCTGGGCTGGACCCCGCTGCCCGGCGGACTCGCCGACACCGTACGGGGCTTCCCCGGGGTCCGCGAGGTGTCGCCGGCCCAGATCGAGTACGGCCTGGAGCTGCCGGCCCGCTCGGGGACCACCGAGAACCCCATGAGCGCCCCGCTGGTCGGCGTCGAGCCCTCCTCGTACGCCCGGCTCGCGTCCCGCACCGGCTTCGGCCCCTTCGCCGAGTCCCTGCTGAAGTCCACCGGCAAGGGCGGACCCGGCAGCGTCGGCGACACCACCCGAGTCATCCCGGCGATCGCCTCGCCGCAGGTCGCGCAGCGGCTCGGCGACAAGCCCATCGAGATCCTGGCCGCCGCCGGCCGCTTCCACGTGAAGGTGGTCGCCGTGCGCACGATCACCCCCGCGCTGCCCGACGAGGACTTCCTGATCGTCAACGCGGCCGACCTGGTCAACCGGGCCCCCACCACGCTGCTCGTCACCGGCGGCGGGAGCGGCGGCGCGGCGCTCGACGGCAAGGCGCTGCGGAGCGAGATGACCGCCAAGGGCGCCAAGCTGCACGTGACGCTGAGCCGGGAGGAGCGCTCCCGGTACGTCGACTCGCCCATGCAGACCGGCGCCGAGAACGTCTACCTCGCCGCCGTCGGCGCGGGCGCCGGCTACGCGGTCCTCGCCGTGCTCCTCTCGCTGCTCCAGGTCGCCCCCGAGCGGACCACGCTGCTGGCCAGGCTGCGCACCATGGGCCTGACCCGCGGCCAGGCCCGGCGGCTGCTGATCCTGGAGGCCCTCCCGCAGGCGCTGCTGGCCGCCGTCGGCGGCGCCCTGGTGGGCTGGGCGACGGTCCTGCTGCTCGCGCCCGGCGTCGATCTGGCCCGGCTCGCGCTGGCCGACGCCCCGGCGGAGACGCTGGCGCTCGGCGCGACGCTCCGGGCGGACGTCTGGTCGCTCGGGCTCCCGGCGGCCGGGGTGGTGCTGCTCGCGGGCGCGGCGGCGACGGTACAGGCCTGGTGGGCCTCGCGCAGGGGCTCGATCAAGGAACTCAGGGCAGGAGACGCACGATGACGACGGCATCCGAGACCTCGCTGGAAGAGCTGGAGCGGCGGGCGACGGCCAAGCGCGACCGGCCCTCGTACGGTCATGACGCCCTGATCGCCTGCGACCGGCTGGTCCGCATCTTCAGCACCGACGGCGTGGAGGTGCAGGCCCTCCAGGGCCTGGACCTGCTGGTGAAGGAGGGCGAGCTGATGGCCCTCGTCGGAGCCTCCGGCTCGGGCAAGTCGACCCTGATGAACATCCTGGCCGGGCTCGACGTGCCGACGGCGGGGGCGGCGAAGGTCGCCGGCAGCGATCTGCTCGCCATGGACGGCAAGGCCCGGCTGCGCTACCGCCGCGAGGTCGTCGGCTTCGTCTGGCAGCAGACCTCCCGCAACCTGCTCCCCTATCTGACGGCCGCCCAGAACGTGGCGCTGCCGATGCAGTTGGCGGGCCACTCGAAGAAGAAGGCGCAGCGCGCCGAGGAGCTGCTCGGGATGCTCGGCATCGCCGAGATCCGCGACCGGCGCCCCAGCCAGCTCTCCGGCGGACAGCAGCAGCGGGTCGCGATCGCGGTCGCCCTGGCCAACAACCCGTCCGTGCTGCTCGCCGACGAGCCGACCGGCGAGCTCGACTCGGCCACCGGCGAGCAGGTCTTCGCCGCGTTCCGGCGGGCCAACGAGGAGCTCGGCACGACGATCGTGATCGTCACCCACGACCAGGCCGTCGCCTCCGAGGTGCGCCGCACGGTCGCCATCCGCGACGGGCGGACCTCCTCCGAGGTGCTGCGCCGCACGGAGATCGACGCGGAGGGCCAGGAGTCGCTGGTGGCCCGCGAGTACGCGATGCTCGACCGCGCCGGGCGGCTCCAGCTTCCCGCCGAGTACACCGAGGCGCTGGGCATGGAGCACCGGGTGGCGCTGGAGCTGGAGCAGGACCACATCGGGGTCTGGCCGGACGACGTGGCCCGCTGAGGAAACCGGGCCGCCGCCGGGCGCGTCCCCCCTGTCGGGGGTGACCAGATGACGAAGGCCCTGTCGTACGCGGGCGCCGTGCTCATACCGGGCGGCGCCGGTCTGCTGCTGAACCGGTGGGCGGGCTGGACCATGCACAGCCCCGTCCGGCTCCCGGGCGTGGTCGCGCTGCTGGCCGGTCTGGGGCTGGCGGTCGCCGCCCTGTTCGCGCACAACGCCCTCTTCCGCGAGGGCGGGGGCGCCAGCGTCGCCGCGGCGCTGCTGCTGGTGGCGGGGCTCGGCGCGGTGTGGGTGGAGGCGCGGGACTCCCGGATCCGGGCCGAGGTCGTGGAGTGCGTGGTGGCGGGCGAGGTCACCGTCACGTACCACCCGACCTTCGGCGAGGGCGCCCCCGCGGAGAAGACGCTGTACCACCATCCGCTGAGCTGTCCGGGCGGCTATCCCACGCAGTTCACGGCGGAGCGGCGGGTGGCCGAGGAGAACGGCACGGTACGGATCGCCTACGACCCGGCACACCGGATGGACCCGGTCCTGGAGAGCGACAACACGGCGCACGGCTCGCCGGTGCTGCCGTCGGCCCTGCTGCTGCTCAGCGCGGGCCTCTCGGTGGCGGCGCTCGCGGCGGAGGGGCGGGAGGAACGGGACGGGCGGGAGGGGCCCGGCCGCGGACGCTTCAGGCGTCGGGGCCGGTCAGCGCCATGAGCCCGGCGGCGGTGGGCCGGAAGCCGCACTCCTCGTAGAAGCGGGTGAGGTGCGGCTCGAAGTCGACGTGCAGCCAGTGCGCCCCCGTGGCCCGCGCGGCGTCGGCGGCGGCCCGCACCAGCGCGACGCCGAGCCCGCGGCGGCGCTCGTCCGGGTGGACGGTGGTGTCGAGCACGAAGGCGTGCGCGCCGCCGTCGCCGACGACGTTCACGTAGCCGACGAGCCGCCCGTCGCGGCGGGCGGTGACGTGCAGCAGGCGGCGGGCGAGGACGGGCCCGAAGTCGGTGTCACGGTGGCCGGGCCAGGAGGCGTGGAAGAGCGCGTCGAGCTCGGCGCCGGAGAGCTCGGCGTCGACGGCGAGCCGGATGCCGGGGTAGCCGGCGGGGCCGGGACCGGGACCGAGCGCCGTCGCGGGGCCGGGGTCTGCGGCGGGGCCGGGGTCTGTGGCGGGGCCGGGGTCTGTGGCGGGACAGGGGTCTGTGGCGGGGTCCGTCACCGGGTGGCGCCGCCCGGGGTGACGCTGAGCGTCATCGGCGGCACGCTCCTCAGCGCCACGGCGCCGTACGGGGTGCGCAGCCGCAGCCAGGGGCCGGCGGCGAGCAGGGCGACCGGGAGCTCCCGGTCGGGGAGGTCGGGCAGGAAGCCGAGCGACTGGGCCGCGTGGACGGCGCGCAGCGGGAGCCCGGCGGTGGCGAGGGTGCGGGACCAGATCTCGCGGCCGATGCGGTCGCGTTCGGCCCGGGTGCGCCGCTCCTCGCCGAGGGCCTCGTCGCGGGCGCGGAACTCGGCGACCGAGGCGGCGACCGCGCCGCGCAGTTCCGCGACGGAGGGCAGTCCGGCGACCGGCTGCCAGCCGGAGCGGGGCGGCAGGACGCCGGCCCAGGGCGGTCCCGTGACGGCGCCGGGGACGGCCGCCTTGCCCGCCGACTCCTCGACGCCTTCGAGGAGTTCGCCCGCCGAGACGGTGACGTCCAGCTCCACGGGGTCGACGAGGCGGGCGGTGCGGATCGCGAGCACCTCGAACGACGGGGGCCGCCCGAAGACGGCGAGCGCGCCGGCGCCGGCCTGGAGGCGGACGGCGGCGGCGCGGTCGTAGTGCAGCAGCCGGCGCAGGAAGGCGGCGAGACCCGCCGCCTCCCTGGCGTCGGCGAAGTGCAGGGGCGCGATCACGGTCATGCGGCGGACGTCATCCCGTCGTCGACGTACTCCTGGAGGAACGCGCGCTCCTCCTCGGTGATCCGCCTCGGTCGCTGCGCCGCCAGGTCGAAGGGCACGACGACCGTCGAGGCCCGCACGTACGTGACGTCCGGGTCCTTGATCTCGTACGCGATCGTCAGCGACGCCGCGCCGATCTTGGTGACCCAGGACTCGACGGTCACCGGCTCGTGCCGGTGGACCAGCGGACGCAGGTAGTCGATCTCGTGCCGGGCCACGACGGACCCGCCGGAGAACGACGGGCTCCCGTTCCCCGGCGCCAGCCGGAACATGAAGTCGATCCGCGCCTCTTCCAGATACCGCAGGAAGACGACGTTGTTGACGTGCCCGAAGGCGTCCATGTCCGACCAGCGCAGGGGGCAGGAGTAGAGGTGTCTCGCCATGGGCCGGTCAGCCCCGGGTGAGCTTCTTGTACGTGGCGCGGTGCGGACGGGTGGCGTCCGGGCCGAGCCGCTCGACCTTGTTCTTCTCGTACGACTCGAAGTTGCCCTCGAACCAGAACCACTTGGAGTCGCCCTCGTACGCGAGGATGTGGGTGGCCACCCGGTCCAGGAACCAGCGGTCGTGGGAGACGACCACGGCGCAGCCGGGGAACTCCAGGAGCGCGTTCTCCAGGGAGGACAGGGTCTCGACGTCGAGGTCGTTGGTCGGCTCGTCGAGGAGCAGCAGGTTGCCGCCCTGCTTGAGGGTGAGCGCGAGGTTCAGGCGGTTGCGCTCACCGCCGGAGAGCACGCCGGCCGGCTTCTGCTGGTCCGGGCCCTTGAAGCCGAACGCGGAGACGTAGGCGCGGGACGGCATCTCGACCTGGCCGACGTTGATGTAGTCCAGCTCGTCGGAGACGACGGCCCACAGCGTCTTCTTGGGGTCGATGTTGGCGCGGGTCTGGTCGACGTAGGAGATCTTGACGGTCTCGCCGACCTTGATCTCACCGGCGTCGGGGTCCTCCAGGCCCTGGAGCATCTTGAAGAGCGTGGTCTTGCCGGCGCCGTTGGGGCCGATGATGCCGACGATGCCGTTGCGCGGCAGGGTGAAGCTGAGGTCGTCGATGAGGACCTTCTCGCCGAAGGCCTTGGAGAGGTTGCTGACCTCGACGACGACGGAGCCCAGGCGCGGGCCCGGCGGGATCTGGATCTCCTCGAAGTCCAGCTTCCGCATCTTGTCGGCCTCGGCGGCCATCTCCTCGTAGCGCGCCAGACGCGCCTTGGACTTGGCCTGACGCCCCTTGGCGTTGGACCGCACCCACTCCAGCTCTTCCTTGAGGCGCTTGGCGCGCTTCTCGTCCTTCTTGCCCTCGACCTTGAGCCGCTCGGACTTCTTGGTGAGGTAGGTCGAGTAGTTGCCCTCGTAGGGGATCGCGCGGCCCCGGTCGAGCTCCAGGATCCACTCGGCGACGTTGTCGAGGAAGTACCGGTCGTGGGTGATGGCCACGACGGTGCCCTTGTACTGGGCCAGGTGCTGCTCCAGCCAGTTCACGGACTCGGCGTCGAGGTGGTTGGTGGGCTCGTCGAGGAGGAGCAGGTCGGGCGCCTCCAGGAGCAGCTTGCAGAGGGCGACGCGGCGCTTCTCACCACCGGAGAGGTTGTTGACCGGCCAGTCGGCGGGCGGGCAGCCCAGCGCGTCCATGGCCTGTTCCAGCTGGGCGTCCAGGTCCCACGCGTTGGCGTGGTCCAGGTCCTCCTGGAGCTTGCCCATCTCCTCCAGCAGCGCGTCCGAGTAGTCGGTCGCCATGAGCTCGGCGATCTCGTTGAACCGGTTGAGCTTGCCCTTGATCTCGGCGACGCCGTCCTCGACGTTCTCCAGGACCGTCTTGGTCTCGTCGAGCTTCGGCTCCTGCATGAGGATGCCGACGGAGTAGCCGGGGGACAGGAACGCGTCGCCGTTGGAGGGCTGCTCCAGGCCGGCCATGATCTTCAGCACGGTGGACTTACCGGCGCCGTTCGGGCCGACCACACCGATCTTCGCACCGGGCAGGAAGCTCAGCGTCACGTCATCGAGGATGACCTTGTCGCCGTGCGCCTTGCGCGTCTTGCGCATGGTGTAGATGTACTCAGCCAAGAGAAACCGTCCGGCAAGGAGTGAGTGGGCAGATACACCCCATCTTGCCTGACCGAGCCCCGTCGGCGGAAACCAGTACCGGCCCGAAGTCCTGACCTGCGCCTTCCCCGCACCCCCGGAGTGAGCGGCCGATCACCCTCCGCCCCGGAGATCCCAGGGAGACCCCAGGGAGACCCCGGGAGACCCCGGAAGGCCCCCGGGACGCGGAACGGCCCCGCCGCGCGGTGCGCGGCGGGGCCGTTCCCCTGTTCGGCGGGCCGTGACTACTGGCCGACGGCCTTCTTGCGGCGGAGGAAGAACACCGCGCCGCCACCGACCACGACGAGCGCGACGGCGACACCGGCGATCATCGGGGTGGCGCTGGAGCCACCGGTCTCGGCGAGGTCGCCGCCACCGGTCGTGGAGCCCGTGGTGGAGCCGGTGGTGCCACCGGTGGCCGGGGTCTCGGACGGAGCCGGGGTGCCGGTCGGGGTCTCCGACGGCTTCGGGCCCGGGGTGGACGTCTTGCAGTCGAGGACGCCCTCGATGACCTTCTCGAAGCCGTTCGGGCCCGTGATGGTGAACTTGTACGTCTCGTCCTCGGCGACCGGGACGGTGATCGTCTGGGAGGCGCCGGGGGCGATCTTGTAGCTCTGGCCCTTCAGGTCGAAGGTCCAGTCCTCGTCACCCCTGTTGGAGACGGTGACGTCCACGCCGCCCTTGGCGCAGTTCTCCTTGAAGTCGACCGCCGGAACGGCGCCCTGCTTCGCCCAGGTCGCGTCGATCTGCGCGGTGACGGTGGAGTCGCTGGAGCCGGCCAGGATCAGCGTCTGCTGGCGCTTCTCCGTGGTGCTCGCGAACACGCGGCCGATGGAGACCTTGGTGGTGGACGTCAGGCTCACCTTGGCGGAGCCGTCACCGGCACCGGCCGGGACGTCGACGAAGAGCTCGTCGCCGTCGCTGACGGAGGTGACCGCCGCACCCTTGGCGTTGACGACCTTGACGCCCTGCGGCGCGTCGGCGGACAGCGCGACCTTGGTGACGCCGGCGGCGGCGTTGGTGCTGACCTTGACCGGGCCGAGGCGGCTGCCGGACTTGCCCGCGAGGGAGGTCGGCGTGACGCTGAGGGAGGCCTTGGGCTCCTCCTGCGCCGGCGCCTTCTCCGCCTCGGCGACCAGGTACTTCGCCAGCGCCTTGGCGTCGGCGTCCTTGGGCGCGGTCTCGACGTTGTCCGAGAAGTGCCAGATGGCCGCCTGCGTCGCCGCCGCGGCGTCGTCGTTGGTCAGGCGCCCCGCGTTGGCCTTGGCGGCGAGCGCCGTCAGGTCGTTGACCTCGGGGTAGGAGTGCTGCAGGATCCAGCGGATCTTGCCGGCGTTCTTGTTGTCGTGGAGCGTCGACTCGTCCCAGCCGACCTCCTTGTAGGACGTGCCCGACTTGGTCTTGGTGAACAGGTCGATGCAGTACGCCTTGAGCGAGCCGCCGCCCTTGACGCTGAGGTCGAAGAGGCCACCGCGGTAGGTGTGCGTCTCCTTGCCGACCTTGACGTCGATGTCACCGCCGTCGACGACCGACCCCAGCGTCGCCGCGGCGCCGCCGGTGCTGATCTCGTCGGCCATCGCGGGACCGGCGATCGCTATGGACCCGGCCGCGACGAGGCCGGAGACCAGAGCCGCGGCTGCAAGGCGGGCAGCGCCGCGCCTCCGTGCAGAAAACATTGGAATTTCCCCTCCAGGCAGGCTGCTCCGCGTCATCGATCGATACGCGTGGGGGGAGCACCCGCCAGCAGACTCACTGACCCACTGGAAGCAAGCGCCTCATGAGTACTGGGAATCCTAGGGACGCGAAACCCCTCCGTGCCCGCCCGTGCCATCTGATAACCATACCGACTCGAAATCGTTATCAGCGGAGGGAAGTTGATGAGGAACCGCTGGTCACGGTGTCGACATATCCCCACGACACAAGGTCAGGAAACGGCGACGAGATCGATTTGGACTGGACCATTGGCCGTACCTCCGACCGTACCCAGGGCCGGGTCCACGGCCGGCTCCGGGGTCTGCCAGAGGTCGGGCGAGGGCGGCTCCGGAGTGCCGGATCGCGCTACGCGCGCGGCCGGGACAGGCGCCTCCGGGACCTCCGGACCCTGCCGGGCCGCCCGCCGGAAGGCCGCCGTACCCCGGCTCAGGTCGTGCCCGACGGCCACCGCGTCGATGTCCACGAAGGTCTTCCGGCGCCCGTCGTGCTCCTCCTCGCGCACCTTCAACCGGCCGTGCACCACCAGCGGTTCCCCCACCGAGACCGAGGCCGCCACGTTCATCCCCAGCGAGCGCCAGGCCGAGACCGTGTAGAAGCTGGTCGGACCGTCCGCCCACAGCGCCCGCTCGCGGTCCCAGCGCCGCACCGTCACCGCGAAGCGGAACCGGGCCACCCCGCCGGTCACCGTCTCCCTGTACTCCACGTTGGTCGCCACGTTGCCGACCAGCGTCACCGTCGTCTCGTTCATGTCCCCCACCCCTCCGTGCCCCTCCGCGCGCGCACCACTCTCCTGTGCGGCCCTCGGGTGCGGCACTCGTGTACGTCCCGCCTCTTTCCGTCCCATCGTGGCCCTGAGCGGAGAAATCCGCTGAAGCCTGTGGATAGGGGGTGAGTTGGGGAAAAGTCCGTCACCCTTACGGGGGGGGGAGACCTCCGCCACTCGCTGGGGGTCGCCACTCACCGGGAACGGGCTTCGCGGCTTCACGGCTTCACGGCTGCGGGGCTGCCCGGTTGCGCGGTTGCGCGGTTGCGCGGTTGCGCCTAGCGGGACCTTGCCGCGCCCGTCCGCCGGATCGGGCCCAGCTTCGTCGCGCCGATCCGCGCCCCGCCGATCCGGGCCGTCATCCGCGTCGCGCCCGAGGCCGTCACGTACTGCTCGCGCACCTCCCGGTAGCGCATCAGCTCCGCCGCGATCGGGTCGAGCACGCGGGCCCTGCCGCACGCCGAGGCCGCCTCGCGCAACCGCCGCTCGGCCTCCTGCCCGTACCGCCGGGCCGGGCCCCGTACCGCCGCCGCGCAGGCCCACTCCACCAGCGGGCCGCCGACGATCCCGGCGAGCATGATCAGTACGGGCGGCCACAGCAGCGGCTCCACCACGCCCACGATCTGGGCCACCAGCCACAGCGCGCCGAAGATCTGCAGGAACGTCATCACCACCTGCGCGAAGACCGCGGCCGGCCACCACGCCGGGCGGGGCGGGCGGGCCGCCGGGTCGCCCATGGACACCGTCAGCTCGTCCAGCGCCTCCGGCAGCCCGTCGGCGCCCCGCAGCGCCGCCTCGCGCACCGCCTGCGCCCAGGGGCCGGGCAGCCCGTGCGCGGCCTCGTCGGAGACGATCCGCACCGCCTGCTCGACCCGCTGGCGGGCGGTCAGCTCGTCCTCGACCGGGTTCTCCAGGCGCGGGTCGGTGCTGCCGTGCGCGCGGACCCGCTCGTACCAGCGGTACAGCCGCAGCCACGGCGTGCCGCAGGCGCGGATGGCGCCGCGCCGCCAGACCCGTTCGGCCGCCTCCCCCGCGGCCTGCGCGCCGACGGCGAGCGCGAGCCGGTCGGCGAACTCCTCCCGGGCCCGCTCCCCCAGACCGGGCCGCCCGTCCGCCACGTACACCGGGCGCAGCCGGGCCGCGGCGGCGTCCACGTCGGCGGCCAGGCGGCGCTCGGGCGCGGTGCGGTCCGAGACGAAGCGGCCGAGGAGCTCGCGCAGTTCCGGTACGCCGTCCCCGGTGAGCGCGGACAGGGCGAGGACCGTCGCGCCGGGCTCGCCGTGCTCGCCGAGCGCCATGCCGTCCTCGTCGAGGAGGCGACGCAGGTCGTCGAGGACGAGGTCGGCGGCCTCGGTGCCGAGCCGGTCGGTCTGGTTGAGGACGACGAAGGTGACCTCCGCGTGTCCGGCGAGGGGCCGCAGATAACGCTCGTGCAGGGCGGCGTCCGCGTACTTCTCCGGGTCCACCACCCAGATCACCGCGTCCACCAGGCCGAGCAGCCGGTCCACCTGGTCGCGGTGGGCGGTGACGGCCGAGTCGTGGTCGGGCAGGTCGATGAGGACGAGCCCCTGGAGCTCGGCGTCGCCCGCGCCGCCGGCGAGCGGCCTGCGGCGCAGCCGCCCGGGGATGCCGAGCCGGTCGAGCAGGCCCGCGGCGCCCTCGGACCAGCTCAGGGCGATCGGGGCGGAGGTGGTGGGGCGGCGCAGTCCGGTGTCGGAGACGGGCACGCCGGCGAGGGCGTTGAAGAGGGTGGACTTGCCGCTGCCGGTGGCCCCGGCGATGGCGACGACGGTGTGCCGCGCGGAGAGCCGCTGCCGCGCGGCGGCCTCGTCGAGGACCCGCCCCGCCTCGGCGAGGGCGTCGTTCTCGACCCGGGTGCGGGAGAGGCCGACGAGTTCGTGGAGAGCGTCGAGACGGGTGCGCAGGGAGCCGCCGTAGGCGCCGCCGAGCGGGGGGAGCCCGTCGGCGTCGTCGGGGACGGCGGGGCCGGTGAGGCCGGTGGGGCTGATGGAGCTGGTTGGGCTGGTGGGGCCGACGAGGGCTTCGGGGACACCGAGAGTCCCAGGAGTCCCAGGACTCCCCAGACCCCCAGGACCCCCAGGACTCCCGGTGCCCTTCGGGGCGGCGCGTTCGGCGGCGCGGCGGGCGATCAGCCCGTCGTCCCAGCGCTCGGCGGCGGTCCCGGGGGCCCGGGGGCCGTCGTGACCGGGGCCGCCGCCCCCGTCGCGTACGGAAGCGGGACGGGCGGCGTCAGGACGTACGGCATCGCCGCGAGAGGGCACGGGGTCGGAGGGCACGGGGCCGGAGGACGCGGGGCCGGAGGACGCGGCATCACCACGCACGGCACCGCCGCGTACGGCATCGGAGGGCACGGCGGCGGAGGGCACGGCGTCACCGCGTACGGGGTCACTCACTGCGTCACTTCTCCTTCTGCAGTACGGAGAGGGCGGCGATCAGCTCGGCCTGCGGCTCGGGGGTCACGTCGAGGGCGTCGAGGGGCGCGAGGCGCCGGTCGCGTTCGGTGTGGAGGGCGCGGTCGAGGTACGTGCGGAGGAGTTCGCCGCCCTTGTCGCGCAGGAGCACGGCGCCCTGGGCGCCGAGGAGTTCGGCGAGCCGGTCGCCGGCGGCGCGGGTGCGGCGCCCGCCGAGGAGGACGGCGGCGACAAGGGCGGTGAGGGTCTCGTTGTCGGGTGCGGCGGCGGTGGCGCCGCGGGCCCGGCCGGAGGAGCGGCCCGTACCGTGTCCGGAGCCCCGGACGGTGGCGGGGCGTTCCATCCCCCGCACCTCCTCCTCGACCGTCTCCTCCAGGACGCGCCGCCAGCGCCGTACGGTCATGGCGATCCGCTCGCCCGCGTCCTTGGCGGGGCCGGTGCGGTCGGCCGGGGCGAGGGCGCCGGCGGCGGGTTCGCGGCGCCAGGTGTCGCGGACCCGCTCGTCGGCGGCGGCGACGGCGCACTGGACGAGGGCGGCGAGGGACTCGACGAGGGCGTCGAGAAGCTCCTCGGCCGAGCTGTCGCGGGGGTAGCCGCGCCAGCGGGTACGGGCGTCCCCGGCCAGGACGGCGCCGCGGCGCACCTGTTCGCGGAGCCGCCCGCCCTGCTCGCCGTACGCGCCCTCGACGGCGCCGCCGAGCCGGACGGCCGCCGCGTACTGGGCGGCGACCGCGCCGGCGAGCTCGGGCATCCGGGCGTCGAGCGAGTCGATGACGCCGGCGGCGGTGCGGCCGACGGCCTGCTGGCGGGCGGCCGGGTCCTGGGCGCAGTGGGCGAGCCAGCCGCGCAGCGGGGCGACGGCGGTGTCGGGGAGCAGCCCGCTGCCGCCGCCGGCTGACTCGGGGAGCTCGGGGATGGTGAACCGGGGCAGGTCGCCGAGCCCGGCCTTGTCGAGCAGGGCCTCGTACTGCCGGGAGACCTCGCCGATGACCTGGTGGGGGACGCGGTCGAGGACGGTGACGAGGGTGGCGTCGTACTCCTTGGCGGTACGGAGCAGGTGCCAGGGGACGGCGTCGGCGTAGCGGGAGGCGGTGGTGACCATGACCCAGATGTCGGCGGCGCAGATCAGCTCGGCGGCGAGGAGGCGGTTCTCGACGACGAGGGAGTCGATGTCGGGGGCGTCGAGGAGGGCGAGGCCGCGGGGCAGGGTGGCGGCGGTCTCGACGCGGAGGGAGTTGTCCTCCTCGGGCTCGTCGTGTTCGTCTCGTTCGTCGCGCTCGCCGCGCTCGCCTCGGGGGTGCTCCTCGTCCCGCGCGGGCAGCCAGACGCGGGTGAGCTGGGGCAGCACGCGCATCCCGGCGAACCAGTGGTGGTCCTCGGGGTGGCAGACCAGGACGGGGGTGCGGGTGGTCGGCCGCAGGACGCCGGCCTCGCTGACGCGGCGGCCCACGAGCGAGTTGACGAGCGTGGACTTGCCGGCCCCGGTGGAGCCACCGACGACGGCGAGCAGCGGGGCGTCGGGATCTCTGAGGCGGGGCACCAGATAGTCGTCGAGCTGGGCGAGCAGCTCGGCCCGGGTCTGGCGGGCCCGGGGGGCACCGGGAAGGGGGAGCGGTAGACGCACGGCGGCGACTCGGTCGCGCAGGGCGGAGAGTGCGTCGATCAGCTGAGGCCGTTCGTCCAAGGTCACCACATGTGAAGAATGACCAATTTTGGAGGCTTTTTGAAGCATATAGAGGCGCTACGCGCCGACCGAACGGATGTAGCCGGATGACCCCAGGCATAACGAGTGCACAACACCCGGCCCGAGTGGCGCGAAAAGCGCTGCGCGAATCGCACCTGCCTGCGATTATCGGACCGCTTCACCGAACCTCCACATCGTGGCACGCAGGTGAAGCAAGCGGGCCAGGGGGATCGGAGCCCTATCCTTGTCCCGTCAGGCCACACCCGCCCCACCCCGCGGACCCCGGCCCACCACCGGGCCACCGCCGGCCCCCGTAGCTCAGTGGATAGAGCAGGTGCCTTCTAAGCACTTGGCCGCAGGTTCGAGTCCTGCCGGGGGCGCAACGCCACAGACCCTCCTTCGGGAGGGTCTTTTTGCTGGTCAGGGGGCTCGGGAACGGCGGCCTCGGTGACTGGATCCGTCCGGCGAAATCCGGTCAGAGGCCGGCTTCCGGCTGCTGGGTCCCGTGGGGGCTTCCCCGAGATCTCAGGCCCGCCGTTGTCCCCGCCCGTCGGACGCGGGTGTGATGATCGCGCGCTGGTGCTACGCCGACGACGGCACCGGGCTGGTCCGGGCCGTCCGGGCCGCCGCCGCGTCCGACGGGTGGGAGGACGTCCTCTCCCTTGAGCTCGGAGGGCGGTACGTCCTGGCCGACGCCGCCTACGAGGCCGACCGGATCCTCGGCTCGGAGGCGCTTCGCGTCGTGCCGGCCCCGGGCCGCTATCGCGTCCAGTCGACGGTCGTGGATCCCGGCCCCGAGACGCGGTTCACGCTGGAGCGGCTGCTGCCCGCGTAGGGACGGCCCGCTGCCGTGCTCTCTCGTGCACGGCGTCTCAGGAACCCGCCTGGGAGACGCCCCGGACCAGTTGGGCGATGCCGTTGAAGAGGGCCTGGCCCAGGGGGGTGGGGGCGATCAGGATGCCCAGGGCCAGGACCAGGAACGCCGTGCCGCGCTCCTCGAAGCGGCTTCTGGCCTGTGTTCTGCGGCGGAGTCTCATCACCACGATGACCGCCAGCAGCACCGCCACGTTGATCGTCATCATGTGCCGTCCACTTCCGTTCAGCCCGTGTTCCGGTGCCCCGGACCAGTGCAGCGGACGGGGGCCTTCCGGCGCAGGCGGTCGGTGGGCGATGGCGGAACCCCGTCGGGTGCTGGCCTGTTGGTGCTCGGACACCCGTTCCCTTGGGGCGGGTGGGGGCTCCGTTAGGGTGGCGGGGTACGGAGGACGTGGGTGCGAGCGGGGGCTCAGGATGCGGGACGCCGATCTCGATGTCTCGGCGGGTGAACTCGGGCGGCTGGCCGGGGACCTCGACGCGATGCAGGAGTACCTGGAGCGGCAGACCCGGCGCATGGACGAGGTCGTCGACCGGGTCGCCGCCGGCTGGCAGGGGCCGACCGCCGTCGCGTACCGGTCGCTGCACCGCGGGGTCGCCGAGGACGCCGTGCGGATCCGTCAGGTGATGGTCCTGCTCGAAGCGGCCGTGCGGGCCTCCCGCGACGGCTTCAGCGAGCAGGAGCTCGACACCCTGGCCCGGGTCAAGCGGCTCCAGGACGGCGAGGACGTGTCCGCCGCCGCCCGCGCGCTCACCGTGCCCGACCCTGCGCCCGGCGCCGCGCCCGCGCCGCCGACGAGCCGCATTCTGGACGTCTGAACCACGGGGGACCAGCACCATGCCGGACGAGGATCGGATGGGCGACGACCGGATCACCGTCGACTTCGCCTCCCTTCAGCGACTCTCGGGGGACCTGGAGGACATCCTCCGCACCCTCAACGGGAAGCTCGACACGCTGTACGAGCGGGCCGCCAAGGTCGTCCTGAGCTGGGACGGCGAGGCCCGCGAGGCCTTCGTCGACGAGCTCGACAAGTGGAGCCGTTCCGCCGCCGACCTCAAGGCCGCCCAGGCCTGGCTGCACGAGGTCGTCGTCACCGGGCACCTCAACTACGCGGCCGCCAACCGGTCGGTGCTCCAGGGGTGGGGAGGGGGCGCCTGATGGCCGGGCCCGGTGGGAGCGGTGGGCCCGGCGGGGCCGGTGCCATCGACGTCAAGCCCAGCGACCTCTGGTCCGTCTCCGGGCGGGTCGCCGCCCAGCAGGACTTCCTGATGCGCGGCGCCCGCACGCTCCTGGACGAGCTCGGCAAGTACCCCGACGCCGGCGGCGCCGGCAGCGAGGCCCAGCGGTTCGCCCAGGCGTACAAGCAGATCGGCAACCGCTGGCTGGAGGTCTGGGCCAAGTCCGTCGTCAGCGTCGGCGGTGTCGCCGTCGGCTTCACCGAGACCGCCAACGCCTACACCCGCGCCGACGCGGCGGCCAACCCCCAGCCGGGCAAGACCGCCGAGCAGCGCCCTCGGCCCGCCGTCATCGACAAGGACCCGGTCTTCTCCTCCGTACCCGACATCAAGTGGGGCGACGACGACGGCGGGGACGACTTCCTGCGCGGCCTGATGGAGGGCATCCCCGAGATCGTCCGGGACGTCCTCCAGCCGCTGGCCAAGCACGTGTTCCGGGTCGGCCGGGTCGCCGACGTCCACCCCTTCCCCCAGCAGCACTACCTCAACTCCCTCTGCCACAGCTGGATGAACGTCTCCCTCGTCCTCACCACCGGGGCCGACCAGCTCACCCAGACCGTGGGCACCATCACCAACCACCAGCAGGCCGACTGGGAGGCCGCCATGCGGACCTTCTGCAGCGCCCTGTGGGGAGCGACCGCCTGGGGGCAGCAGCGCGAGGGCTACCAGTGGGCGCAGACCGCCGGCTCCGGACCCGGCACCCCGCGCCTCCCCACCGGCAGCGAGCCCGTCATGACGGTCCTCAAGGACACCGCCGACAGCATCGCCACCATCCTGCGCGAGTACGCCGAGGCCGCCGTCGACCTGAACCGCGACGTCGCCGACGAGCTGCACCGCGCCATGTGGAAGGCCGCCAAGGAGATCCTGGAGGACCTGGCCAAGCCCAAGAGCCCCAAGGACCTGCTCTCCACCGTCACCTCGGTCATCGGCAAGGGCGCGGGCCTGATCCTGTCCTTCGACGTCAAGACCGTGCTCAACATCGACACCGCGAAGCTGAACCGGATCGTCAACACCTACACCGGCATCCTCGACGGCCTCACCACCCGCATGGACGCCCTGAAGAAGCCCCTCGACGAGGCCCACCGCAGCGCCCCCAAATTCGAGGCCGGCGTGGCCCGCGCACACGGCTTCGGCGCCCGGGCCCTGGAGGAGTTCAAGGACTCGCAGGTCTGGCTGAAGGTCGACGCGAACGGGGACTACGAGCTCGACCTCGCCGCCAACGAGTACATGGGCGACGGGCACACCCTCGACAAACACGTCGGCAAGACCGACGAGCAGCTCGCGCAGCGCCTGCGCGACCAGCAGGCGAACGGTCCCACCCTGGCCTGGCCGTACGGCAAGCCGAAGCCCAGCGCCTCGTCCGCCTTCCCGGACTACGAGCGGGCGCAGGAGCTCACCGAGTACAACCTCAACCACAACAAGGCGGCCATCGAGGCCTGGATCAAGGGCCCGCCACCGCCCGCCGAAGGCAGCGTCCAGGACTTCCACGCGACGGCGCCCAACGGCGAGAACAGCGGGCGCAGCGTCTTCAAGCAGCCGCAGGACCCGAACGACCCGAAGTCCGGGTACAAGCAGTCGGGCATGGGTGCCGAGGCGTACGACGTCCAGGGGATCGACACGCGCATCCGGTACGACAGCGGTCGCCATCCGCCCTTCACCGTGATGACGTCGATGCCGTCCAAGTCCTAGGGCCGGGCCCCGGGCCCCAAGCCCCGAGCCCGAACCCCTGACGAGCAGCCCCGCACCGCCCGCACCGCCCTCACCGCCCTCACCGCCGAGAAAGGCCCGCACCGCATGTCCGTCGACCAGGCCGCATGGGAAGCCGCGGTACGCCGTCTCTACGAGGACGCGTACCCGTACGACGCCACCGGCCCGCGCCGGCACGAGGACTGGGTCCTCGACGTGCTCGCGGTGATGGGCCGGGTCCCGGACCCGAGGGGCTGGGCCGGGCTCGACGACGCGGCGGACGACCCGGAGCGGGCGGCCTCCCCCGTGTACCCCTTCGCGGCCCGGCCCGCGGAGTACGTACGGGACCGGCTGTACGAGATCGACCGGGACAGCGCCGAGAACCTGCTGCTCGCCCTCACCGACGACGGGTGCGCGCTGTCCAACCTGAGCCGCTTCACGGAGAGCGAGGAGGAGCTGCGTGCCCTGGCGCGCACCGTCCTCGCGCGGTACGGGGACGCCGCCGCCTTCCACACCAACGTGACCCGGCCCGGCGGCCCGCCCGGAACGCTCGACTTCACGTCCCCGAACTGGGGGTACGCCCCGCTCAGCGTCTACTCCGAGGACTACGGCCTGGTCGTCGTCTCCGACACGGAGGTCGGGCTGTTCTGGAACTTCTCCGACTACTGAGCCCCCGGGCCCCGGGCCCCTGGTACCGGGCCCCTGGTACCGGGCCCCTCGTCCCGGCCCCCGAGCCGCCCGCCCGCCCCCCTCGGGCGCCCTTGAGAGGATGGCCCCGTGCTGACCCGTTCCGCTTCCTATCCCGACCGGGAGACCGCCCACTGGGCCACCCAGCAGGTCGTCACCGCCAACGAGCAGGCCATCCACCGGTGGCTCGCCCAGGGCACCCGCGCCCGCCTCACCATCGAGGCCGCCTGGCCCTCCCGCGAGGAGCCCGTGGGCCGCGTCCAGCTGGAGGCCGAGCTGCTCGCCGGGCGCGGGCCCGTCGACGTGCGCGCCGCGCGGGTGGTCCTGCGCCGCGCACCCGCGAGCCCCCACGGCTTCACCGTCCTCACCACCGTGCCGTTCTACCTGTAGGGGCCCCGCCCACATGTCCATGAAGCCCCTCGAACACGACCGGCGCTACGGCGAGCTCGACCAGGTCATGCGCGCCTACCTCGGCCAGCCCGCCGACGACACCCCCGGGACCCGCAGCCGCGCCCTCGACGCCTACCTCCGCCACACCTGGCACACCCGTCCCTCGGCCATCGCCGAGGCCGAGCGTCAGCTCCGCGAGTACAGCCGCAACCCGCCCGGCCCGCTGCGCCTGGAGCTCGGCGAGTTCTACGCCGTCCCCGACACCGGGATGCCCCAGTCCGCGATCGGCGACTGGCTGCTCGTCCTCGCCGACCACCTCAAGCGGAGCATCGAGGGCGGCGAGGTCCCCGAGCCCGCCTCCCCGGGGACCCACTGGGAGTGGCACGCCCGCTTCCCCGAGACCGCCCAGTTCCTCGGCGGCTGGTTCTCCCAGGACATCGTCGACGAGTTTCCCGACCACGAGGCCGCCGTCGCCGACTACGCGGCCACCACCCACCCCCAGCTCGTCGCCCGCCTCGTCGGCGAGCTCCACGAGCTCCTCGCCCTCCCCCTCGACGACGGCGACTACGCCCTCGCCGCCGCCGAGCTCGGCATGGAGGTCGGCCCGCCCGCCCCCCACTCCCACGGCGCCTGGTTCCAGTCGGTCGCGACCGCGCTCGCCGCGGGCTGAGGCACCCCGGCGGCGGCCGACCGCGCCCGCCACCTCATCGGCGGGCGCGCGGCGAGCCCCGTAACACGCCGGGGCGGCTCCGGCCATGCGGGTGAACAGGGCCGTGGGCGCGGCCACTTCGGGTTCCCGGGCGGCCATGCTGGGGGCACTTGGGGCAGCTCCCCCCTTCATCCCCATTCATCCCCCCCATCCCCGTCACAAGGAGAGCCGGCATGCGCCGCTCGTCCGCCGCCGCACTGACGGCCGCCACCCTGCTCGCCGCCGTCCTGCCCGCCGCCCCGCGCGCCTTCGCCGACCCGGACCCGGCGACCGCCCTCGCGGCCGCCCCCGCCGCCCGCACCATCACCCAGCAGCCCGGGCACCCCGCGATCATGTACCCGGGCCGGGCGGTGACCGTCGCCGCGTTCTGTCCGGCGGGGACGAAGCCCACGGGCGGCGGGGCGACGGTGCAGAGCGACCCGCAGAGCGCGGTCTTCATCAAGGAGTCGGCCCCCGTCGACGAGAACAGCTGGCGGGTGCGCGCGTACAACGCCTCCGACGCGGTGCAGACCCTGCACCCCCGGGTGGTCTGCTCCTCGGAGACCACCCTCACCACCCACGCCGGGCCCGTGAGCCCGCTGCGGCCGGGCGAGTCGGACAACCCCAGCGAGGCGGGCTGCGGCGGGGCGCAGTACGTCGCGGGCGGCGGCTTCCAGGCGGGCGAGCAGACGTACGCCAGCCAGTCGGTCTTCGACGACGACCGGCGGTGGATCGCGCGGGCGAAGAACACCGGCTCCACGCCCTCGTCCGTCCGTGCCTTCGTCGTCTGCTCCGCCTTCGCGCCCACCCTCCGCAGCGTCCGGATGGAGTTGCGGCCCGGCGCGGTCGGGACCGTGAGCGTGGACTGCCCGGCGGGTCAGGTGCCGACCGGCGGCGGTGTGGACGGCAGCCTGGACACGCTCCTGAACTCCTCGGGGCCGACGGACACGGGCTGGACGGTACGGGCCACCAACACGGCCGCCGTCCCGCTGGGCGTGGTCTACGCCTCGGTGGTCTGCTCCACCCCCTGAGCCCTCCGCCGCCTCCCCAGGGCCCTGCTCCACCCCCTGGGCCCCGGGCCCGTCCCCGTACCCCGCGCCTGGTCGATCCTCCAGGCCCCTCCCCGCCCCGACCCCCGTATTCCGGGCCCCGAACCAGTCGTTCCGGCCAGGTGGCCGGAGTTTCACTGGCGGCATGGATCTGAACACGGTGACGGACGTGCGGGACGCGCGGCTGCGTGAGCCCTGGCGGCCGGGGGACGCCTGGCTCGGCGGGGGGACGTATCTGTTCTCCGAGCCGCAGCCGCACCTGCGGCGGCTGATCGACCTCGGCCGGATGGGCTGGGAGCCGCTCACCCGGCACCCGGACGGCTCCCTGGAGATAGCCGCGACCTGCACGATCGCCGCGCTCTCGCGGTTCGGGCGGCGCGGGCTCGACGCGGTCGCGGCGCCGCTGTTCGAGCAGTGCTGCCGGGCCTTCCTGGCCTCGTTCAAGATCTGGAACATGGCCACGGTCGGCGGGAACCTCTGCAACGGGCTGCCCGCCGGGCCGATGATCTCGCTCACCGCCGCCCTCGACGGAAGCTGTCTGCTCCAGGCGCAGGACGGCTCGCTGCGGGAGCTGAAGGTCGTCGACTTCATCACCGGCGCCGGGCGCAAGGACCTCGCGGAGGGCGAGCTGCTGCGGTCCGTGACGCTGCCCGCGCGGGCGCTGGGCTGCCGGACCGCCTTCCGGCAGGCGTCGCTGTACGGGCTCGGCCGCTCGGGCGCGCTGGTCATCGGCACCCACGACCCGGTGGACGGCTCGCTGGCCGTGACGGTCAGCGCGGCGACCGTGCGCCCGTTCCGGTTCTGGTTCCCGCTGCCGCCGAGCCGGGAGCGGCTCCGCGAGGCGGTCGAGTCGGCGGTCGCGGACGCCGACTGGTTCGACGACATCCACGGACTCCCCGAGTGGCGGCGGCACATGGGCCTGCGGCTCGCCGAGGAGGTGCGCCGCGAACTCATCGCCGAACCCCGGACCACCGAACCCCGAGCCACCGAACCCCGGACCACCGGCCCCCGAGCCACCGGCCCCCAGGAGCGTGCCCGATGAGCTTTCGCGTCCAGGTCAACGACCGGCCCTTCGAGGAGGAGCCGCGCGCCGGGCAGTGCCTGCGCACCTATCTGCGCGAGCGCGGCTGGTTCGGCGTGAAGAAGGGCTGCGACGCAGGCGACTGCGGCGCCTGCACCGTCCACGTCGACGGGGAGCCCGTGCACAGCTGCGTCTATCCGGCCGTACGGGCCGGGGGGCGGGCCGTCACCACGGTCGAGGGCCTGGCCGCGCCGGGCGGCGAACTCCACCCCGTACAGAAGAGGTTCCTCGACGCGCAGGGCTTCCAGTGCGGTTTCTGCACGGCCGGGTTCCTGATGACCACGGCGGCGCTGGAGGCCGAGCGGGGCACCGCGCACGACGACGGCAAGCTGGCCGACCTGCCGCGCGCCTTCAAGGGCAACATCTGCCGCTGCACCGGCTACCGGGCCGTCGAGGACGCCGTGCGCGGGGTCGCGCACACCGAACGGCCGTGCGCCGGAAAGGCCGTGGGCCGCAGCGTCGGCGCGCCGGCCGGGCCGCAGGTGGTCACCGGCACCGCCCGCTACACCTTCGACGTCCAGGTCCCGGGGCTGCTGCACATGAAGCTGCTGCGCTCGCCGCACCCGCACGCCCGGATCCTGGCGATCGACACGGCCGCCGCGCTGCGGGTGCCGGGTGTGGTCGCCGTGTTCACCCACGAGGACGCCCCGGACACGCTCTACTCCAGCGCCCGGCACGAGCATCCGACGGAGGACCCCGACGACACCCGGGTCCTGGACGACGTCGTCCGGTACGTCGGGCAGCGGGTCGCGGCCGTCGTGGCGGAGAGCGAGCGGGCGGCCGAGGAGGGCTGCCGCCGGGTGGAGGTGACGTACGAGGAGCTGCCGTACGTCCTCGATCCGGAGGCGGCGATGCGCCCGGGGGCGCCGGTGATCCACGCGGGCAAGGGGCCCGAGGTGCGGATCGCGCGGGTGGAGAACAACGTGGCGGGCGAGGTGCACGGGGAGATCGGGGACGTCGAGGCCGGTTTCGCCGAGGCGGCCGTGGTCTACGAGGAGACCTTCCGCACCCAGCGGGTCCAGCACGCCAGCCTGGAGACGCACGGCTGCGTGGCGTACTTCGAGCCCCGGGAGGACGGCGAGGGGGAACGCCTGACCGTGCGGTCCTCCACCCAGACGCCGTTCCTCACCCGGCGCGCGCTGTGCGCGCTGTACGGGCTGCGCGAGGACGAGGTGCGGGTGGTCGCGGGCCGGGTCGGCGGCGGTTTCGGCGGCAAGCAGGAGATGCTGACCGAGGACGTGGTCACCCTGGCCGCGCTGCGGCTGCGGCGCCCGGTGAAGCTGGAGTACACGCGCGCCGAGCAGTTCTACGGGGCCACCACCCGGCACCCGTTCACGATCGGCGTCAAGGTGGGCGCCCGCGCGGACGGCGTGCTGACCGCCGTGCGGATGCGGGTGGTGGCGAACACGGGCGCGTACGGCAACCACGGCCCGGCCGTGATGTTCCACAGCGTCGGCGAGTCCTTCGCGGTCTACCGCGCCCCGCACAAGAAGGTGGACGCCTACTCCGTCTACACCAACGCCGTCCCGGCCGGCGCCTTCCGCGGCTACGGCCTGGGCCAGGTGACCTTCGCCGTCGAGTCCGCGATGGACGAGCTGGCGCGGCTCCTCGGCATGGACCCGCTGGAGCTGCGCGAGCGGAACGTGATCGGGCCAGGCGAGGGGATGCACAGCCCGATCGGCGAGGAGGAGGACCTGCACATCGCCTCGTACGGGCTCGACCAGTGTCTCGCGGTGGTGCGGAAGGCGATCGCCGAGGACCGCAGCGCCGAGGACGCGCCCGAGGGGTGGCTGGTCGGCCAGGGCACCGCGCTGGCGATGATCGCGACCGGCCCGCCGGGCGGCCACTACGCGGACGCGCGGGTCTCGCTGCTCGCGGACGGCACGTACGACATCGCCGTCGGCACCGCCGAGTTCGGCAACGGCACGACCACGGTCCACCAGCAGATCACCGCCGGGGCGCTGGGCACCACCGGGGACCGGATCACCGTGCGCCAGTCCGACACGGACGTGGTGCGCCACGACACCGGGGCCTTCGGCTCGGCCGGCACGGTCGTCGCGGGCAAGGCGGTGCTGCTGGCCGCGTCCTCGCTCGCGGAGCGGCTGCGGAGCCTCGCCGCGCGGCACACGGGTGTCGCCCGGCACCTGTGCGTGCTCGGCGCGGAGAGCGTCGACTGCGCGGGCCGGACCGTGCCGCTGAAGGAGCTGTACGAGGCGGCGCACGCGCTGGGGGCGGCGGAGGAGCTGGCGGCGGACGGGCACTGGGGCGGGTCGCCGCGCTCGGTGGCGTTCAACGCGCAGTGGTTCCGGGTGGCGGTGGATCCGGGCTCGGGCGAGACGCGGATCCTGCGCAGCGTGCACGCCGCCGACGCCGGGAAGGTCATGAACCCGATGCAGTGCCGGGGGCAGGTGGAGGGCGGGGTCGCGCAGGCGCTGGGCGCGACCCTCTTCGAGAACGTGCGGATCGACGAGCGGGGCGAGGTGACGACGGCGGCGTTCCGGCGCTACCGGCTGCCGCAGTACGCGGACGTGCCGAGGACCGAGGTGCACTTCACCGAGACCAGCGACTCCATCGGGCCGCTCGGCGCCAAGTCGATGAGCGAGAGCCCCTTCAACCCGGTGCCGCCCGCCTTCGCCAACGCGCTGCGCGACGCGACCGGCATCCGCTTCACGGAGGCGCCGTTCACCCGCGACCGGGTCTGGCTGGCGCTGGACGGCTTGGCGCATCGACCCGGAGGATGCGCGTGACCTTCTCGTAGCAAGCTCACAAATGCCGGGCGGACGGGGGGATCCGGGCCGCAGGCACGGTTCCGGGGGCGGCGGCCGGGTATGCAGTCGCGTGGGCGGGGGACGGCCGCCGCCCCGGCGAGCGTACGAAGGGATCATCGACGATGAGCGGATCCTTCGCCCTGTGGGGCGAGCTGGCCCATCCCGTCACGCTGACCGTGGCGGACCTGCGCCGGGAGTGGCCCGCGCACCGGGCCCGGGTCGTCTTCGACTGCGCGACGGCCGGGCCGCAGCACCACGTCTTCGAGGGCCCGCTGCTGCGCGAGGTGGTGGGCCGGGCGCGCCCGGACTTCGACCCGGCGCGGCGCAAGGAGCGCTCGCGCTTCCTGCTGACGGTGAGCGGCGGCGACGGGCACCACACGGCGCTGTCCTGGGCGGAGATCGACGCCGACTTCGGGGACGCGCCGGTGCTGCTGGCCACCCGCGTGGACGGGGTGGAGCTGGACGCGGCCGGTACGCAGCTGGTCGTGCCGTCCGACCGCTGCGGCGCCCGGTACGTGAGCGCGGTGACCGGGATCTGGGTCGGCACCCTGCCGGTGCGGGTGCCCGTCGGGGCGTAGGCGGCGCGTCGAATTCCGCTCCAACAGGGAGCAAAACATGGGGAGTTCACCGTCGCGCCGGGGCCGGTGACGGCTTCCGGCGGGGTAGACACCTGGTGTGAACATGACGTCCAGGACTTCTCTCGTCGAGCGGCTCCTCCAGGACGGGGTGCGCTCCCTCGCCTTTCCCGGGGCGGTCTGGGCCGTCGGCGACGCCGGCGGGACGACGGCGGGCGGGGCCGTCGGGCTGCTCGATCCCACCCGGCGCGAGGAACCCGCGCGGCCCGACACCCTCTACGACCTCGCCAGCCTCACGAAGGTGATCGCCGTGTGGCCGGTGGTGGGCACGCTGGTCGAGGCGGGCGCGCTGCACCCGCACACCCCGCTCGGCGCCTATTGGCCGGAGGTCGCCGGGCGGCCGCTGGCGCCGGTGACCCCGCACCAGCTCCTCACCCACACCGCCGGGCTGCCACTGCGGGCCAACCTGCGGCATCTGTACGGGAGCGACCCCGGGGACGTACGGCGCGGGGTGCTGCGCGAGGCGCTGCGCAGGCCGCCCGGGGAGGCCGTCGAGTACACCGACCGGGCGGCGCTGGTGCTCGGCTACCTGGCGGAGCACCTGACCGGGCGCCCGCTGCGGGAGCTGGCGGCCGAGCGGATCTGGGCGCCGCTCGGGATGGCGGAGACGCGGTACGGGCCGCTGCCCTCGGCCGTGGCGGCGCGCTGCGCGCCGACCGAGTTCGACGACCTGACGGGCGCCCATCTGAAGGGCACCGTGCACGACTTCTCCAGCCGGCTGCTGGGCGGCGCCTGCGGCATAGCGGGCACCTTCTCCACCGCGCGGGACCTGGGGCGGCTGCTCGCGCACCTGCTGGCGGCGGGCGGGCCGGGCGGTGCGGCCGGGCCGTTCGGGCCCGGCTGGGTGGCGGACTCGCTGCGGGTCCGCACGGGTGGACTGGCGCCGCCCCGGGGCCTGTTCTGGCACCTCGCGCCGGGCACCGGCGTGCGGGACGACGTGTGGACGCACTACGGCTTCACCGGCACCGGGATGTGGGTCAGCCCGGCGCGCGGCCGCTGGGCGGTGCTGCTCACGAACAAGCTCTACTTCACGCGGGAGACGGGTCCCGTGACGGCGGTGCGCGACGCGTTCCGGGCGGCGGTGTTCTCGGCCACGTGACCGGACGGCGGTGGCGTCGTTGCACGCCGTAAACGATCAGGTAGGCGAACGACGGTGGAGGCGCGGCGATGGGTGACGAACGGACGGTGCTGGTCAGGGAGCTGGTTCTGGGGGACGCGGAGGACCTGCGGGAGGCGGCGGGGGAGCTGGCCCGGGGGGTCGCGGTGGTGCACGGCTTCGGGCACTTCTACGCGCTGACCGCCCGCCCCGAGCGGGCGGCGGTCGAGCGGGTCAACCGCTTCAAGGGGCGCCCGGCGGGGCAGACGGGCAGCGTGACGGGGCCGCCGGACGTGCTGCCGGGGCTGTTCGACTGGACCCGGCTGCCCGCGGAGCTGCCCCGGCGGCAGCTCAGATCGCTGATGGACGAGCTGTACGAGCTCGGCCCGTTCGGCTTCCGGGGGCCGGCCGCCGAGCGGCTGCCGGGGCACCTGACGGCGGTCTCGGCGGGGGTGGCGACCGTGCAGGTGATCGCGCCGGGGCGGCGGTGCCCGTCGAACGCCTTCCTGGCCTCGGCGATCGAGCGGGCGGGCACGGAGTACCTGTTCGTCACCTCGGCCAACCGCACCCGGCAGCTTCCGCACTGGCGGGGCGAAGGGGCGGTCGCCGACTTCGGCCGGGAGCCGGAGGTGCGGGTGCTCGCGCATCCGGACGACGCGGCGGCCCGGCGGCGCCATCCGCACCACGAGCCGGTGTCGACGAGCGTGCTCTCCTTCCACCGGGCCGCCGGGCGCGGCCGGTCGGGGCTGCCGGCGCTGGTCCTGGAGCGGCAGGGCTCCCTGTCGGCCGACCACATCCGCTCGGTCGCGGCCAACCACGGCTTCGCCCTGGTGCCGGCCGCCGGGGCGGCGGCCCGGCCGGCGGCCCGCGCCTACGTGCCGGTGCCGGGCGGGCCGGTGCCTCAGGCGCGGTAGGCGCGCAGGAAGGCGGCGACGCCGCCGGTGAGCAGCCGGTCGGTCTCGTCCTCCGGGAGCGGCACCACGCCGTAGTGGGAGCGCTGGAGGATGGTGGCCGAGCTGAGCGCCAGGAAGTGGCCGGCCGCGAGGGCCGCGTCGCCGTGCAGGTCGAGCAGACCGGCCTCGGCGAGTCCCGCCAGGGCCTCGGTGAGGGCCTCGGCCACGGGGGCGGGACCGGCCTGCTGCCAGGCGGCCATGACCTCGGCGGGCACATGGCCGGCCTCGGCGTGGATGTGCCGGACGAGCGCGAAGTGGTCGGGATATTCGGCGATCAGGTCGGTGAAGGCGTGCGCCAGGGCGCGCAGTTCGCGCTCCAGCAGCTCGGGGTGGGGCGGCCGGCCGGGGTCCAGCAGGGCGTGCAGCCGGGCGAGCTGGGCGTCCCGGACGGCGTGGGCGGTCCAGGTGATGACCGTGCGGAAGAGCTCGGCCTTGCCGCCGGGGAAGTGGTTGTAGACCGTGCGCGTGGAGACGCCCGCGGCGGCGGCGAGCGCGTCGACGGAGGCGCGCGCGTACCCCTCGCGGCCGAAGACCCCGCAGGCCGCGCGGACCACGGCGAGCCGCTTCTCCAGCCTGCGGGGCGGGATCTCGCGCCGGGCCCGCTCCATCCAGGCCTCGTTGCCGCTGCTCATGCACTCCTCCTCGTCGACACCGCAGCGTAACCGCCGCAATGAAATACAACGTGCGTTGTACTTTTAACAACGCTCGTTGTACTTTAGCGGAGCGCCGGACGCACCCCGCGTCCGCACCGCTCCGGGAGGGGACCCGCCATGTCCGAGAACACCGCCACCGCCACCGCCACCGCGCCCCTGCGGGTCGCCGTCCTCGTCGGCAGCGTCCGCGAGGGGCGCCAAGCCGACGCCGTCACCGACTGGTTCCTCGGTGTCGCCCGCCGCCACGGCGGCCTCGACCTCGACGTGATCGACCTCGCCGAGGTCGACCTGCCGCTCGTCATGCCGGGCTGGGGCGGGACGCCGGACCCCCGCGCCACCGCCGCGCTCGCCGAGGTCTCGCCCCGGCTGGCCGCCGCCGACGCCTTCGTGGTCGTCACGCCCGAGTACAACCACAGCTTCCCGGCCGCCCTGAAGAACCTCCTCGACTGGCACCGCGAGGAGTGGCACGCCAAGCCCGTCGGCTTCGTCTCCTACGGCGGCCTCGGCGGCGGACTGCGCGCGGTCGAACAGCTCCGGATGGTCTTCGCCGAGCTGCACGCCACCACCGTGCGCGACTCCGTCAGCCTGCACGGCCCCTGGTCCGGCCTCGGCCCGGACGGCGCCCCGCGCGACCGGGCCGTCACCGAGGGCGCCGCGAAGGGGATGCTCGGCCAGCTCCAGTGGTGGGGGCGGGCGCTGCGCACCGCCCGCGCGGCCCTCCCCTACCAGGGCTGAGCGGCGGGCGCCCGATGAGCACCCTCGCCCCCCGCGCCGCCGGCCGGACCGCCGGCCCGGACACCCCGCCCGGCACCCCGCTCGGCCGGGTCCTGGCCGTCGTCGTGATCGGCTCCGTGATGTCCGTCCTCGACGTCACCATCGTCAACGTCGCCCTGCGCAAGCTCTCCGATGCCTTCGACGCCCCGCTGGCCACCATCCAGTGGACCGCGACCGCGTACTCCCTCGCGCTGGCCGCCGTCATCCCCACCGCCGCCTGGGCGATGGGCCGGATCGGCGCCCGGCGCACGTACCTCACCGCCCTCGTCCTCTTCACCCTCGGCTCGCTGCTCGCCGCCCTCGCCTGGGACGCGGGCAGCATGATCGCCTTCCGTGCCGTGCAGGGGCTCGGCGGCGGGCTGCTCATGCCGGTGGGCATGGCGATGGTGATGCGGGCCGCCGACCCCGAGCGCTTCGGACGGGCGATGGCCCTGCTCGGACTGCCCATCCTGGTCGGCCCGGTGGCCGGGCCCGCGCTCGGCGGGCGGCTGCTCGACACCGCCTCCTGGCACTGGATCTTCCTGATCAACCTGCCGGTCGGCGCGGTCGCGCTGTTCCTCGCCGCCCGGCTGCTGCGCCCGGACGCCCCGCGCCCCGGCGACCCGGCGCCCCGGCTCGACGTGCCCGGCCTGCTGACCCTCTCCCCCGGCCTCGCGCTGCTGCTCTACGGGCTGGCGCGCGGCGGCGAGACCGGCGACTTCACCGCGCCCGGGACGCTGGTCCCCGCGCTGGCCGGACCGCTGCTCGTGGCGGTCTTCGTCCGGCGGGCCCTGACGGTCCGGGAGCCGCTGCTCGACCTGCGGCTGCTGCGGGACCGCACCTTCGCCGTCGGGACCGCCACCCTGGCGCTGTTCACCTGCGGCTACTTCGGCTCGATGCTGCTGGCCCCGCTGTACTGGCAGGGCGTGCGCGGCTTCAGCCCGACCGCCGCCGGGCTGCTGGTCGCCCCGGTCGGGCTCACCGTCGGCGTGGCCATGCAGATCGCCGCCCGGCGCGTGGACACCGCCTCGCCCCGGCGGCTGATCCCCCTCGGGGCCGCCCTCGCGGCCCTCGGCATGGCGCTGACGGCCCTGGCCACCGGCACACAAGGCGTGTCGCCCTGGCGGGTGGTCGCGGCGGCGATGCTGATGGGCGCGGGAGCGGGCATGGTCCTGATGCCGACGATGACCACGGCGAGCCGCTCCCTCGCCAAGGACCGGATGGCCGCGGCCAGCACCGCGCTCGGCATCAACTCGCAACTCGGCGCCGCCGTCGGCACCGCCCTGTGCTCGGTCGTGCTCGGTACGGCGGGCCCGGGACCGGACGGCTTCCGCACCGCGTTCGCGGTGGCGGCGGCCCTGCTGGCGGCGGCGGTGCTGCCCGCCCTGTTCCTGCCGGGCCGCACCGCCCGCGCCCGCTGACACCCGGCGCCCGCCGGGTCAGCGGGGGCCGAGGGCCGCCGCCAGGGGCACGGTGATCGCCATCGACAGGCCGCCGCCGGGGGTGTCCTCGGCGGTGATGGTGCCGCCCATGGCCTCCACGAAGCCTCGGGCCACCGCGAGGCCGAGGCCCACCCCGGCCCCGCGCGGGGCGTCCCCGTACCGCTGGAAGGGCGCGAAGATGCGGTCCTTGGCGTCGTCCGGGACGCCCGGTCCCCGGTCCACCACCCGGATCTGCACCTGCCCGGCGACGGCGCCCGCGGAGACCAGGACGGGCACGCCGCCGGGGCTGTACTTGACCGCGTTCTCCACGATGTTGGCGACCGCCCGCTCCAGCAGCCCCCGGTCGACGGCGACCATCGGCAGCGTCTCCGGGATGTCGAGCTCGACGCTCCCGTCGGGGACCCCGCCGAGCGCCATCGGCACCACCTCGTCCAGGTCCGTCTCCCGGATCACCGGCGTCACCGTCCCGGTCTCCAGGCGGGACATGTCGAGGAGGTTGCCCACCAGGTGGTCGAGCCGGTCGGCGCCGTCCTCGATGCCCTCCAGGAGCACCGCCCGGTCGGCCTCCGACCACTCCACGTCGTCCGAACGCAGCGAGGTCACCGACGCCTTGATGCCGGCCAGCGGGGTACGCAGGTCGTGGCTGACGGCGGCCAGCAGCGAGGTGCGGATCCGGTTGCCCTCGGCGAGCGCGCGGGCCTCCTCCGCCTGGTCCACCAGCCGCTGCCGCTCCAGCACCACGGCGGTCTGCGCGGCGAAGGCGCCGAGCACCCGGCGGTCCTCGGCGGGCAGCACCCGGCCGGTCAGCACGAGCACCAGCCCGTCGCCGACCGCCATCTCGACGTCCGCGCCCTCGGGCCGTTCCACCGGGGCGGCGCCCACGCAGGTCACCCGGACCCAGGGGGCGGGCTCCCCGGCCCGCTCGAAGAGGGCGACCGACTCCATCGAGAAGGTCTCGCGGAGGCGTTCCAGGAGCGCGTCCAGCCCGGTCTCCCCGCGCAGCACACTGCCCGCGAGGAACGCCAGGGTCTCCGCCTCCGCGCGCAGCCGGGCCGCCTGGTGGGTGCGCCGGGCGGCGAGGCTCACCACCGAGGCGACGGAGGCGCCGACACCGGCGAAGATGCCCAGCGCGACCATGTTCTCCGGGTCGGAGATGGTCAGTTCGCCGATCGGCGGGGTGAAGAAGTAGTTGAGGACGAGCGAGCCGACCGCCGCGGAGGCGAGCGCCGGGAGCAGCCCGCCGAGCAGCGCGGCGGCGACCGTCAGCGACAGGAACAGCAGCACGTCGTTGGCGAACCCCATGCCCGGGACGAGCGCGCCGAGGAGCAGCGCCAGCGGCAGCGGCCCGGCCACGCCGACCAGCCAGCCCCAGACGATCCGGGCCCGGGAGAGCCGGCCGCCGCGTACCCCGGGCAGCCTGCGGCCCTTGGCGACGGCGTCGTGGGTGACGATGTGGACGTCGAGGTCGGGGCCCGACTCGCGGGCGACGACGGCGCTGACGCCGGGGCTGAACACGGACTGCCAGGAGCGGCGGCGGCTGACCCCGAGGACGATCTGGGTGGCGTTGACGCCCCGCGCGAAGGACAGCAGCGCGGCGGGGACGTCGTCGCCGACGACATGGTGGAAGGTGCCGCCCAGGTCCTCCACCAGGGTCCGCTGGACGGCGAGCTCCTTCGGGGAGGCGGAGGTCAGGCCGTCGCTGCGGGAGATGTAGACGGCCAGCACCTCGCCGCCCGCGCCCTTCTCCGCGAGCCGCGCGGCCCGCCGGATCAGGGTGCGCCCCTCCGGGCCGCCGGTGAGCCCGACGACGATCCGCTCCCGGGAGGCCCAGATGGCGGAGACCCGGTGTTCGGTGCGGTACTCCTGGAGGTACTCGTCGACCCGGTCGGCGGTCCACAGCAGGGCCAGCTCCCGCAGTGCGGTCAGGTTGCCGGGCCGGAAGTAGTTGGCCAGGGCCGCGTCGACCTTGTCCGGCTTGTACACGTTGCCGTGCGCCATCCGCCGCCGCAGCGCCTGCGGCGACATGTCGACCAGCTCTATCTGGTCCGCCCGCCGCACCACCTCGTCCGGCACCGTCTCGCGCTGCCGGACCCCCGTGATCGACTCGACCACGTCGCCCAGCGACTCCAGGTGCTGGATGTTCACCGTCGATATGACGTCGATCCCGGCGGCCAGCAGCTCCTCGACGTCCTGCCACCGCTTGGGGTTGCGGGAGCCGGGCACGTTGGTGTGCGGGAGTTCGTCGACGAGGGCGACGGCGGGGCGGCGGGCGAGGACCGCGTCGATGTCCATCTCGGGGAAGACGGTGTCCCGGTACTCGATCTCCCGGCGCGGCACCTGCTCCAGGCCGTGCAGCATCACCTCCGTACGCGGCCGGTCGTGGTGCTCCACGAACGCCACCACGCAGTCCGTGCCCCGCTCCACCCGCCGGTGCCCCTCGGAGAGCATCGCGTACGTCTTGCCGACGCCCGGCGCCGCGCCGAGGTAGATGCGGAGCCTGCCGCGCCTAGCCACGGGCGGGCTCGAAGCGGTAGCCCATGCCGGGCTCCGTGATCAGGTAGCGCGGGTGCGAGGGGTCCGGCTCCAGCTTCCGCCGCAACTGGGCCATGTACACCCGCAGGTAGTTGGTGTTGCCCCGGTAGCCGGCGCCCCAGACCTCCTCCAGGAGGTGCCGCTGGGCGACGAGCCGGCCGGGGTTGCGGACCAGGATGTCGAGCAGGTGCCATTCGGTCGGGGTGAGCCGGACGTCCCGGCCGCCCCGGCGCACCTTGCGGGCCACCAGGTCCACGGTGAAGTCCTCGGTGGCGACGACGGTGACCTCGGTCCCGGGCACCGCCTCCCGGCGGCGGGCGGCGGCCCGCAGCCGGGCGAGCAGCTCGTCCATGCTGAACGGCTTGGTCATGTAGTCGTCGGCGCCCACGTCGAGGGCGTGCACCTTCTCCTCGGAGGCGCTGCGGGCGGAGAGCACGAGGATCGGCACCCGGCTCCAGCCGCGCAGTCCGGCGATGACGTCGAGGCCGTCCATGTCGGGCAGCCCGAGGTCGAGGAGCACGACGTCGGGCCGGCGGTCGGCGGCGAGCCGGAGGGCGGTGGCCCCGTCGGGCGCGGAGTCCACCTCGTACGTCCGTGCCTGGAGGTTGATGACCAGCGCCCGCGCGAGCTGCGGGTCGTCCTCCACGACCAGTACCCGGGTCATCCCGCTGCCTTCCTGTTCACGTCCGCGCGGGCCCGGGGTGCTCTCCCGGGCCCGCGGGGCCTGTCGTGTAACACTCCGGTCAGCCCTTGGCCGCCACGAGCGCCTTGAGGGCGATGTTGAGCTGGAGGACGTTGACCCGGGGCTCGCCGACGAAGCCGAGGATGCGCCCGTCGGTGTGCTCGGCGACCAGCCGCTCGACGGCGGCGACGGGGAGGCCGTTGCGCTCGGCGATCCGGTGGACCTGGAGCTTCGCGTACGCGGGGGAGATGTGCGGGTCGAGGCCGGAGCCGGAGGAGGTGACCGCGTCGGCGGGGACCTCGGAGGGCTTGACCGTGAAGCCCTCGGTGGAGTTGTCCTTGACGACGGCGGCCTTGGCGTCGGTGACCCACTTGATCAGGTCGGCGTTGTCGCCGGAGCGGTTGGTCGCGCCGGACAGGATGATCTTGTACTGGGTGTTGACGCTGTTGGTGCCGAGGCCGTTGGACGGGCGCGGCTGGAACCACTTCAGGTCCGGGCTCGGCGTCTCCTCGCCGTCCTTGAGCGGCAGGTTGTAGGTCTGCCCGATCAGTTCCGAGCCGACGACCTTCCCGCTCGCGTCCTTGATCTCGGAGCCGTTCGCCTTTCCGGGCATGGTCAGTTGGGCGATCCCGGTGACGGCGAGCGGGTAGAGCACGCCGCACACGACCGTGAGGACGAGCAGGGCGCGCAGGCCCGCCCAGAGCAACCGCCCCGCGTTTCCTACCGAGTTGTTCATGATCAGCCGATTCCGGGGATGAGGGAGAGGATCAGGTCGATGAGCTTGATGCCGACGAACGGGGCGACCAGGCCGCCGAGTCCGTACAGGCCGAGGTTGCGGCGGAGCATCTTGTCGGCGCTGGTCGGGCGGTAGCGGACGCCCTTCAGGGCGAGCGGCACGAGGGCGATGATGATCAGCGCGTTGAAGATGACGGCGGACAGGATCGCGGACTGGGGCGAGGACAGCGCCATGATGTTCAGCTTGTCGAGGCCCGGGTAGGCGACGGCGAACATGGCGGGGATGATCGCGAAGTACTTCGCCACGTCGTTGGCGATGGAGAAGGTGGTCAGCGCGCCCCGGGTGATGAGGAGCTGCTTGCCGATCTCGACGATCTCGATGAGCTTGGTCGGGTCGGAGTCGAGGTCGACCATGTTGCCGGCCTCCTTCGCGGCCGACGTGCCGGTGTTCATCGCGACGCCGACGTCCGCCTGGGCGAGGGCCGGGGCGTCGTTGGTGCCGTCGCCGGTCATCGCGACCAGCTTGCCGCCGGCCTGCTCCCGCTTGATGAGGGCCATCTTGTCCTCGGGGGTGGCCTCGGCGAGGAAGTCGTCGACGCCCGCCTCCTGGGCGATGGCCTTGGCGGTCAGCGGGTTGTCGCCGGTGATCATGATGGTCTTGATGCCCATCCGGCGCAGCTCGTCGAAGCGCTCGCGCATCCCCTCCTTGACCACGTCCTTGAGGTGGATGACGCCGAGGACCCGGGCGCCCCTGGCGTCCTGGACGGCCACCAGCAGCGGGGTGCCGCCGGCCTGGGAGATCGCGTCGGTGACCGCCTGCGCGTCCTCGGCGACCTGCCCGCCGTTCTCCTTCACCCAGGCGACGACCGAACCGGTCGCGCCCTTGCGGACCTTGCGCGCCACGCCGTCCTCGGTGAGGTCGACGCCGGACATGCGGGTCTGGGCGGTGAAGGCGATCCACTCGGCGTGGGCGAGCTCGCCCTGGTGCCGCTCGCGCAGCCCGTACTTCTCCTTGGCGAGGACGACGATCGAGCGGCCCTCGGGGGTCTCGTCCGCGAGGGAGGAGAGCTGGGCGGCGTCGGCGACCTCGGCTGCGGTGGTGCCCTTGACCGGGACGAACTCGGCGGCCTGGCGGTTGCCCAGGGTGATGGTGCCGGTCTTGTCGAGCAGCAGGGTCGACACGTCGCCGGCGGCCTCGACGGCGCGGCCGGACATGGCGAGGACGTTGCGCTGCACGAGCCGGTCCATGCCCGCGATGCCGATCGCGGAGAGCAGGGCGCCGATGGTGGTCGGGATGAGGCAGACCAGGAGCGCCGCGAGGACGATCATCGAGGTCTGCTCGTCGGCCCCGGCGTAGATCGCGAAGGGCTTGAGGGTGACGACGGCCAGCAGGAAGACGATGGTGAGGGACGCCAGCAGGATGTTGAGGGCGATCTCGTTGGGGGTCTTCTGCCGGGCGGCGCCCTCGACCAGGTTGATCATGCGGTCGATGAAGGTCTCGCCGGGCTTCGTCGTGATCTTGATGACGACCCGGTCGGACAGCACCTTCGTACCGCCGGTGACGGCCGAGCGGTCGCCGCCGGACTCGCGGATCACGGGCGCGGACTCGCCGGTGATGGCGGACTCGTCGACGGACGCGACGCCCTCGACGACGTCGCCGTCGCCGGGGATGACGTCGCCGGCCTCGCAGACCACCAGGTCGCCGATCCGCAGCTCGGTGCCGGGGACGCGCTCCTCGTTACTGCCGATGATCCGGCGGGCGACGGTGTCGGTCTTGGCCTTGCGCAGGGTGTCGGCCTGCGCCTTGCCCCGGCCCTCGGCGACCGCCTCCGCCAGGTTGGCGAAGATCGTGGTGAGCCAGAGCCAGGCGGTGATCGCCCAGCCGAACCAGTCGCCGGGGTGCGCGATCGCGAGCCCGGTGGTGACCACCGAGCCGACCAGGACCACGAACATGACCGGCGACTTCACCATCACGCGCGGGTCCAGCTTGCGCAGCGCGTCGGGCAGCGACTTCAGCAGCTGCTTCGGGTCGAAGAGCCCGCCGCCGACCCGTCCCGCGCCGGTGCCCGCGCGCGGGGTCGCGGCGTCCTCGTCGTGCGGGGCGCGGGTGGGGGTGAGGGTGCTCATGATGCCAGCCCTTCGGCGAGCGGTCCCAGTGCCAGGGCCGGGAAGTAGGTCAGACCGGTGATGATCATGATCGTGCCGACGAGAAGTCCGGTGAAGAGCGGCTTCTCGGTGCGCAGGGTGCCCGCGGTCTCGGGGACGGGCGTCTGCTCGGCGAGGGAGCCCGCCAGCGCGAGGACGAACACCATCGGGAGGAACCGGCCGAGCAGCATCGCGATGCCGATCGTCGTGTTGAACCACTGGGTGTCGGCGTTCAGGCCCGCGAAGGCGGAGCCGTTGTTGTTCGCGCCGGAGGTGTAGGCGTACAGGATCTCGGAGAAGCCGTGCGCGCCGGAGTTGGTCATGGAGTTCGCCGGCGTCGGCAGGGCCATCGCGAGGGCGGTGAAGGTGAGCACCAGGGCCGGGGTGATCAGGATGTAGCAGGCCGCGTACTTGATCTCGCGGGTGCCGATCTTCTTGCCCAGGTACTCGGGGGTGCGGCCGACCATCAGACCCGCGATGAACACCGCGATGATCGCCATGATCAGCATCCCGTAGAGGCCGGAGCCGACGCCGCCGGGCGCGATCTCGCCGAGCTGCATCCCGAGCATGGTGAGGCCGCCGCCGAAGCCGGTGTACGAGGAGTGGAAGGAGTTCACGGCGCCGGTCGAGGTGAGCGTGGTCGCCACCGCGAAGATCGACGAGCCGGCGATGCCGAAGCGGGTCTCCTTGCCCTCCATCGCGCCGCCCGCGACGTCGAAGGCGGGACCGTGGTGCGCGAACTCGGTCCACATCATAAGGGCGGTGAAGCCGACCCAGATGGTCGCCATGGTGGCGAGGATCGCGTACCCCTGCTTGACCGAGCCGACCATGCGGCCGAAGGTGCGGGTGAGCGCGAAGGGGATGAGGAGGATCAGGTAGATCTCGAAGAGGTTGGAGAGCCCGTTGGGGTTCTCGAAGGGGTGGGAGGAGTTGGCGTTGAAGTAGCCGCCGCCGTTGGTGCCCAGCTCCTTGATGACCTCCTGCGAGGCCACCGCGCCGCCGTTCCACTGCTGGGTGCCGCCCATGAACTGGCCGACCTCGTGGATGCCGGCGAAGTTCTGGATCGCGCCGCAGGCGACGAGGACCAGCGCGCCGACCACCGAGATGGGCAGCAGGATCCGGACGGTGCCGCGGACCAGGTCGGCCCAGAAGTTGCCGAGCTCGCCGGTACGGGACCGGGCGAAGCCGCGCACGAGGGCCACCGCCACGGCGATCCCCACCGCCGCCGAGACGAAGTTCTGCACCGCGAGGCCGCCGGTCTGCACGACGTGGCCCATGGCCTGCTCGCCGTAGTACGACTGCCAGTTGGTGTTGGCGACGAAGGACGCGGCCGTGTTGAAGGCCTGGTCCGGGTCGATGGAGACGAAGCCGAGCGAGCCGGGCAGGGAGCCCTGGAGGCGCTGCAGCAGGTAGAGGAAGAGGACGCTCACCACGGAGAAGGCGAGCACGCCGCGCAGGTACGCGGGCCAGCGCATCTCGGTGTCGGGGTTGGCTCCGATGGCCTTGTAGATCCACTTCTCGGGCTTGAGGTGCTTGTCCGAGGAGTAGACCTTCGCCATGTACTCACCCAGCGGCTTGTACGAGAGGGCGAGGGCGGCCGCCAGGGCGAGGAACTGCAGGACGCCCGCGAGAACAGGAGACATGTCGGGGCTCAGAACCTCTCCGGCTTGACGAGGGCGAGGACCAGATACCCCAGGAGGGCGACGGCGACGATGAGGCCGACGATGTTCTCGGCGTTCACAGCTTCGCCACCCCCTTGGCGATGAAGGCCACCAGCGCGAAGACCGCGATCGTGGTGACCACGAAGGCCACGTCGGCCATCGTGAGCTCCTGACAGAGTGAGCGGATTTATCTGACGAGCCGAGCAAACCTCGTCCGGAACGGGTCACCGCCGCCGTTGACGCCCCCCTAACGCCGCCGGGCTCCCTCTTGACGCATCTTCTACGCCGCTTCCGGACACGACCCGCTCAGGACCGGCCACGAACCGGCCACGAACCGGCCTCGAACCGATCGGGAGCCGTCCGGCACCCGGCCGGACACCCACCGGTCCGGCACCGCCCGGCGCCGGACCGGGCGGGCCGGATCCTCGTCAGAGGGCCGTCAGGGAAGACGCGCCGTCCTTGCCGCCGGAACGGGCGGGGGCTTCGCTGAAGACGGGCGCCGCGACCACCGAGGCCGGGCGCCCCGCTCCCGTTCCCCCCTGACCGCTCCCAGGAGGAGCCATGCCCTCGTCCCTGTCCGGCCGCACCGGCTCCCTCCAGCGGTCCGGCCCCCGGCGCGCCCGGCGCCGCTCCCGCCTCGCCGCCGCGCACGAGGGCGCCACCCCGGCCACCGAGGAACGGGCGGTCCGCCGGCTCGCCCGGCTCGCCGACGGACTCGTCGGCCAGAGCGCCTGAACGGGCCCGCGTTGATCCCGCACCCCGCCCACCGGCCGCCGTCCGCCGCGCGGGCCTTCCTCACCGCCGGGCCCGGCACGGCGGCCCTCGCCGAGCACGTCCTGGCCACCGGGCACGGCCGCTGGTGGAGCGACCGCGCCGAACGCCCCCGGCTCGTGGGCGTCTCCTGCGCCGGGCACACCCTGCTGGCCGGCGACCCGACCGCCGTGCCGCCCGCCGGACTCGCCCCCTTCGCCGGGCAGCACATCGAGGCCCCCGACCGCTTCCTGCCCGCCCTCGGCGCCGCCTTCGAGCGGCTCACCCCCTGGGAGCGGATGCTCTACGTGCACCGCGGCCCGGTGACCGGCCCGCACCCGCCGTGGGGCGTGACCGTGCGCCGCCTGACGCCCGGGGACGCACCGGCCCTCGCCGCCCTCGACCCCGCCATGGCCTGGATCCACGCCGGCTGGAGCGGGCCCGGCGGGCTCGCGGGCTCCGGGCACGGCTGGGCCGCCTTCCGCCGCGACCGGGTCCTCGCCGTGGCCTGCACCCGCTTCGCGGGCACCTCCTACGAGGACGTGGCCTGCGTGACGGCACCCGAGGAACGCCGCCGGCGCCTCGCACTGGCCTGCGTCACGCGCCTCACCGCCGACATCGCGGCCCGCGGCCGGACCGCGAGCTGGTGCTGCTCCCGCGACAACCGGCCGAGCCGGCTCCTCGCCTGGACCGCCGGCTTCCGGCTCGCCCGCGAGTACACGCACTACGCGACCGGGCCCGTCAGCCCGGCGTCAAGGTTGCCGTACGCCGCGTAAACGGTCTGTCAGGACGGCCCGGCGGCTCCGGCCGCCGGGCCTAGCGTCCGGTCCATGAAGTCCATGAAGCCCGCGAAGCCCGCGAAGTCTCCTTACGGGAAGGCTGCCTTGAGGCCGCGTCAGGTCGCGGCCGCCCCCGCCTCCTCCGTCTCCCCCGGCCTCCCCGACGAGCCCCCCGATCCGGCCCCCGCCGCCGCCCGTGACACCACCTGGCCCGGCGAGGCGCGGGCCGCCGCCGGGTGCGCCGGGCTGCTCCTCGCGGCCTGCGTCGGCATCGACGCCGCCGACGGCGGCATGGCCGGCTGGGGCGCGCCGCTCTGGCTCGCCCTGGCCGTCCTCCTCTTCGTCGTCCTCCTGCCCGCCCGGGTGTCCGCCGTCCCCGGGCGCCTGACCGTGCGCGGACTGTGCGCCCGGCGGACCGTGCGCACCGACCGGCTGGTGTCGGTCCGCTGGTCGAACGGGGTCGCCCAGCGGCTCGTCCTGCGGGACCGGTACGGCAACCGCGCCGAGTTCGACCCGGCCGTCCTGGTCGCCAACCCGCCGCTCTGGCACCTCCTCGACACCGACACCCGCGCCTCCCTGCGCGAGGGCACCCTGCTGTGCGGGACCACGGCCCTGGAGCAGCTGAGGCGCCGGATCGACCGGGAGACGGCCCACACGGTCTTCAGGGTCTCCGGGCTCTGAGGACCCTGGAGACCGCGCGGGCGGCGCCGGGCGGGTGGGTGGGCAGGTCAGACCCGCAGCCGCAGTCGGCACACCACCGCGTCCGTGTCCCGGCGCACCGCGTGGGCGACGACGGCGCCCCGCCGGTTCTGCAGCGGCCGCTGCCACAGCCGCTCCGGCTCCGCCTCCGGGACCAGCACCGTCACCCGGACGTCCGGGGCGGCGGCCGTCAGCTCCCGCACGTACGCGCTGACCGGGCGGCCCAGCGAGCGCCGTTCGGAGGTCAGCCGGATGAGCGGCACGCCCGGGTTCCACAGCGCCCAGTCGCGCTCCAGCGCCTCCGTCTGCTCCCGGTCCTCGGGGTCCGCATGGCAGACGGTGACCGCGCGGACCTCGTCGCCGAGCGAGACGGCGGCGGTCAGCGCCTCGCTGGTCAGCCGGGTCAGCGAGGAGACCGGCACCAGGACGAGGGAGCGCGCCCGGTGCGGCGGCGCGGGGATCCGGCCGCCGCCGAGCCGCTCGCCGATCCGGCCGTACGCCCGGTGGACGAGCTCGAACAGGCCGACGAGCAGAGGCAGGGCGATCACGATCAGCCAGGCCCCGTCGTGGAACTTGGTGGCGGTCACCACGACCGCCGAGACGCCGGTGAGCACGGCGCCGAGGCCGTTGAGGGCGGCCCGGCCCCACTGCCGGCGGGCCCGCCAGTGCAGCACCATGCCGGTCTGGGCGATCGTGAAGCCGACGAAGACGCCGATGGCGAAGAGCGGCACCAGGGTGTTGGTGTCGCCGCCGGAGAAGACCAGCAGCGCGGCCGAGACGACGGCCAGCCACACCACCCCGTGCCGGTGCACCTGCCGGTCGGCCTTCAGCCCGAAGACGTGCGGCACGTAGTCGTCCCGCGCGAGCAGCTTCAGCAGCACCGGGAGCCCGCCGAAGGAGGTGTTGGCCGAGAGCGCCAGCAGCAGCATGGTGGCGAACTGCACCACGTAGAAGGCCGCGTTGTGGCCGAAGGAGGCGTCGGCGAGCTGGGCGAGGACGGTGACGCCCTCGACCGGCTGGAGGCCGAAGCGGGAGATCAGCACCGACAGGCCGATCAGCATGACGCCGAGGAGCGCGCCCAGGGCGACCTCGGCGCGCATCGCCCGGCGGGCGGCGGGGGCGCGGAAGGACGGCACGGCGTTGGCGATGGCCTCGACGCCGGTGAGCGCGGAGCAGCCGGAGGCGAAGGCCTTGAGCAGCAGCAGCGCGCCGACGGTGGTGGCGTTGTCGGCGAGCACGGAGGCGTGTCCGGCGGAGGTCGCGGTGGAGACGGGCGCGTCCCGGAAGAGGCCGACGACGACCATGGCGAGGATCGCGCCGACGAACACGGCGGTGGGCACGAGGAAGGCGCGGGCCGAGTCGACGATGCCCCGCAGGTTCACGGCGGTGACGAGGACGAGCACGCCCAGGCAGATCGCCAGCCGGTCCCCGTAGAGCCCGGGGAAGGCGGAGGTGAGCGCGGCGACCCCGGCGGTGACGGCCACGGCGACGTTGAGGACGTAGTCGAGGACGAGCGAGGCGGCGGCGACCAGGCCGGTGCGGCGGCCGAGGTGCGCGCGGGCGACGGCGTAGGAGCCGCCGCCGTCCGGGAAGGCGGCGATGACCTGCCGGTACGAGGCCACCAGCACGGCCAGCAGGCCGGCGATCGCCAGGGTCACCGGGAGGGTGAAGCCGAGCCCGTGGGCGCCGGCGGCGGCGAGGACCAGGACGATGGCCTCGGGCCCGTACGCCACGGACGCCATCGCGTCGAGCGAGAGGGCGGCGAGCCCGGTGACGGCGGTGAGCCGGTGCCGGGCCCCCGTATCGGGAGGCTCCCCGGCACCCCGTACGGCTGAGCTCTCGGTGGTCTGGACGCCCATGCGCGCGTTCCCTTTCACGTTCGGATCCCCACAGGAGTGCCCAGCGTGGGGCGCGCTCGGGCCGGGAAGGCGCGTTCCTCCCGCGCTCTTGACGCCGCGCGGGCGCCTCCTGACGGGATCCTGACGCGCGGGGAGCGGGTAGGGGGTGGGGCGCGGGCGCTACGAGACGAGGAGGACGCCGAGCCAGGCGGCGCCGAGCCCGGCGGCGATGCTGCCCAGGACGTTGGCCGCCGCGTAGCCGCGGGCGCCCGACTCGTACAGCTTCAGCGTCTCGAAGGAGAAGGTGGAGTACGTGCTGAGGGCCCCGCACAGGCCGGTGCCGAGGAGCAGTCCCCAGCGGCTGGAGGCGATCCCGGTGAGGAGGCCGAGGACGAGGGAGCCGACGACGTTGACGGTGAAGGTGCCCCAGGGGAAGACGGAGTCGTGGCGGGCCTGGACGGCCCGGTCGGTGAGGTAGCGCAGGGGCGCGCCGACGGCGGCGCCGAGCACGACGAGCAGCCAGTTCACTCGGGCGGCTCCGGGGACTTCGGGGACTCCTGGTGCTCCTGGTGCTCCTGGTGCTCCTGGTGCTCCGCATGGTCCCGGTCCCGGACGCCGCCCGCGTAGTGCACGACCTCGCAGGCGTCGAGGAAGACGAGTCCGTCCGGAATCAGCCCCTCCAGCCGGGGCAGGAAGGCCCGGATCCGCTCCTCGGTGTCGACCATGAGGACCGCGACCGGCAGGTCCTCGCCGAGCGAGAGCAGCCGGGTGGTGTGGACGAGCGAGGAGCCGCCGAAGCCCTCGATGCCGCGGAAGACCGAGGCGCCGGCGAGACCGGCCGCGTGGGCGCGGTGGACGATCTCGGTGTACAGCGGCCGGTGGTGCCAGGTGTCGCCCTCGCCGACGAGGACCGTCAGGCGCAGGGCGGGACCCTCGGTCCGGGTCATCGCCGCCTCCTCTCGGGCGCGGGGCCGGCGACGGCCCGCGCGGCGGTGACGCCCGCCCACACGGCGGCGAGCGCGGTCAGCGCGGTCAGCGCGAGGTACGAGAGGCCGCGCGCGGCGTCCCCGGCGGCGAGCAGCCGCTGGGTGTCGAGGGAGTAGGTGGAGAAGGTGGTGAAGCCGCCGCAGACGCCGGTGCCCAGGAAGGGGCGCAGCAGGGGGTGCAGCGGGGTGAGGGTCTCGGTGGCGAAGACCATGATCACGCCCAGCAGGGCGCAGCCCGCCGCGTTCACCATGAGGATGGTCCAGGGGAACGCGTCGGCCGGGGTGGGCCAGGCCAGCGTCGCCGCGTACCGGCCGCAGGCGCCGAGCACGCCGCCCGCGGCGACCACGCCGACGACCGGAAGCTGTGCGCGGAATCCCATGGCACCAGCGTAGGCGCTCTCCGGGGACGGCCGGGGCGCGGTCCGGTCCGCGCAGGTCATGACGGGTCCGCGCGGGTGCCGGTGGAGCGAGGCGCACAGGCACGGTCTTCGGCCTGGGGCATTAACCGGAGCCCGGCCCGTGCAGCCTCGTGAAGTGATGGTCCGGGCCCGGCCGCGCGCCGGTCAAAGGCCGTCCGGCGAGTCTGTCAGATCCCCCCGCGGGGTATGGCGGTGGTCCGGCCACCATCAGGCGGCCCAGACGGGTGCCGGGTACACCTCGTCGCGGGGGGTGTCGAAGCGCGACGGTGGAGGGGCAGCTGGAGGGAGCTGCGCAACCGTCGGTCAGGAGTGTCGTGAGTACATCCGTCGCAACCAGGTTCAGGACCGTCGCCGCGCCCCGGGACGCGGCGGAAGAGGACGTGTACGGCGAGTTGTGCGCCGCGCTCTTCTCCGCCTTCCCGCGCCGCGACCAGCGGATCAAGGCCGAGCAGTACCTGCGGGGGCTGCTGACCGCGCAGGGCCGCAAGTCCATCCGCAACATCGCCGCCCAGATCGGCGGTCCGGCGGCGGAGCAGAGCCTGCACCACTTCATCTCCAGCTCGACGTGGGACTGGCGCCCGATGCGGGCGGAGCTGGCCCGGTTCCTGCAGCAGAACAGCGCCCCCCAGGCGTGGGTGGTGCGCCCCATGCCGATACCGAAGGCCGGCGACCACTCGGTCGGTGTCGACCGCCGCTTCGACCCGGAGCGCGGTCAGGTCTTCCGCGGCCAGCAGGCCTTCGGCGTGTGGATGGCCTCGGAGGAGGTCAGCGTCCCCGTCAACTGGCGGCTCTTCCTGCCGGACCCCTGGGTGAAGGACCGCACGCGGCGCGACCGCGCGGAGGTACCGGAGGGCGCGGCGGAGGAGACCCTGGAGGAGTGCGCGGTGAACGCGGCGCTCGACACCGCCCGCTGGCCGGAGGTGACCCGCAAGCCGCTGCTGCTGGACATCCGCGGCGGCGCGGGGCGGGCGGCGCTGCACCGGCTCGCGCTGGCCGGGGTGCCGGTGGTGGCGCGGATCGGCACGAGCTGCCGGCTGACCGTGGCGGACCGCTCGCTGCCGGGCTTCGGCGCGGGCCCGCTGACGGCCCAGCAGATCCTGGAGTCCCTGAAGGGGCTGCGGCGCCCGGTGAGCTGGGTGGACTCGGCGGCCGGGGTGCGCACCTCGCGGACCTCGCTGGCCACGGCGGTACGGGTCACGCTGCCCGTGCCGGCCGGGGAGCGGCAGCGCCCGCTGCTGCTGCTGGGCGAGTGGGACGACCCGCGGCGGGCCCCGGCCCGGCTGTGGATCACCGACCTGACCGGGTCGGCGGTCGGCCCGCTGCTGCGGCTGACGAAACTGTCGCGCCGGGTGGAGCGGGACTTCCGCGCGGTCGGCGAGGGCGCGGGCCTGCGGGACTTCGTGGGCCGCTCGTTCCGCGGCTGGCACCGGCACATCACGCTGGCCTCCGCGGCGCACGCGGCGACGGTCCTGTCCCCCGGCTGGAACACGGCGGCCCCCGCGGCCTTCGTCCCGCTCCAGGGACGCTCGGCGGGCTGATCCGGGGGGGCCGAAGTCCGGGGGCCGAGGGACCGGTGGACCGAGGGGACCGGTGGACCGGTGGACCGAGGGGACCGGTGGACCGGTGGACCGAGGGGACCGGTGGACCGGTGGACCGAGGGGACCGGTGGACCGGTGGCCCCTCGGTCGCCGGGCCTCCGGACCCCTCGGTCCGGACCCCGGACCCCGGGCCCCGGACTTCGGACCCCAGCCTCCGGCCCCCGGACTTCGGGCCCCGGGCCTCCGGGCCCTGGTGCCTCCCGCCCCGTCCGGCGGCCCGGCGACCCCGGGCCCGGGCCGCCGGACGGGAACCGCCCGGGGCGCGGGACGCCCGCGTGAGGCCCGGCGCCCTGGGTGCGGGCCGCCCGGTCAGCTCCCCGGGCGTTCGCAGGGCGGGGACGCGGCGCGGGCGTCGCGGAGTTCGGCGCGCTGGCGGGCCAGGACGTCGCGGGTGCGCTGGAGGCGCAGCGCCAGCTGCACCTCCAGGACGTGGCCGGGCTTCTGCCACTCCGCGCCGAGGAGTTCGCCGATCCGCTCCAGCCGCCGCGAGACCGTGTTCGGGTGCACGTGCAACGCCTCGGCCGCGTTGGTCGGGCTGCCGCCGGAGGCGAAGTACGCCTCCAGGGTGCGGGTCAGGTCGGTGAACCGCTCGGCGTCGTAGTCGAGCACGGGCCCGATCGCCGACTCGATGAAGCCGTCCACGTCGTGGTCGTCGGAGAGCAGCAGCCCGAGGAAGCCGAGGTCCTGCACGGACGCCGCCGCCCCCGAACCGCCCAGCGCGCCCATCGCGTCCAGGCAGCGCATGGCCTCCTGGTAGAGCCGGCTCACGCTGTCCGGGCTCCAGCCGGGCCCGGCGGCGCCCACCGACACGGGATGCCCGAGCAGCGGGGAGAGCTCCCCGGAGACGGCCTTCGCGGCGGCGGAGGCGTCCACCCCGGGCAGCAGCAGCACGATCGCGCCGCCGTGCACGGTCTTCAGGCCGGACACGCGGTACGCGTACGAGGAGGCCCAGACGACCGCGCGGCCCTGCTCGCCGCCCTCGGGGCGGGCCACCACGACGACGTGCGGCTTGCGCAGGTCGAGGCCGAGGCGGCGGGCCCGCTGGGCGATCTGCTGCGGGGAGTGCTGGGTCTCGGCGAGCAGGTCGTCGAGGAGTTCGTCGCGGACCGGGCCCTCGGCGACGGCCGTGGAGCGCTGCATCAGCAGCAGGAACGCGACGGACTGCGCGGCCAGTTCGAGCAGCCGCTCGTCCTCGCCGGTGAGCGGGGTCGCGGCGCGGACGACGAGCACGCCGAGGTCCTCCGAGCCGGCCAGCACGGGAGCGACCCAGGTCTGGTCCCCGTCCTCGTCCCCGGCCCTGTCCCCGGCTCCGATCCCGGCCCTGTCCCCGGCCCCGGCTCCGATCCCGGCCCCGATCCCGTCGCCGTGCCCGCTCCCCGACTCCCCCGCCGGGCCCGGGCCGCCCGGCCCGCCCGGCCCGCTCGCGGTGAGGACCGGGCGGCGGAGCGCATGGGCGTCGAGCGAGGCCTTGGCGACGGCGTCCTCGTCGAGACCGGGCAGTTCCCCGGCCCGCGCGAGGGTCCGGCCGCCCGGGTCGCGGACCAGGACGGCGCCGTCGAGCGCGTCGCCCGCGGCGGTGGCCACGTTGCCCAGGTCGCCGCCGGCGAGGATCAGGCCCATGATGCGGCTGTGCGCCTCGCCGATGTACCTCATCCGGGTGAGCCGGGTGCGGGCCCGGGAGCTGTCCCGTTCGAGCTCGGTGACCTCGGCCCTGGTCTGGTCGAGCAGCCCCGCCTTCTCGGTGGCGACGGCGGCGAGGCCGGCGAGCGCGGCGACCAGGGCGATCTCGTCCCCGGTGTACCGGCGGGCGGCGCGGTCGGCCCCGTAGAGCACGCCGAGGGTGGTGTCGCCGGTGCGCAGCGGCACCGCGAGGACGCCCCGCAGGCCCTCCGCGCGGACCAGGTCGTCCATGGCGGCGGAGTGCGGGAAGCGGGCGTCGGCCAGGTAGTCCTCGGTCCAGGCGGGCTCGCCGAGGGTGTGGACCAGGCCGCCGAGTCCGTCGCCTTCGAAGAGGACGGGGCAGCCGACCGGGTCGAGCGGGGTGAGGGCGCCTTCGGCGCTGTGCAGCAGACGCCCGCCGTGCGGGCCGCGCAGGGTGACGCAGGCCAGGTCGAGGCCGAGGAGGCGCTTGGCCCGGCGGGTGACGATCCGCAGCAGGCCGTCCAGGTCGTACGGGAGGGTCAGGTCCCGGGTGGTGTCGAGGAGGGCGGCGAGGCCCTCCTCGCTCCGCTCGCGGCGGGCGAGGGAGCGGCTGACGTCGGCGGCGAGGTGAACGGCCCTTTCCAGGGCGGCCAGTTCGGCTTCGGGGCGGCCCTCGTCGCGGGCCTGTTCGAGGAGTTCGGCGAACCGGCCCGGCGGAGCCCCGCGGGCCAGCAGCTCCAGCACGGCGAGCGCGTCGGCGCCCCCGCCTCCGTCCGCGCAGTCGTAGGACATGCCTCAACTCCCTCCGCTGGCCGAAATTAATTCGGGCGTCGACGACGGTCAACGGTGAGATCGACCACTTGATTCCCCTTTGGCCCGGGGCCCGCGGCCGCCAGTGCCCCGGAGGCCCGGCCGGCGCCCCTCAGACGAGGCTCCCGGCGAGCCCGGCCAGGGCCGGCTCGGATCTCGGCCGGAGCCAGAGGGCGCTGGACTGGGTGGGTACGCGGGGCAGTGCGGCGTCCCGTACGGCGAGGACCGAGCGGTGCAGCCGGCGCAGCCGCGCGGAGGGCTCCCGGCCGCCGTCGCGCTGGAGCCCGGCGCAGAGCCTGCGGTAGGCCTCCAGGGCGTCCTCGGCGCGCCCCGAGCGGAGCAGGGCGACCATGAACTGTCCGTGCAGCGACTCGTCGGCGGGGTGCCGGGCGGCGAGGACGGCGAGCTCGGGCACCAGCTCGACGTGCCGGCCGAGCCCCAACTGGGCCTCGACCCACTGGTCGAGCACGCTCAGCCGGGAGGCCTCCAGGCGCTCGGTCTCGGCGCGCAGCCGGGGGCCCGCGTCGACGCCCGCGTACGGCTCGCCGCGCCACAGGGCGAGGGCCTCGCCGAGGCGGAGCGCCGCGCGCGGGAGGTCGCCCGCCTCCATGGCCCGGTAGCCGGCGCCGGCGGCGCGCTCGAACTGACGGACGTCGTGGGAACCGCCGCCGGTATCGAGACGGTAGCCGCCGGACTGGGCGGCCAGGACGGTCTCGGCGGTGCGTCCCCCGGTGCCCTCGGAGGCCCGGGGGGCGCCCAGAGGACGGCCGGGCGCGGGAGCGACCCCGGTGAGCGCGGCGCCGATGAGCGCCCGCAGCCCGAAGACGTGCGACTGGAGCTCGGCCCGCGCGGCGCGCGGGGCGCCGGACGGCCAGATCTCCTCCATGAGGACGGCGACCGGGACGACCTGGTCGGCACTGGCCGCGAGCAGGGCCAGCAGTTGTCGGGGCGCGGCGGCGGTCGGGGTGATCGACACCCCGTTCTCGCGTACCGACAGCCCTCCCAGGATCCGGACGTCCACTTTGCCCCCTCAGCGTCTGTGCACGGGATGACCCTCGATGATTAGAAAAGAGACCGCGATGCATGTCAATAAGAAACCGGACGGTACGGAATCGCCGTACCGTTTGGACTCCACTTTCGTCCCCTTTGGGTGCATTCATCCCCATCAACGGAACGTCAACACTCAGGGAAACGTACCTACGGATCCAGATACTGGACCCACGGGTATCTTTTGGGGATCGTTTTCAGGCAGCGGTGCGGGCATCATCCGGCCAGCATCATAAAGAAACCGTCACGGCGGTTTGATTAGACGCGCCGAAGAGGCCGTCAGGAGGCGTTGTCCGCCACTCCCAGTGCACGGGCGCCCCTGCCGGGCTCCAGATCGAGCATGGTGAGCACCGAGGGGACGACGACGCTCGGCAGCAGGTGGTGGTAGAGCGCGGAGGCCCAGCGCTCCATCGAGGAGCGGTGCCCTTCCAGCGCGTGCGTCATCAGGTTGAGCCCCGCGTAGGAGCCGACGACGAGCGGGGCGATCTCCTCGGGGTCGGCGTGCGGCAGCAGTTCGCCGGCCTTCTTCGCCTCGGTGAGCAACCGCAGGTTGATCTCGGTCCACTCCCGGTACGGGCCGCTCCGGTTGAGCTCGTGGCCACCCTGGTCCAGGGTGAGCCGGACCGAGCCGCTGAGCACCCGGTCGCAGGTCAGCCGGTGCGCGAAGACCATGCCGACGTCGACGAACTCCTGCACCTTGGAGATCTGCGGCGGCGCCGCGGGCACCACCGACACCTGCGCGTCGATCACCGCGTGAGCGAGGTCTTCCTTGGAGTCGAAGTGGAAGTAGAGCGCGCCCTTGGTCACGCGGGCGAGCTGGAGGATGTCGGAGAGCTTGGCCGCTTCGTAGCCCCGCTCGTCGAAGACGGCCGCCGCCGCCTCCAGGATCGCCTGACGGGTACGGATCGCCCGATCCTGCTTCGCCATGGGGGTCACCGTCCCTCTCCTCGCCCGAACCGGCATCCCGCCGGCCCGAGAAAACAAACCTGGGGGTACCGATTTTCCGGCAGCGAGAACATACCCGAAGCCTTGTTCGCAGTGAACCCGGCCATCTCACGTGCTGGACGAAAATGGCCCTGACCTGCACAGATGCAAAAGGCAACGAGATACACAACGTCAGGTCTCCCCGACTCCCCCACCCTCCGGCCCCCCTGACGGCCCCTCACCGTCACGCAGGGCGACGAGAAAACAGACCTGGAGGTCCGTGAAAAGCGGTTTCCGGACCCTCGTCCCGTCGCGCGCTCAGCCTTCGAGGACGGCGGCGGCGGTCAGGAGCCCGAAGGCGGCGAGGACGAGGAGCGTGCGGACCCGGTGGAAGGCGTTCCAACGCCGCTCGAACGCCGCCCGCACCGCGCCGGCGGGCTCCCCGGCCGGCTCGGAGGCGGCGAGCGCGGTGTTGAGCGGGATGTTCCCGGCGACGGTGACGAGGTGGTTGGCGACGGCGGCCACGAGCCCGGCGACCACCAGCCACGTCCGCACACCGGTCCGCCCGTCCACGGGCACGGCCAGGGCGGCGGCGGGGAAGGCGACGGCCCCGAGGAAGACGAGCAGGAACACCGGCCTCGGCACGTACTCGTTGATCCGCCGCATGGCCCGCACGAACTCCTCGTCGGAGAGCCGGGCCAGGGCGGGCATCACCCCGGTCTGGAAGATCAGCATGAAACCGGCGTAGAGCCCGGTGCAGACGACGGCGAGGGCGATCAACAGGGCGGCCATGCACCCATGATGACCGACCAACCCGCCAACGCCCCCGGCCCACACCGGAATTCAACCGGCGCACGAATCCCCCCGCCGCGCATGTGACGCGCGAGCCGACGGAGAGGAGCGGACGGAGGTGTGGCGCATGGCCCTCAATGCGGCATCGGCGGCGGGGGCACACCGCAGTGGCAGGGACTCGCCACCTTTGTCAACAGGGGTTGTCACCGTACGCAGTCGCGTGCGTACATGGAGTGGCACACCGGACGGGCGGGGGTGGTGAGCAGTGCAAGAGACTGCGGGCTCCGTGATGCTGGCCCGCTCGGCCATGGGCCGGGCAGGGCCGGAGCTTCAGCGCCCTCCCGCGCGCCCGGTCCGGGGCACCCGGCGGATCAGCGCGGCCCTGGCGGGGCTGGCGGCCTCGGCCCGGCACGAGTTACTGACCTTCGACGACCCGGCCGCCTCGGCGTCGCGCGCGATCCCCGAGCCGTTCCTGGAGCTGGCGGGGGCGTGCATGCGGGCGGCGGCGGAGCGGGCCGGCGAGGTCCGCCGCATCGTCCCCCGGCACGCCCTCCCCCAGCTCGCGGGCACCCTCACGGTCCCGGGCCGGGCACGGGTGGCGGAGGCGATCCCGTTCAAGATGATCGTCGTCGACCGCACGGTCGCGGCCGTCCCCCTGGACCTGGAGCTCCACTACAACGGCCTGCTCCTGATCCGCGACCCGGTCGTGGTCGCCGCCCTGGTCCGGGCCCACCACATCGTCTGGGACACCGGCCAGGAGCTGGTCGGCCTGACCCCGCCGACCCGCGACCTCCCGCCCCAGCTCCGCCCCGTCCTCGAAGCCCTCCTCTCGGGCCTCACCGACGAGGCCGCCGCCACCCGCCTCGGCATGTCCCCCCGCACGTACAGCCGCCGCGTCGGCGACCTGATGGCGGCCCTGGGCACGACGAGCCGCTTCCGCGCGGGGGCGGAAGCGGCTCGTCGGGGGTGGGTGTAAGGGCTAGAGTCCTAGCTGCCAGTGGCTATATATACGCAGAGAAACACGAAGCCGCTGACACCCATAACCACTCGCAGGAGATTGAGAGCGGGCTTCCTTGCGCGCTCACGCATTTCGACAATGATCGCGGCGCATACGAGCCCAACCATCACACCAAAGGCCATGAAGGCCATGTTGGACACCCTCACCCACCCAACTTCCTTGTGTAGGGGTAGCCGGCACTAGCGCCAAGAGGCAGCCGGACACCCACCGGACTATCACATGTAGTGCTCGTAGAACTTGTCTTCTTTCGCCTGCCGTTCCTGCTCAACGAGGCGCGCCTGTCGCTCGACTTCAGCACCTTCTCGCGCAGCGGCTCTCTTGGCAACAACGCTCTGGATCACGCCTCTAATCATCTGCCCCTGGACCAACCCGGCGGCCGCGCCCTTGTATCCCTGGCCGACATAGCCAAGCGCCTGATCCGCGTCCGTTGAACCCGGATTCTTGTACTGCCAGGCCCCGACACCGACTGCCGCGCCCGCAATCGCCACACAGGCAGTCGCACCAAAAACTGATGCGATTGCAATTCCACATCCGATCCCAGCGGCAACTCCGACCAAGAACGTCTGATTGTCCTTGACCCATTCCTTCGAGGAGTCATAGACGTTACTGGCGGTGTCCTTCATCCAACCGAAGAACCCTCGCTCCCGCTCATGGCGTGCGGCATCCTCTGCCGCGCGGCGGTCAGCCGCACGCTTCTCCGCAGCCTTCCGCTGGGCCTCCACCTTCTTCTGGTCGTAGTGGTAGACCCGGTAGTTCGACGGATTCGCCCGGTAGTTCTTGTACTTCGCCTTCGACGCCTTGTCCTTCTTCGGACTGATGTCGAAGTCGCCCTTGCCGTAGTCGTAGTGGATCGACATACCGCGGTCGTCCGCCCAGCGTTCGTCGTTGTACGACGCGCCGCCGGCCGGGCCGTCGGGGCGGAGGCCCGTCGGGTCGGACTTGGTGATCGGGGAGTTGTGGGCGTAGCTGTAGGCGTTCATCTGGGCCGGGTCCTGGGGGTCCATGACCGGGTCGACCGAGAGGAACTTGCCCAGTGTGGCGTCGTATTCGCGGGCGCCGACGGTCGTCAGGCCCGTCTGCGGGTTGATCGTGCCGCCGACGAAGCCCTTCTCGCCCGGCCAGGTCGCGACCGCCGGGCCGCGGCTGTTGCCGTAGGGGTCCTGGCGGCGGCGGGTGAACGCGCCCGTGACGGCGGCGATGGCCACCAGGCCGGTGCCCTGCTGGTCGGCGCCCAGGAAGTACAGGGCACCGCTGTCCTGGCGCACGGCGACGGACTGGCCAGCGAAACTGTAGTAGCGGGTCGCCTCGACGGCGGTGCCGCCGGCCGGCAGCTTCAGCTCCATGTTGGGGAGATAGACCGTGGTGCCCCCGGCATCCGTCCGGATGACGCGGTTGCCCTCGGCGTCGTACACGTTCGAGGTGACCTTGTCGTCAGCCTCCGTGGTCGTCGCCAGCTTGCCCTCGGAGTCCCACTCCAGCTTCTGCGTGTCCGTGCCGAGGGTCCGGCTGTCGGTGTTGCCGCTCGCGTCGTAGTGGTACGTCGACGTGCGGTCGCCGGCCGCCGAGGTCTCGTCGACCTTGGTGACGGCGTGCGGACCGGCGCCGTTCTCGCCGTAGGTGAAGGTCCGGGTGACGTCCTTCGACGCGTCGAGACCGATGTCGTGGGTGACGTCCCGCGTCCGGTTGCCGATGGAGTCCGTGGTGTAGGACTTCCAGTAGGCGGCCGGGCCGCCCAGCGGGCTGGTGCCGGGAGCCGAGGCGCAGGCCGCCGGCGACGTGCCGTCCTGCGTGCTGTCGACGGTGCCGGAACCGGCCGCCGCCTCGGGGGTGGCCGCCGGGGTCCACGCCTCGGAGAGGCGCTTGCCGGTGTCGTAGGCGAAGCACTGCACGTCCGGGGTCGCGTCCGCGTCGTCGGCGATGGACAGGACGTTCCCGGACTGGTCGTAGGAGTACGACGACTTCCTCGCGGGACCGGTGATGCCCTCGACGTCCACGGTCGAGGTGAGCAGCCGGTCGGTGCCCTTCTCGTAGTCGAAGGACTGCTGCACCTGGCGCCCGCTGCCCGCGGCCATGATCAGGCCGCGGAGCTGGCCGGTGTCGCTGTAGAGGGTGTCCTTGACGTAGGTCGACGCCGAGCCCTTCATGGTGTCGGGGCGCTGCACGTCGTCGTAGGTGTAGGAGAAGGTCTCGACGGGCAGCTTGCCCGCCGCCGGCATGCCGGAGCTGTTGACGGTGCCGTCGAGCGCGTACCCCGTGGTGAACGAGTACGAGCCCTTGAGCTTGGCGTCCACCCCCGCGGAGACGTAGTAGTCGGTGCGCTGCGGGCGGTAGAGCGCGTCGCGGCTCAGGATGCTGCTGACGAAGGTCTCGACGCCGCCGACGTACCGGATGGACGCCCACGGGTAGCCGCGGAAGCCGGACCGGTCGTACATGGTCTCGGTCAGCTTCGTGCCGGTGACGGCCTCGCCGTCCCACGTCGCGGTCTCACGGCCGAGGGCGTCGTAGCTGGTGGAGATCTTCTTCTTCCGGGCGTCGATCGTCCACTTGGGCCGGTCGAGCTCGTCGTACTCGGTCGTCGTCTCGCCCGCGTCGGGGTCCGACACCGAGGTCTTGCGGCCCAGCTGGTCGTACCCGTAGCGCCAGACGTTGTTCTTGGAGTCGGTGACCGTGTCCAGCTGGCCGCGCTTGTTGTACGTGTACCTGATGCTGTCGTACTGCGTCCCGGGGCCGGCCGGCTCCGGGCTCTCGGTGCGGTAGTGGCGGATCTCGCTGACCCGGCCCTCGGCGTCGTAGATCGTCGTGGTGGGGACTCCGCCGACCGGCGGGTCGACGTGGACCCGGCTGCCGTCGTACACCGTGCTCGTGCGCCACTGCTCGACGCCCGCGATGAGCGAGATCTCCTCGGTGGTGCGGCCGAGGCCGTCGTACTCGTAGGCGGTCTGCGCGCCGACCTGGCCGTTCAGCACGGTCAGGAGCTCGTCGGCGGGGGCGCCGGCCGCGTTGTAGGTGGCGTTGGTCTTCTTCTGCTTGCCGGTGCCGTCGTAGAAGACGTCACTGACGAGGCGCGTGCCGCCGGAGCCCGGGGCCTGGGTCTGCCGCAGGCGCAGCAGGCTGTCGTAGAGCTGGTAGGAGGCCGCGTACGATCCGTCGTTCTTGATCGTCTCGGTCTTCACCACGGACGGCTTGTCGCGGCGGATGTCGTAGGTGTACTTGGTGTTCGGCGTGGAGGTCTTGGCCCGGTTGGGGAGCCACACCGAGGTGAGCCGGCCGAGCGGGTCGTACGCCAGGTCCGTGCGCTTGTTGTTGGCGTCGAGGGAACCGGTCGCCACGCCCCAGGCCGGGGAGTAGTCGGTGGTGGTGACGTGGGTCAGCGCGTTGGTGACCTTGGTCTTGGACAGCAGACCGTTGACGTCCGTGTACTCGGTCTTCGTCTCGTTCTTGAGGGCGTCCGTCACGGACGTCGGACGGCCGAACCCGTCGTAGGCGGTGGCCGTCGTCGGGTCGTAGTCGGGGGTCGTCCCGACGTAGCCCACGAGCCGCTCGTTCAGGGTGATGTCACCGGCGGCGTTGTAGGTCGCCTTGGTGTCGGTGAGCACCTGGGAGGGGCGGTCCGCCGCAGCCGCGGCGGCGCACAGGACGGTGACCGTCTCCTTGCGGGAGACCTGGTCGTAGACGTTCTTGGCCGGCACGTCGGCGTACTCGACGGTCGTGCACTTGTCGTCGTCCGGCGTGGACACGTCGCCGTAGTCGTCCGTGCTCTTCAGGCGGGTGCCCGGGACCGTGTCGTCGTAGTTCGAGACCGACTTGGTGGCGGTCCAGGTGTTGTCGTGCTGGACGTTGTACTCGCGCTTGGCCTTCGGGCGGACCACGGTGGCCCTGGTGGTGCCCCAGGTCCGCTTCTGCGTCGCGGTCTCCACCAGCGACGGCTCGGTGATCGTCTTGGAGACGACCTTGCCGCCGACGGCCCGGTCGTACGCCTGCTTCTCGATCTCGAAGCCGGTGAACTCCTTGGAGCCGGTGTACTCGACGCCCGTGGAGTCCTTCACCTTCTCCGTGCGGGTGGCCGTGCCGGTGCCGGGCAGCTTGTCGCCGTCGAGGCCCTGCAGGTACGTGTAGTCGACACGGGAGGTACGGGACTGGCCGTTGCCGCCGGTGACGCTGACCTTTCCGTAGCCCTGCCACTGGCTCCAGGTCAGGTACTTCGGGTCGTTGATGCCGTTGGGCTCGCCGTAGCGCCAGCCCGCGTCGCCCTGGTAGTCGTAGCGGGTGACGAGGTCTTCGCTCTTGCCCGTGCGGTCGGTGTCGGCGATCTCCTGGACGACGTACTTGTGGAACCAGTCCGTCTTCGGGTTCTCCTCGCCCGGCGGGGTCCAGACGACCGGGTAGCACCGCTTGGTCGAGGAACCGGGCTGGGGGAGGTTGGCGGGCGTGCACTCGCGCGGGGCGTACGTGATGTCGAGCTGCGCGCCGGTCTCGCTCATCACCGTGGTGAGACGGAAGCGGTAGAACGGGTCGGTGTTGTCGGTATCGCTGTCGACCCGGTTCATGAGGGCCTCGCCGCCGAATTCGACGGTCTGCTTGGGGGTGGTGCCCCCGTAGCGGCCCTCGTGGTCGATCTTGGAGAGCCAGAGGGACTTCGTGGCGTCGCCGTTGTCGGTGAACAGGTGCGTCAGCGTCCAGGCGTCCACGTCGTCGTACTCGCCGGCGGTCGCGCTCTTGCTCACCTGGGTGGTGATGCCGACGAGCCGCTTCGTGGTCCAGAAGGTCTGGGAGCTCTGGCTCAGCGTGCACTTGGTGTTGGCCGCGCAGTTGCGGTCGACGGGGGTGTCCGGCCACTTGGCCGAGTTGGCCATGGTGAACTTCGCCGGGGCACAGTCGAAGGACGGGTCGGCGATGCAGCGCTCGGCGGTCGTGAACACCACGCGGGCCGGGGCCTTGGTGGTGTAGACGGCGTTGTCGCGCTGGCCGTAGTCGATGCGCTTGACGTAGCCGGCGCGGTGGTACGCGGTGCCGTTGACGTCCGTCTTGGCGTTCAGCGCGTAGTAGTTGGTCTCGGGCGTGTAGTAGTACGCCCGGACGTCGCCGTGCCGGTCCTTGACGTAGTCGAGGTTCCAGCGCCATGCCTGCTTGCAGTAGGCGCTGGCGAACGTCGCGTTGTAGCAGGGCTCGCCCGCGTCGTCACCGAAGACGGGAGCGGTCCAGGTGGAGCCGGTCTCCTCCTTGCCCGCGCTCCAGCCCGGGAGCCGGTTGAGGCCGAAGTAGTACTCCGTGCCGTCCGTGGTGGTGATCTTCCAGTGCTCGCCGTCGTTGTCGCCGTTGCCGGTGACGTACGCGGCGTTGGTGAGCTGCTCGATCTTGGCGCCGTTGTCCGAGGCGAAGCGCCACTTGCCGTCCGCGTCGCCCTTGATGAGCGTGGAGGACTGCCCGTTGAGCATCACGGTGGCGTTGTCGAAGGCCCAGCACTGCTCGGTCGAACCGGTGTGACCGTCCTCCGCACAGGGCTTGTAGGAGCGCTCGATGTAGTCCGGCTCGTAGCTGAAGCCCTCACCGATCCAGGAGCCCTGGTTGTTGGTGGCGCCGGTGCGGCCGTCGGCCGACTGGGACGAGTAGCCCAGCTCGATCTGGGGCGCGATGTCACCGGGGGTCGGCACCGTCCGCAGGGGGTAGTTCCAGGAGAAGCCGCCCGAGGAGTTGGACACCGACCAGCTCGCGGAGGGAGCGAGCGGGGTGGCGCCGTAGTCGCCCTTCGCCGAGGACGGCGAGGACGTCAGCGCGTAGACGACAGCCGGGGCCTTCGCGGCGGTCGCGGTGACGTCGGAGCTGACCGTGCGTGCCGACGGGTCGTTGACGGACGCGAGGGTCTTGGGGACGGCCGCGCAGTCCTTGCCGCCGGGCGCCTTCGTGACGGCACAGCCCGGCAGCTCGACCAGGGTGAGGCGCTCGCCGTAGGCGCCGCCGGCGCCGTCGGCGAAGGCCGAGTAGTCCAGCGCGACGTGCACCGGGGACGCCGTGGTGCCGGCGTCGGCGCGCTCGACGGTGAAGAGCGCGGCACCGCCCCAGCGGGCCGCCTGCTCCCGTCCGACCGAGCTGATCTTCACCTTGGCCGGGCCGGCGGCGGCCGTACGGCCCTTCGCGTGGGCGGGTGCGACCGTGACGGGCAGGCCGCCGACCCGGGTCTTCGCGGCGGCCGGGGCGCCGGCCGCCTTCGCCGTGCGCGCGGCGGGGGCCGCGGCGGCGGGCAGGGCGACCTCGGTGCTGCCGGCGGCCGGCCAGGTCACCTTGCCCAGGCCGCGGACGGCGGCCTTGGTGGCGGCGTCCGCGGGCCGGGGCTTGGCCTTGCCCGCGTCCTTGCCGGTGACGGGGTCGGGGTTCTTCGAGAACCCGGGGAGGCCGGGAGGTGCGGGGTCGAGCGGGGTCACCGCTTGGGCGTTGCCTCCGGATACGGCCAGGGTCAGCACGATGGCCGCGCCGGCCAGCACGCTCCGGGGCATGCGCGCGTGCAGCAGTCTGCCGCGTCTAGGCATGACGGAACTCCGATGCAGAGTCGAAGAGAGAAGGGATGTCACGCGGGGCCGCCGTGTGGAAGCCCCGCGAAACGGGCGGCCCGTACCTGCGTACGAGCCGCCCGATCGGTCTGATGGGGCTAGATGTTCGGGTCGCCGATGAGGGCGCTCGCCTGCCTGATGGCCTCGGGGCTGAGCGCGCCGTCGTACACCCGGACCTCGTCCACGGCTCCGGAGAGGTACTCCCCCGCCTTGGCCGAGCGGCCCACCTGGAGACCGCCGGTGGAGGCCCAGCCGCCCGCTTCCTGGACGGCCACGGTCACCGGGTTCCCGGCGTCCACGTACAGGCGGATCTCGCGGACCACGGCGTCGTAGACGAGCGCCAGGTGGTTGCCGCCACCGTCCGCCAGGGGCGGTACGTCGAGATCGACCGCCTCGGTCTTCTTGGTGTCCGCGCCCGTCGTGTCGCTGCCCGTGAGGACGGCCTTCCAGTGCTTGGTGCCGCCGTCGTAGCGGAGCGCGAGCCGGTCGGCGTTCTGCCCCGGGAGGGACAGGACGGTCTGGGACGTGGTCGACTCGACGTTCGACAGCTGGACCCGCGCGGCCACCGTGAAGCTCTTGTCACCGCCCACGACGGGGGTGGCGGTGGCCGCCCAGTCGCCGGTGCCGTCGAGCGTCATGAATCCGTTGTCGGCCAGTGCGGGGTCGTTCCATGCGGCCCTCAGGAAGACCTTCGCGTCACCGTTGAGGGTCAGCGGTCCGCCCTTCCCGTCGACCGTGCCCACGGCGCCGCCGACCGGCGCGGTCTCGAACTGCCAGTAGGCCTTGCGCACCGGGCCGACGGTCTGGAACTGGGCGATCTCGTCCGTGGTCACCGGCCGGTTGTAGACGCGGACCTGGGACATGTCGCCGTTGAAGTTCGCCTGGTACGCGCCCTTGTGGAGCGCCCGGCCGATCTGGAAGGCGCCTGTCGCCGCCCAGGAGGTGGTGCGCGCCGCCGTGGCCGTGCCGGTGGGCGTGGCCGGGTCGCCGTCGTCGACGTAGAGACGCAGTCGCGGGCCGCCCGCGGCCTTGGCGTCGATCACGCCGGTCAGGTGGACCCACGTACCGGCCGCGTCGGCACCCACGGGCACGCGCGCGGCGTAGCTGGTGGTCTTGTCGCCGTCCGCGTCCGGGGTGGCGAAGCTCCAGGACCGGGTGGCGGCGTCGTAGCCGAGCTCGAAGCCGGCCTCGTCCGTTCCGTCCTGGCTGACGACGGTCATGTCGGCGGTCAGGTCCGAGGGCTTCACCCACGCGCTGACGGAAAGGCTGGACCGCGTGTCGACGATCGTCTTGGCGGCGCCGTCGGGAGCCTCGTCGGGAAGGGAGACGTACGCCTCCGCCGTCCCGTCGAAGTGTGCGACCGGGTCCACCGCACCACCACGTCCCGCGTTGCCGAAGGTGACCCCGTCGCGGGGCACCATCGGCTGGTCGCCGACCCCGTTGACCTTCGTGCTGCCGGCGATTTCAGCGAGGTCCCACTGGGCGACCCGGCCGGTCGCGATCAGGAAGGTGTAGTTCGCCTCGGCGCTGTGGTGTCCGGCCGCGTCGTACGCGTCGACCGAGAGGTAGTAGCGACCCGACCGGGTGGGGGTCCACTTGACCTGCGCCGTCTTGCCTCCGGTCGTGGAGACCGGCGGGTAGGTCACGCCGTCGATGGAGTACCGGTAGCCGATCACGTCGGTGTCGGTGTCCGAGGCGGTGAAGCTGAACGTGTCCTCGATGCCGATGCCGTCGTGCCAGTCGGCCGAGTTCTCGTAGCGGTCGGCCGTCACCGTGGGCTTCGAGGGAACGGAGGCGTCACGACGCAGGTAGCAGCGCCCCACTCCGTTCGCCGAGCTCCACGGTCCGTCCGCCTCGCCGTCGTTGGCGCGGGCCTGCCACGAGATCGTCGTGTTCTCGGGGATGCCAGGCATCCAGGTGCCGGTGAGCGGGACCATGCCGTCGGCGCCGTACACGAACGTGAGGTCCGCGACGTTGTTGGTGTGCTCGTTGTTCAGGTAGAAGCTGTGGTTGCTCTCGCGCCAGACGCCGATGGTGTCCGACCTGTTGCGGTCCCAGTCTCCGACGACGGGCTGGTCGCCGGCGCTGCCGTAGCGGACCGCGTACGTGTTGCCACCCGCGCTGTTGAAGTCGCGCATGTAGAACGTGAGGTTCGTCGGGTAGTACATGCCGATGGTGTCGACGCCGTCGCCGTTCCAGTCGCCCACGAGCGGGGTCATGTCGTCGGCCCCGTACACGAACGCGATGTCCGTGACGTTGTTGCTCGTCTCGTTGTTGAGGTAGAAGATGTGGCTGCTCGGCCGCCACACCCCGACCGTGTCCCGGCCGTCGCCGTTCCAGTCGCCCACGACCGGGATGTCGCCGGCGCTTCCGTAGGTGATCCGGATCGGGTTCTTGAACGACTTGTCGTCCCACAGCTCGAACGTGCGCGTCACCGGGTCGTAGGCGCCCAGGGTGTCGATGCCGTCGTTGTTCCAGTCGCCGACGAGGATCTTGCGCCCCTTGGCGTCGAACGGGATCTCGGCCGTGTTGGGGCCCGCGTCCGGGGTGGTGCGCTGGTAGATCATCGGCGACGGCGTCGCCTTCGGGTAGTACATGCCGATGCCGGTCTTGGCGGTCGGCGACGTCACGCGGTGGGTGAAGAGAGTGCCGGGGTTGGGAGACCTGGACCCGGTGGTGAACAGATAGCTCTGTTCCACGTTCTTGTCGTCCTGGTAGAAGACCTGGTACTGCATCTTCACCGGGTCGTTGGAGGCGGCCGTGTGGTCGGGGTCGCGGGCCTCGGCGCGCAGCATCGGCAGTTCGTCCACGAGGGGCGCCTTGGCCGGGTCGGTCACGCACTGGCCGCCGGGGTCGGAGCTCATGGTGGACTTCGCGACCTGCAGGGGCGGCGTGTTGTAGGTGATGGACAGGTAGGCGTTGCCGCAGATGCGCTTCCAGCCCGCGTACGCCGACTCGTCCTTGGCCCTGAGGCCGAGGGACATGGTGTTCCAGCCGCCGGTCGCGGCGGCCTTCGTGTCCGTCAGGAGCTCGCCGTTGCTGAAGTGCAGGTTGGCCTGGCTCGTGCAGCTGGTCGGCGCGATCGCCCGGTCCACCGTCAACAGGTGGTTGGACCAGCTGCCCGAGGTGTTGGACCAGTTGCTGCCCGACGTGACGGCGTAGTCCTTGCCGCCGAGCCGGTACAGGTCGATCGGCTCGGCCTTGTTGTCGTTCCAGTAGTTCTTCGCGAGACGCGCGGAGAACGTACTGCTCAGGATCGTCTTGCCCTTGTAGAAGCCCATCGGGAAGCTGAAGAGCGCGCGCCGGACGCCGATGCCCGAGCAGGAGGCCGGGGTCTGGTCGGAAGGACACCGCCCCACGCCCGCGTCGTTCGCGAACTTCCAGTCCTGGCGGTCCGGCATGCCCGACATGACCGAGGACCAGGCACTCGTGTTCGAGGTGCGCGGCGTCGGGTCGATGACCACCGGATACGTGGTGCCCTGGCCGCGCAGCAGCTTCAGATCGGGCTTGAGGCTCAGCTTGCCATCGGCCACGTCGATGTCGACCGGCGCCTTGCGGCCCCCGTCGGCCGCGTCGAACGCCGACTCCGTGGCGGTGGCGGTCCTGGCGGAGCGGGCCCCGGGAGCGAGCGCCCGGGTCGAGGCGGCGGGCGTGCCGGACGAGTCCCACATGGAGGCGCCGCCGGCCTCGAAGACCGTGCCGCCGACGGCGGAGTCGACGATCTTGAGGGCGCCGCCGGGCGCCTCGGTGGCGGTCAGGCCCTTGGTGGAGAGGCCGAGTTCGAGCGAGTCCAGCCGCGGATTGGCGGCGGCCTCCGCCGTCTTGACCACGAAGTAGTGCGAGAAGCCCTCGATGCCCGCGCGGACCGCCAGGTCGACGCCGGGGAGGACCTCGGCGTAACGGGCGGTGCTGCCTTCGATCGTGGGCTTCGGGAGGGTTCCGTCGGGCCAGGTCAGGGCGTACTCCCGCCCGACCCGGCTCATCCGGGCGAAGGGGCCTCGCCCGCCATCGGAGAACTCCAGTTCGACCGTGGACGCCTTGGGCGCCCACGCGCCGTCGCTCCGCCGGGCGAGCGTGTCGTCCACCGGCACCCAGTCGTCCCCTCGCCGGGTCCGCACGGGCTCCGTGTACTCGCGGGCCGTGAAGGACCCGTCCTCGTTGGCGAACACGTCACGGCGCTCGCCCCGGAGATTGACGGCCTCGACAGGCTGTCCGCTCTCCTTGGCGGCGGCCTTCGCCAGCTCTTCGCTGGGCGCCTCGCCCGACTCCGCGGCAGTGGCCACCGCACTGTCCGGGACTACGGCGTCCACACCTTGAGCGGCGGCCGGCATCACGGCCGTACCCCCCGCCAACACCGCCGTCAGCGTCGTGACGACGGCTCCATACGTCGTTCTGGAACGACGTCCAGCCCACCCCATCGGGTCCCCACCCTTCACTGAAGCGCAAAGTTTGCGCAATCAGATCGGGACGCTACCTCCGGGGCGCGCTTTTGACTCCAGGGATTTAGTTTCCATGTACACCGGAATGGATCGTTCCAGACATTCCATCCTGGTGATTCATCTCACAATCACCCCTGACGTGGAACTTTCCCTCCCCCGAAGTCTCCGGGTGCGCATTCCTGAAATACCGCTCCACCAGTCGGCGAAATTGACGCGGGCACACCAATTCCCGTCTCTCGCCCTTTCAGCCGAGCCAAAAGGAGCTCGGGGCCATTCGCAGGCGCCAAGTCGCCTACGACACAACGTCCTTCCGCGCGAAGCCCCGGAAAGCCAGGGCGAAGAGGATCAGGGCGTACGTCAGGGAGATCGCCGTGCCCTTGGCCATGCCGGACCACTCCAGTTGCGGCTGGAGCGCGTCCGCCCAGGCGAACTGCCAGTGGGCCGGGAGGAAGGCGCGCCAGTCGCCGAGGGCGGTGACCGCGTCCAGGACGTTGCCGATGATGGTCAGGCCGACCGCGCCGCCGACCGCGCCCAGCGGGGCGTCGGTGCGGGTGGAGAGCCAGAAGGCGAGGGCCGCCGTCACCAGTTGGGAGACGTAGACGAAGGCCGTCGCCAGGGCGAGGCGGACGAGGGCGTCTCCCGCCGGGAGGGCGCCGCCGGTCGGGAGCTTCAGCGGGCCCCAGCCGTACGCCACCGTGCCCGCCGCCAGCGCCACCAGCGGGAGCAGGACCATGGCCGCCGCGCTGAAGGCCAGGGCGACCGCCAGCTTCGACCAGAGCAGCCGGGCGCGCGGGACGGGGGCCGCCAGCAGGTAGCGCAGGGAGGACCAGCCGGCCTCCGAGGCGACCGTGTCGCCGCAGAACAGGGCGACCGGGATGACCAGCAGGAAGCCCGCCGAGACGAACAGGCAGGTCGCCGCGAAGTTGGCGCCCGAGGCCGTCGCCGTGTCCATCAGGGTGATCCGGCTGTTCTCCGAGCCGTCCGGCCCGCCGCCGATCGCGAACGCCGCGATCAGCACGAAGGGCAGGGCGGCCAGGATCAGGCCCATCACCAGCGTGCGGCGGCGCTTGAGCTGCCGCAGCGCCTCCACGCGGAACGGCAGGGTGCGGCCCGGCGCGTAGCCGGGGGCGGCGGCCGGGGCCGGGGCGGCGGCGGTCATGCGGTCTCTCCGATCAGGGTCAGGAACGCGTCCTCCAGGCGCCGGTGCGGCCCCACGCCCGTCACCGGCACCTCCAGGCGGACGAGTTCGGCGATCAGCGCGGTGGGCGTGGCGTACGCCGTGTCGGCCAGCCGCACGAGCAGGCCGGCCCCGGTCCGTACCGCGCCCAGCTTCTCCACCACCTCGTCCGGGACCGGTCCGCCCAGGGTGACGAGGAGGGTGTCGTCGGCGCCGGTGATCTCCTCGACCGGGCCCGCCTGCACCAGGGCGCCCCGGTCCATCACCACGAGGTGGGTGCAGGACTGTTCGACCTCGGCGAGCAGATGGCTGGAGACGATCACGGTCCGGCCGCCGGCCGCGTACCGGATCATCACCTCCCGCATCTCGCGGATCTGCGGCGGGTCGAGGCCGTTCGTCGGCTCGTCCAGGATCAGCAGGTCGGGCAGGCCCAGCATGGCCTGCGCGATGGCGAGCCGCTGCCGCATCCCCTGCGAGTAGGTGCGCACGGCCCGTTCGAGGGCGCCGCCCAGATTGGCGATGCGCAGCGCCTCGTCGAGGTGCGCGTCCTCGGCGGGGCGGCCGGTGGAGCGCCAGTACAGCTCCAGGTTCTCGCGGCCCGACAGGTGCGGCAGGAAGCCCGCGCCCTCCACGAACGCGCCGACCCGGGAGAGCACCGGCGCGCCCGGCCGGATCGCCTGGCCGAAGACCCGGATCTCGCCCTCGTCCGGGGTGATCAGGCCCATCAGCATCCGCAGGGTCGTCGTCTTGCCGGCGCCGTTGGGGCCCAGCAGGCCCAGGACCTGGCCCTGTTCGACGCGGAAGGACAGCTCGCGGACGCTGTACCGGTCGCCGCCCTGGTACTTCTTGGACAGGCCGGTGATCTGGAGCGGGACCTCCGCGAGCGCCGGGTCGGGCGCGGGCGGCGCGGTCCTGCGGCGGGCGGTCAGCAGCAGCGCGGCGGCGATGACGGCACCGGCGAGCGGCAGCCCCCACACCCACCAGGGCAGCCCCGCCGCCTGCGTCGTCACACCGGGCGCGGTCGGCACGGTCAGGGCGCCCTCGACGCCGACGGTGTACGTGGCGGGGGCGGCCGGCGAGGCGTAGCCGAGGTCCGTCGCGGCGAGCACCAGGCGCAGCCGGTGACCGGCCGCGACCTCGTGGTCGACGGCGGGCAGGGTCAGGTCCACGGTGCGCCCGCGCCCGGCGTCGGTGACCCGGACCGGGGTGACGAGCTGTGCGGGCAGCACCTGCTGCCGCCCGTCCGGCCCCACGTCGTACACCTTGGCGAAGAGGACGGCCGAGCCGTCGGGGGCGCTGGACGTCACACGGACCTTGACGGTCGGCGATCCGGTGATCCGCAGCGCGGCCGTCTGCGGCCTGGCGTCGAAGGCGGCGAACTGGCCGGGGAAGTCCACGGACAGGCCCACGCCGAGCGAGGAGAGCTGGGCGAGTCCGCCGCCGAGCCCGGGGACGGCGGAGACGGCGGGCGGGTTGGCGCCGGCCGGGTTGGCGAAGGTGCGGGGCGGGCCGGAGAGGGCGACGGAGACGGGCCCCGCCGCGAGTCCCGGGTACGTGTCGGCCGTCGCGCCGCGCAGGGTGGCGCGCCCGTCGGTGGAGTCGACGCCGCCGGTGCGGCTGACCCGGAAGGCGGGGCCGGTCGGGGCGGTGGCGTCCCGCTTGAGGTAGCGGTCGAACCAGGCCGAGATCCGGCCCTCGACGCGGGCGGTCTCCCGGTCGCCGCCGTCGTGCCCGCCGGCCGTCCAGTCCACGGCGACCGGGGCGCCGTTGGCGGCGATGGTGCGGGCCATGGCGTCGGACTGGCCGAGGGTGAAGAGGGAGTCCGACCGGCCCTGGACGATCAGCGCGGGCACCTTGATGCGGGCGCCGACGGCGGACGGGCTGCGCGCCTCCAGGAGGCGGCGGGCCTCGGCGTCGGGCTTCCCGGCGACGGCGACGCGCTCGTACAGGGCGCACACCTCGGGGCTGAAGCGCCCGCAGCCGGCGGGGCCGGTGCCGGGTGCGGCTCCGGGGCGGGTGGCCGCTCCTGTGCCGGAGCCGGTGCCCGCCCCCGTGCCCGCGTCTCCGCCCCCGTCCGTGCCCGCCGTGCCTGTGCCGCGCCCGGCGCCGGCGCTCTGGGGCGAGCCCGTGCCCGCCGAGAAGAAGATCCCGGCCCACAGCTTCTTGAACACGTCGTTCGGGAACAGGGCGTCGGCCAGGTTCCAGTACGTGATCTGCGGGGCGACGGCGTCCACACGCGGGTCGTGTCCGGCGGCGAGCAGCGCGACCGCGCCGCCGTAGGAGGCGCCGGTGATGCCGACGCGCGGGTCGCCGGGCTTGTCCAGCAGGACCTCGGGCCGTCCGGCGAGCCAGTCGACGAGCCCGCTGACGTCCTTCACCTCGCGCTCCGGGTCGTTGAGGCCGATCTGCCCCGTGGAGGCGCCGAAGCCTCGGGCGGACCAGGTCAGCACCGCGTAGCCGTCCCGGGCCAGCCCCTCCGCCTGGGCGCGGACGTCGTCCTTGGAGCCGCCGAAGCCGTGCCCGAGCAGGACGGCGGGGCGTCTGCCGGGGCCGCCGGCGGTGAAGTACGAGGTGTCGATCCGCACCCCGTCGAGGGCGAGCATCCGGTCCGCGCGGTGCACGGGCGGCGGGTCGTCGGAGGCGACGGCGGTCCAGGTGCCGGCGCCGCCCGCGAGCACGGCGAGGACGGCGGCGAGCGCCGCCCACCTCGGCGGACCTGCTCGTCGGGGCCCTCTCCGGGGAAGTCGCAGTTGCATGGCCCCGAGCCTAGGCGGCCGGGGCGGGCGGCTCGGCCGCCCCCGGGGGGAGCCGGGCGGCCTCCTCAGGTCGTAGACGGCACGGTCCGCGTACCGCGATCGCGGTACGCGGGAGACGGCGGGGACGGCCGGCGGCCGGCCCGAGCGGACGGCGGCGGGCCGCGCCGGGGCGCCGCGCGGGGACGACCGAAAAACGCGCCTCCACCGCGTCCGAACCCCACTCTTGTGCCGTCCATGCCAACACGAGACGGTGGAACCACCTTCTCCGCACCGCACCTCCGCACCACACGCGTACCCGTACTTGCCCGTGCCCCGTCCGGACAACGAAAGGTTCAGGTGCCCACCCCCATGAAGCGGATATCCCGCCGCATCGGCGCCCTCGTCCCCGTCATCGCCCTCGCCGCCGGCCTCCAGTTCGCCGGCTCCCCCGCCGCGCAGGGCGCGCCCGCTGGCGACCTGCGGCTCGCGCCCGCCGCCACCGCCGTCGAGAACGGCTGGATCGTCGTCCTCAAGGACGGCTCGACCCGCGCCGCCGACCTGGGCGTCTCGCCCCGCTACGAGTACCGCTCCGCGCTCAAGGGCTTCGCCGCCTCGATGTCCCGGGCGAAGGCCGCCGCCCTCGCGGCCGACCCCCGGGTCGCGTACGTCGAGCAGGACGCGACCGTCCGGATCGCCGGCACCCAGCCCGGCGCGACCTGGGGGCTCGACCGGATCGACCAGCGGGACCTGCCGCTGTCGACGACGTACACGTACGACACCACGGCCTCGAACGTCACCGCGTACATCATCGACACCGGCATCCGCACCTCGCACGCCGAGTTCGGCGGCCGGGCCTCGGTCGGCACCGACACCGTCGGCGGCGGCCAGAACGGCCAGGACTGTCAGGGCCACGGCACGCACGTGGCGGGCACGGTCGGCGGCGCCACCTACGGCGTGGCCAAGGCGGCCAAGCTGGTGGCCGTGCGGGTGCTGGACTGCAACGGCTCCGGCACCAACGCCGGGGTGATCGCCGGTGTCGACTGGGTGACGGCGAACGCGGTGAAGCCGGCCGTCGCCAACATGAGCCTCGGCGGGAGCGCGAACACCTCGCTCGACAACGCCGTGAAGCGCTCGATCGCCTCGGGCGTCACGTACGCCGTCGCCGCCGGCAACGGCAACTTCCTCGGGATGCCCGCGAACGCCTGCAACTACTCCCCGGCGCGGGTCCCCGAGGCGATCACGGTCGGCGCGACGGACTCCGCCGACAAGCGGGCCTCCTTCTCCAACTACGGGACCTGCGCGGACCTGTTCGCCCCGGGCGTCTCGGTGACCTCCGCCTGGAAGGACAGCGACACGGCCACCAACACGATCTCCGGCACCTCGATGGCCTCCCCGCACACCGCGGGCGTCGCCGCCCTCTACCTCGCCGCCAACCCCGCGGCCACCCCGGCGCAGGTCTCCGCCGCGCTGGTGGCCAACGCGACCAACGGCAAGGTCCAGGACCCGAAGGCGGGCTCCCCGAACAAGCTCCTGTACTCGCGCTGGTGACACCGACCGGCGGTGACACCGACCGGTGGTGACTAGCGGGTGAGCTGCCCGAGGAGCCCGTCCCCCGAGGGGTACGGCCGCTCCTCGGGCAGCAGCCGCTCCGCCGCCGCCGGGTCCCCGCCGCGCACCAGGGCGTGGATCTCGCGGGCGAGCGGGGTGACGTCGCGGATGCCGACCGTCCACTCGTCCGCGTACCGGCGCGACGCCTCCCCGGCGAGGCCCAGTTGGAGGGAGCGGTACGGGAGCGGGCCGAGCCGCAGGTCCCGATCCGGGTCCCACTGGACCCGGGCCGGGGCGCGCCTCAACTCCCGCTGCCAGGAGGCCCGGTCGGGGTGGAGTCCGCGCACGTAGTGCGAGAGGCAGGCGTGGCGCAGCGCCCACTCGAAGCCCTCGCGGGTGATCTCGACCGCGAGGACGGTCTCCTGACCTTCCTTCAGGCCCCAGCCGCAGCGGTACATCATCCACAGGAACGAGGGCTTGATCCAGGTCATCCGCTCGCGCTTCCAGGCGGCGGGGAACCGCCCGTCACGGGCGGCGGGCAGGCCGAGCTCCGGGCGGTACGCCTGGTAGACGGTCACCGTGGTGTCGGTGTGGAGCGCGCGGATCTGGTGTTCCGGCGGCTCGGGGAGTACTCCGTGCGCGCCGTGCGGGGGAACGGACATGGCCCCCAGAGTGCGTCGGGACGCACCCCGGGGGCCACTCGTTTTACCCCGGGTCAGTGGTTACGCGGGAAGCCCAGGTCGACGCCCGAGGGGCCCTCGGACGGGTCCGGCCAGCGGGTCGTGACGACCTTGCCGCGGGTGTAGAAGTGGATGCCGTCGTTGCCGTAGATGTGGTGGTCGCCGAAGAGCGAGTCCTTCCAGCCACCGAAGGAGTGGTAGCCCACCGGCACCGGGATCGGCACGTTGACGCCGACCATGCCGGCCTCGACCTCCAGCTGGAAGCGGCGGGCGGCGCCGCCGTCGCGGGTGAAGATCGCGGTGCCGTTGCCGAACGGCGAGGCGTTGATGAGGGCCAGGCCCTCCTCGTAGGTGTCGGCGCGCAGCACGCACAGGACCGGGCCGAAGATCTCGTCCTGGTAGGCCTTGGCGGTGGTGGGCACGTGGTCCAGGAGGGACAGGCCGATCCAGTGGCCGTCCTCGAAGCCCTCGACGGTGTAGCCGGTGCCGTCCAGGACGACCTGGCAGCCCTCGGCCGCCGCGCCGTGCACGTAGGAGGCGACCTTGTCGCGGTGGACGGCCGTGATGAGCGGGCCCATCTCGGAGGCCGGGTCGTTGCCGGGGCCGATCTTGATCTTCTCGGCGCGCTCGCGGATCTTCTCGACGAGCTCGTCGCCGATCGCGCCGACGGCGACGACGGCGGAGATCGCCATGCAGCGCTCGCCGGCCGAGCCGTAGGCGGCGGAGACGGCCGCGTCGGCGGCGGCGTCGAGGTCGGCGTCGGGCAGCACCAGCATGTGGTTCTTGGCGCCGCCGAGCGCCTGCACGCGCTTGCCGTTGGCGGCGGCGGTGGTGTGGATGTGGCGGGCGATCGGGGTCGAGCCGACGAAGGAGATCGCGGCGACGTCCGGGTGCTCCAGGAGGCGGTCCACGGCGACCTTGTCACCGTGCAGCACGTTGAAGACGCCGTCCGGCAGACCGGCCTCGGCCAGCAGCTCGGCGATCTTCATGGAGGCCGAGGGGTCCTTCTCGCTCGGCTTGAGCACGAAGGTGTTGCCGCAGGCGATGGCGAGCGGGAACATCCACATCGGCACCATGGCCGGGAAGTTGAACGGGGTGATGCCGGCCACCACGCCGACGGCCTGGCGGATCGAGGAGACGTCCACGCGGTTGGACACCTGGGTGGACAGCTCGCCCTTGAGCTGGGTGGTGATGCCGCAGGCCAGGTCGACGATCTCCAGGCCCCGGGCGACCTCGCCGAGGGCGTCGGAGTGCACCTTGCCGTGCTCGGCGACGATCGCCTCGGCGATCGCGTCGCGGTTGGCGTCCAGCAGGGCGCGGAAGCGGAAGAGGATCGTGGTGCGCTGCGCGAGCGAGGAGGTGCCCCAGGTCGCGAAGGCGTCCTTGGCGGCGGCGACGGCGGCGTCGACCTCCTCCACGGAGGCGAGCGCGACGCGCGTGGTCACGGCGCCGGTGGCCGGGTCGGTGACCGGGCCCCAGTTGCCCGACGTGCCCTCGACGCTCTTGCCACCGATCCAGTGGTTGACGGTCTTCGTCATGACGGAATGCTCCTTCTGGCTGTTACAGGTGGCGGCGTCGGGCGGTGACGTGCCGGTCGTACTCCTCGCGGGCCTTGGCCGCCGACGGGCGGGTCGACGTCTCGGCCACGGGCACATCCCACCACGCCTGGGCGGGGGGCGGGCCCGACACACTGTCTGCCGTTTCGGTCTCGACGTAGACACATGTGGGAACCGTCGCCTGCCGGGCGTCCGCGAGGGCTTCTCGCAGGTCACGCAGGGTGTGGGCGCGCAGCACCCGCATCCCTAGGGAGGCCGCGTTGGCCGCCAGGTCGACGGGGAGCGGCGGTCCGGTGAACCCGCCGTCGGGGTCCCGCAGCCGGTAGTCGGTGCCGAATCGCTCGGCGCCGACGGCCTCGGACAGGCCGCCGATCGAGGCGTAGCCGTGGTTCTGGAGGATGACCAGCTTGATCGGCAGGCCCTCCTGGACGGCGGTGACGATCTCGGTGGGATTCATCAGATACGTACCGTCGCCGACGAGCGCCCAGACGGGCCGGCCGGGTGCGGCGAGGGCGACGCCGAGGGCGGCGGGGATCTCGTAGCCCATGCAGGAGTAGCCGTATTCGACGTGGTACTGGTCGGTGGAGCGGGCCCGCCACAGCTTGTGGAGGTCGCCGGGGAGCGAGCCCGCGGCGTTGATCAGGATGTCGTCCCCGGTGACCAGAGTGTCGAGTGCGCCGAGGACCTGCGCCTGGGTGGGGCGGGCGTCCTCGCTCTCCGGGGTGTACGCGGCGTCGGTGCGGGTCCGCCAGTCGCGCTGGGCGGCGGCCCAGCGGGCGGGGTCGCCGGGCGGCCGGCCGGCATGTGCCCGGGTGAGCGCCTCGGTGAGTGCGGTGAGGCCCTCGCGGGCGTCGGCGACCAGCGGCAGGGCGGCCTGCTTGTGGGCGTCGAAGCCGGTGACGTTGAGGTTGAGGAAGCGGGCGGCGGGGTGGAAGAGGGTGCCGGAGGCGGTGGTGAAGTCGGTGTGCCGGGTGCCGACGCCGATCACCAGGTCGGCGGTGCGGGCGAGCTCGGCGGCGGTGGCGGTGCCGGTGTGGCCGATGCCGCCGACGTCGCAGGGGTGGTCGTACGGGAGGACGCCCTTGCCGGCCTGGGTGGTGGCGACGGGGATGCCGGCCCGCTCGGCGAAGGTGCGCAGGGCGTCCTCGGCGGCGCTGTACTTCACCCCGCCGCCGGCCACGACCAGCGGCCGCTCGGCGTCGGCGACGGCCCGGACGGCGGCGTCGAGTTCGGCCCGGTCGGGGCGGGGGCGGCGGACGGTCCAGGTGCGTTCGGCGAGGAACTCCTCGGGCCAGTCGTACGCCTCGGCCTGCACGTCCTGGGGCAGGGCGAGGGTGACGGCGCCGGTCTCCGCGGGGTCGGTGAGGACCCGTACGGCGGCGAGGGCGGCCGGGATCAGCGCCTCGGGGCGGGTGATCCGGTCGAAGTACCGGGACACCGGCCGCAGGCAGTCGTTGACGGACAGCTCGCCCGCCCAGGGCACTTCGAGCTGCTGGAGGACGGGGTCGGCGGGGCGGGTGGCGAACGTGTCTCCGGGGAGGAGCAGCACGGGCAGCCGGTTGACGGTGGCGAGGGCGGCGCCGGTGACGAGGTTGGTGGCGCCGGGGCCGATGGAGGTGGTGACGGCGTGCACCCGGAGCCTGCGGGACTGCCGGGCGTAGCCGACGGCGGCGTGCACCATGGCCTGTTCGTTGCGCCCCTGGTGGTACGGCATGAGCCCGGGGTACTCCACGAGCGCCTGGCCGATCCCGGCGACGTTGCCGTGCCCGAAGATGCCCCAGGTGGCGGTGACGAGCCGCTGCCGCACGCCGTCGCGCTCGGTGTGCTGGGCGGCGAGGAAGCGCACCAGGGCCTGGGCGACGGTGAGCCGGACGCTCATGCGTATCCCTCCGTGTGGTCGGGGTGGAAGCAGATCTTCCATTCCCGTTCGGGGCCGGGGCCCGCCATGACGTTGAGGTAGTAGAGCGGGTGGCCGGGCTGGGCGACGGACGGGCCGTGCCAGCCGTCGGGCACGAGGACGGCGTCGCCGGAGCGGACCTCGGCGAGGAGCTCGGCGCCGCCGGGCCGGGAGGGGCTGATCCGCTGGTAGCCATAGGCGCGGGCGGGCGCGCCCGGGGGCCGGCCAGGGGCTTCGGCCACCTCGTAGTAGTAGATCTCCTCCAGCACGGACTCCTCGCCGGGGCGGTGCTCGTCGTGCTTGTGGGGCGGGTAGGAGGACCAGTTGCCGCCGGGGGTGAGGACCTCGACGGCGATCAGCCGGTCGCAGTCGAAGACCCCGGCGGCGGCGAAGTTGCGCACCTCGCGGGCGCGGTTGCCGCTGCCGCGGGTCTCGATGGGAACCTCCGGCGCGGGGCCGTAGCGAGCGGGGAGTCGTCGCTCGCACTTCGCTCCTGCCAAAGCGAAGCGGCCTCCCGCGCCGGAGGCGATCTGGACGTGGGCGTCCCTGGGCACATAGGCGAAGTCCGAGACCCCGTCGAACACACTGGCGCGGCCTACGAGTTCGAGGATTTCCCCGTCGACGCGCACCGTACCGCCACCGGCGAGCGGAAGCACCACCCATTCACTGCCACCTGTCTCGAACCGGTGGGTCCCGCCGGGCGGAACGTCCAGGATCCGCAGCGCGCCGTACGTCCAGCCGGCCCGCTCGGGGTCGATGTCGACGGCGTAGGGGCCCCGGGCGGCGGTCCCGGCGGGCAGGTGGAGGGACCCCGGGGTGGGAGGGCCAGGGGGGCCAGGGGGGCCAGGGGAGGTGGATGGGGCGGGTGGAGCGGGTGAGGCGGAAGGAGCGGAAGAAGCGGAAGGAATGGACGAGCCGGCTGGGCCGGCTGAGGCGGCTGGGCTGGCTGGGTCGGCTGGGGTGAGCGGTGCGGGGGTGGGGTCCATGGCCGTCTCCCTACCCGAGGCGCCGGCCCTGGAGTCCGGCGACGCGCCGCCGGGGGCGGGCTCGTCACGGTCATGGCCGCGGGGCGCGGTCACCGGGCTCGGCCGCCGGCCGGGGTCGCCGGGCGCGGGCGCGGACGCGGTCACCGGGAGCGCTCCGGGAGCGTGCCGGTGCCGGTGGCGAGGGCGCGGGCGATCTCGTCCTCGTACGGCATCGCGGGCGAGCAGGCGAGCCGGCCGGCGACGATCGCGCCCGCCGCGTTCGCCCGCCGCAGGACCTCGGTCAGCTCCCGCCCGGAGAGCAGCCCGTGGGCGAGCGCCCCGCCGAACGCGTCGCCCGCGCCGAGGCCGTTGACCACCTCCACGGGCAGCGGCGGCACCTCGGCGAGGGTGCCGTCGGCGGCCAGCGCCAGTACGCCCGCGGGCCCCTGTTTGACGACGGCGAGCCGGACCCCGGCGGCGAGCAGCGCGCGGGCGGCGGCGAGCGGGGCGCGCTCTCCGGTGGCCACCTCGCACTCGTCGAGGTTGCCGACGGCGACGGTGGCGTGCCGCAGCGCCTCCTTGTAGAGCGGCGGCGCCTCGCCGGGGTCGTCCCAGAGGGCGGGCCGCCAGTCCAGGTCGAGGACGGTGGGCCCGTCGCCGGGGCGGGCGGAGCGCTCGCGGAGCGCGGCGAGGGTGGCCGACCGGCTGGGCTCGGCGCTCAGGCCCGTCCCGGTCACCCAGAGCGCCCGGGCGGCGCGCAGCGCGGGCAGGTCCAGCTCGTGCGGATGGATCTCCAGGTCGGGGGCCTTGGGGCGGCGGTAGAAGTGGATCGGGAAGTGGTCGGGCGGGAAGATCTCGCAGAAGGTGACCGGGGTCGGGTGGGCGGCCACCTCGGTGACCCAGCGGTCGTCCACGCCGAAGGCGGCCAGCTCGCGGTGGAGGTAGCGGCCGAAGGGGTCGGCGCCGGTCCGGCTGACGAGCGCGGTCCGGCTGCCCAGGCGCGCGGCGGCGACGGCCACGTTGGCCGGGGAGCCGCCGAGGAACTTCCCGAAGGTCTCGACCCGGTCCAGCGGCACCCCGCTCTGCAGCGGATAGAGGTCCACACCGATCCGGCCCATGGTGATCAGGTCGTACGGCTCCGACGTCATTCCCCGTCACCTCTCGCCTCGGTGCCCTCGCCCCGTCCCTCAGGTCTAGTCGGCGCTCCGGAAGGCTGTCAACGGCATGTCCTTACATTCGGACGTGTGTCATGGTGGCGGTCATGACGAAGCCGTCGCAGCCGTCGAGTCCGCCGTCGTCGCCGTCCTCCCCGCCGTCCCGGATCAGGGTCGGTTCCGCGCCCGACTCATGGGGCGTCTGGTTCCCGGACGATCCCCTGCAGGTGCCGTGGCAGCGCTTCCTCGACGAGGTGTCGGGGGCCGGTTACGAGTGGATCGAGCTCGGCCCGTACGGCTATCTGCCGACCGATCCGGCGCTGCTGGCCGAGGAGACCGCGAGCCGGGGGCTGAAGGTGTCGGCGGCGACCGTCTTCACCGGGCTGCACCACGGTCCAGGGGTCTGGGAGCGGACCTGGGCCCATGTCGCCGAGAACGCGGCCCTGGCGCAGGCGATGGGCGCCCGGCACCTGGTGGTCATCCCGTCCTTCTGGCGCGACGACAAGACGGGCGAGGTGCTGGAGGACCGGACGCTCACCCCGGAGCAGTGGCGGCACCTGACCGGGCTGACCGAGCGGCTGGGGCACGAGGTCCGGGAGCGCTACGGGCTGCGGGTGGTCGTCCATCCGCACGCGGACACCCATGTCGACACCGAGGAGAACGTCACCCGCTTCCTGGACGCGACCGACCCGGAGCTGGTCTCGCTCTGCCTGGACACCGGGCACTACACCTACTGCGGCGGCGACAGCGTCAAGCTGATCGAGACCTACGGCGAGCGGATCGGCTACCTCCACCTCAAGCAGGTGGACCCGGCGGTGCTGGCCCGGGTGGTGGCCGAGGAGCTGCCGTTCGGCCCGGCGGTGGCGCGGGGCGTGATGTGCGAGCCGCCGGCCGGGGTGCCGGCGCTGGAGCCGGTCCTGGCGGCGGCCCGGGCGCTGGACGTGGACCTGTTCGCGATCGTGGAGCAGGACATGTACCCCTGCGAACCCGACCGCCCCTACCCGATCGCGCTGCGCACCCGGCGCTTCCTCCGTTCCTGCGGCGTCTGATGCGTGTGCGTCACTTACGTCACGAGCATCGCCCCTTCGTCACACATGTCTCCGTTACGCGGGTTTTCGGTCACAGGCGTTCGACAGGCGCTCCCCTCCCGTCAGAAGGGCTCGTTCACCGGGCACAGGCTCAGTGATCGCGAGTGCAACCCCCGGCAGCTCCCCCGACGGCCCCCCGCCGCCGCTGCCGGGCCCTCAGGGAGGTGCCAGGCATGACGGACAGACGGCTCTGGTCGTACAAGGACATCGCCGCCCACATCAAGGTGCAGCCGGACACGGTCCGCTCCTACCGGAAGCACGGACTGCTGCCGCCCCCGGACCACGTCGAGTCGGGGAAGCCCTACTGGTACGCGGACACCATCCGCGCCTGGGTCGCGAACCGTCCCGGAAACCGGAGCCGCCGGGACTGAGCGCCCTCCCCACACCCCGGACAGGCCCCAGGGTCCCGCACCTCCCGAACCGTGGTGCGGGGCCCTTCGCGTGTCCCTCACGTGCGCTTCGTGAGCCCTCCGCGGGCCCTTCGCGTGTCCCTCGCGTCTCAGCCCACCCGCTCCTTCTCCCGGGCGGCGTCCTCCGGTTCGGGCTCGGTCCGCCCGGGGCCGCCGGGGGTGTCATGGCCTCCGGGGGTGCCGCCCTCGCTGATCCCGAAGCGGGCGTGGAAGCGGCGCAGCGGTCCGGGCGCCCACCAGGTGAGGCGGCCGGTCAGCTTCATCACGGACGGCACGAGCAGGCTGCGCACCACCATGGCGTCCATGAGGACGGCCAGGGCGACCCCGAGCCCCAGCATCTTGGTGTTGGTGACCCGCGAGGAGCCGATGGCGACCATGACCACCGCGAGGATCACGGCGGCGGCGGTGATCAGCCCGCCGGTGCGCCGCAGGCCGAACCGGACCGCGTGCTCGTGGTCGCCGGTCGTGTCGTACTCCTCCTTGATCCGGGAGAGCAGGAACACCCCGTAGTCCATGGAGAGTCCGAAGGCGACGCAGAACATCAGGACGGGCAGGCTCGTCTCGATGTCGCCGGTGGAGGTGAAGCCGAGGAGCCCGGAGAGGTGCCCGTCCTGGAAGACCCAGACGACCGCGCCGAACATGGCGGTGAGGCTCAGCGCGTTGAGCAGGACGGCCTGGAGCGGGACGATCAGGCTGCCGGTGAGCAGGAAGACCAGGACGAGGGTGACCACGACGATGATCGCCGCGGCCCAGGGCAGCCGCTCGCCTATGGCGTGCTTGGAGTCGACGAGGACGGCGGCCGCTCCGGTGACGGAGGTGGTGAACGGGGCGGGCTCGGCCCGCACTTCGCTCACCACCCGCTGGGCGTCCGGGCCGACGGCCTCGCCCTCGGGGACGACGGTGAAGTAGGCGTGGCCCGGCGCGGCGGACGGGGCGGTCACCGGTCCGTCGACCCGCGCGACCCCGTCGACCGTCCGGATCCGGTCGCGGTAGCCCGCGTACTGCGCGGGGGTGGCCGCGCCCTCGGCGAGGACGGTGATCGCGCCGCCGGGGCTGCCGGGGAAGTCCTCCCGCAGCCGGTCCTGGACCACGCGGGACTCGGCGCTCGCCGGGAGCTGCCGGTCGTCGGCGGTGCCGAAGCGCACGCCGAGGAAGGGCAGTCCGAGGAGCACGAGCCCGGTGGCCGTGGCGACGGCGAAGAGCGGCGCCCGGCGCATCACCAGCGCGGCGGTGCGCGCCCAGCCGGCCCCGGCGTCGGCGTCGGCGTCCTGGCCCGCGCCGGTCCCGGTGCCACTGCCGGTCCCGGTCCCGGCCTGCGTCCCGGCCTGCGCCCCGGCCCGGGCGCGGCGGCGGAAGAGGCGGCGCAGGTCCAGGGCGTTGACCCGGTCGCCGAGCAGCAGCAGCGCGGCCGGGAGCAGGACGAGGGCCGCGGCGGCGGCGAGCAGGACGACGGCGATCCCGGCGTAGGCGAAGGAGCGCAGGAAGTACTGCGGGAAGACCATCATCGCGGCGAGCGAGACGGCGACGGTGAGGGCGGAGAAGAGCACGGTCCGCCCGGCGGTGCGCAGGGTGATGGCGACGGCGGTGCGGGGGTCGGCGCCGCCGTCGAGCTCCTCGCGGAAGCGGCGGACCACGAAGAGGGCGTAGTCGATGGCGAGGCCGAGTCCGAGGGCGGTGGTGAGGTTCTGCGCGAAGACGGAGACGTCGGTGAGCTCGGTGATGCCGCGCAGCACCGCGTTGGTTCCGAGGATGGCGACGATGCCGATGCCGAGCGGAAGCAGGGCGGCGACGGCGCTGCCGAAGACCATGACGAGCAGGACGAGGGTGACCGGGAGGGCGATCAGCTCGGCCCGCAGCAGGTCCTCCTGGATGATCGTCTGCATCTCGTGGCGCACCGCGAGCGGGCCGCCCACGGAGACCTCGACGGGTCCGTGGGTGCCCCGGAACGCGGGGGCGACGCGCTCCAGGACCTCGCCCGCGGCCTTCTCCTCGCCCTCGATCCGGGCGGCGATGACCGCCCGGCGCCCGTCCTCGGAGCGCAGCGCAGGGGAGCCGGTGCTCCAGTAGGAGCCGACGCCGCCGACGCCGGGCTCCGCGTCGAGCCGCTCGGCGAGCCGGCGGGCCTCGGCGGCGACGGCGGGGGCGTCCACTCCGGCGGCGCCCGCGTCGACGAGGAGCAGCACATTGGGCTGGGAGGCGGGGAACTCGCGCTCCAGGACCTTCAGCGCGTACGTGGACTCGGCGTCCGGGTCCTCCCAGCCGCCGCTGCCCATCCGGTCGCCGACGCCGCTGCCCGCGAGGACGGCGAGCGCGGTGATCACGAGCGCGACCAGGAGCGAGAGCCTCGGCCGGGCCGTCACCCACCGGGTCCATCCCCCGCCGGAAGGCGCTTTCTTGACTTCGGCCATGACGCGGTGTCCCCTTCACCGTGACCCAGGCGCTCGCTTCCCGGCAGGTCGCATGGGTCGCCTATTGCCATAGACTGGCAAACACGAGTGATCGCTCGCGTTTCCTAAGAATGCGAGCGATGTCTCGTGTTTGTCAAACGCGTTGAGGAAGCTGGGGACAGCCATGTCCGGAGAAGGGCCCGAAGAGCCGAAGCCGCGCCGCCGCCAGGCCCGCGGCGAGCGCCGCATCGCACAGCTGCTGAAGGCCGCCGCCGACGTCTTCTGCGCCAACGGCTACGCGGCGAGCAGCACCAACGCCATCGCCCGCGAGGCCAGCGTCTCCCCCGGCACGCTCTACCAGTACTTCCCCAACAAGGAGGCGATCGCCATCGAGCTCGGCGGGCGCCTGCTCGCCGAGATGCGCGAGGCCCACGGCCAGGCGTTCACCCCCGCGAACCTGGCCCTGCCGCTGCCGGAGATGCTCGACGCGGTGCTCGACCCGATGATCGAGTTCAACTGCCAGAACCCGGCCTTCCTCGCCCTCATGCACGGCTCGGACGTGCCCGGCCGGATCGCCGAGGAGCACGACGCCCTGCACGCCTCGCTGCTCGCCCGGGTCGCCGAGCTGCTCGGCCACTACCTCCCGGACAGCGCGCCCGCCGAGCGCGCCCGGATAGCCGACATGACCTTCGCCGTCGTCAAGGCCGGCCTCGCGCTCGTACTGGCCGCCCCCGAGGGCCCCGAGCGGGAGGCCGTGGTCGTCGAGCTGAAGCGCGTCGTGCTGCGCTATCTCGACCCGGTCGTCGGGGAGGCGCTCACCACGATTCCGAGCCCGTGACCGGCTCGGCCGGCAGCGCCGGACCGTCCCCCGCCCGCGCCTTCGCCCGCAGCCGCAGCGCCAGCAGCGGGAAGGCGAGGACCGAGACCATCCCGGCGCCCACCAGGGCCGCCGCCTCGCCGGCCGTCAGCGTCCCGTCGTCGACGCCGATGGTGGTGATGGCGACGACCAGCGGCAGCGCCGTCGAGCTGTAGAGGACCAGCGAGCCCCGGTCGCGCCGGCCGAGGTCGCGCGGCGCGAGGAACCAGACCGGGGCGCCCCGCACCACCAGGAACAGCACCAGGAAGAGCGGCAGGAGCAGCAGCGTACGGCCGCCCGCGAGCAGCGAGTCCAGGTCGAACTCGATGCCGGTGACGACGAAGAAGACGGGGACGAGGAAGCCGAAGCCGACCGCCTCGACCTTCTCCAGGATCTGCGGCCCCGACTCGGGCGCGGCCCCGGCCAGGACCAGACGGGTGATCAGGCCGGCCACGAACGCGCCGAGCAGCACGTCGAGCCCGAGCGCCGCGGAGGCGCCCAGCATCAGCGCCAGCAGCAGGAAGACGAAGCGGACCGCGAACTGCCCGCTGCTGTGCAGGGTCTTGGCGATGATCCGGGCGAACCACGACTTGCGCGGCTTCAGCGCCCAGTAGACGGCGCCCGCGGTGAGCGCCGCGAAGGCGGCGAGCAGGGCGGTGGACTCGGCGGGGTTCCGGCCGCTCAGCAGCAGCGCCATGGCGATGATCGGGCCGAACTCGCCGACCGCGCCGAAGGCCATGACCACCGAACCGAAGCGGCCGTGCAGGTCGCCCGCGTCGCGCAGCACCGGCAGCACCGTGCCCAGCGCGGTGCTGGTCAGGGCCACGCCGATGAAGACGCCCTTGTCGTAGCCGCCGCCGAGCAGCACCCCGGCGGCGAGCCCGAGCACGAGGGCGGCCCCCCAGGCCCAGCCCGAGCGCCTGAGGGTGTCGCCGCGGACCTTGCCGAACTCGATCTCGTACCCCGCCAGGAAGATCAGCATCGTGAGCCCGAGCTCCGAGAGGCCGTCGATCAGCGCGTCGGGCTTGGCCCAGCCCAGTACGTCGGGGCCGACGACGATGCCCAGCAGGATCTCGAAGATGACGAGCGGTACGGGGAGCCAGCGGCCCGCGCCGTACGCCAGCAGCGGCGCCAGGACGGCGATCGCCATGATCAGGATCAGCGTGGTCCCCGAATGCGACATATCGGGTATCTACCATAAGCTCCGGTCAGATGTCCTGTCGGCGGAGGGACTTGGAGGTCTCGCTGTGTACGACCAGCAACCCCGCACCCAGGCGCCGCCCCCGCCCCCGCGCCCGCCCGTCGAGACGCCCCGCCCGGGGCTCTGGCGGCGCTGCCTGTGGGGCGGGCTCGCGCTGTGGGCGCTCACCGCGATCGTCACGTACGCGACGGAGAACACCACGCTGCTGCCGACGCTGATCCTGCTCGGCAGCTTCCTGGTGCCCTCGGTCTTCGTGCTCTGGGCCTACGAGCGGCACGGCCAGGACCTCGGGGTGCCGGTGATCCTCGGCTGCTTCGTCACCGGCGGGGTGCTGGGGGTGCTCGGCGCCTCCGTCATGGAGTACTACCTGCTGCACCCCTCGCTGTGGATGTTCGTGGGCGTCGGCCTCATCGAGGAGGCGGTGAAGCTGGCGGCCCTGATGTTCGTGGTGCGGCACCGGCCGTGGCTGCGCGGGGTGCGGGCCGGCCTGGTGCTCGGCGGCACCGTCGGCTTCGGCTTCGCCGCCTTCGAGAGCGCCGGGTACGCCTTCAACGCCGCCGTCACGATGGAGGGCATCGACCTGCGCTCGCTCCTGGAGACCGAGATCCTGCGCGGGGTCCTCGCCCCCTTCGGGCACGGCCTGTGGACGGCGATCGCGGGCGGCGTCCTGCTGGCCTACCGGCGGCCGGACGGGCGCTTCCGCTTCGCCGGGCCGGTCATCGGCGCGTACCTCGGGGTGGCCGTGCTGCACGCGCTGTGGGACTCCATGCACGGCATCGCGCTCTGGCTGGTGCTCCAGGTGACCACGACCAGCCTGGACCGCTCGCTCTTCGCCCAGGGCTACCTCCCGTCCCCCACCTCCCAGCAGGAGCACCTCTTCACCCTCTTCTCGGTGGGCGGCCTGGTGCTGGTCACGGCGGTCGGACTGGTCTGGCTGAGATCGCTCGCGAGAGCCGGGCGGGGCACCTCGCCGATTCATACCCCCTAGGGGTATAATATGTGCTAGTACGGCATAGGCGCACCGAGCGCACCACCCCGGAACGAGGAGAACGTCATGGCCGAACTCACCACCGTCTACCAGGTCAAGGGCATGACCTGCGGGCACTGCGAGGGCGCGGTCGCCGGCGAGATCTCCGAGATCGCCGGGGTCTCCTCGGTCAAGGCCGTCGCCGCCACCGGCGAGGTCACCGTCACCTCCGCCGCCCCGCTCGACCCCGAGGCCGTCCGCGCCGCCGTCGACGAGGCCGGCTACGAGCTCGTGGGCCCCGCCGCCTGACCCCCGCGCCACCCGGGCAGGGCCGTACCGTTGCGGTACGGCCCTGTTCTTCGTCCGCAAGCCACCCGGGACCCCCTATGACCTCCCCCTCCACGACCACCGAGCTGACGATCGGCGGGATGACCTGCGCCTCCTGCGCGGCCCGCGTCGAGAAGAAGCTCAACCGGATGGACGGCGTGACCGCCACGGTCAACTACGCCACGGAGAAGGCACGTGTCGAGCATCCCCCCGGGGTCACCGTCGACGAGCTCATCGCCACCGTCGTCAGGACCGGCTACACCGCCGAGGAACCCCCGCCGCCCGCACCCGAGCCGCGGGCCGAAGCGGAAGCGGAGGGCGGCCCGGGATCCGGCCCGGAGGGCGCCGGCGACCCCGCGCTCGCCGCGCTGCGGCAGCGGCTGACCGTCTCCGCCGTCCTGTCCCTGCCGGTCGTGCTCCTCGCCATGGTCCCGGCCCTCCAGTTCGACAACTGGCAGTGGCTCTCGCTCACCCTCGCCGCCCCCGTCGTCGTCTGGGGCGGACTCCCCTTCCACCGCGCCGCCTGGACCAACCTCAAGCACGGCGCCGCCACCATGGACACCCTCGTCTCCGTCGGCACCCTCGCCGCCTTCGGCTGGTCGCTCTGGGCCCTCTTCCTCGGCGACGCCGGCACCCCCGGGATGCGGCACGGCTTCGACCTCACCGTCACCCGCGCCCACGCCTCCTCCACCATCTACCTGGAGGTCGCCGCCGGAGTCGTCACCTTCATCCTCCTCGGCCGCTACCTGGAGGCCCGCGCCAAGCGGAAGGCGGGTGCCGCCCTGCACGCCCTGCTGCGCCTCGGCGCCAAGGACGTCGGCGTGCTGCGCGACGGCACCGAGGTCCGCCTCCCCGTCGCCGCCCTCCGCGCGGGCGACCGCTTCGTCGTCCGCCCCGGCGAGCGGATCGCCACCGACGGCACCGTCGCCGAGGGCGCCTCCGCCGTCGACGCCTCCCTCCTCACCGGCGAGGCCCTGCCCGTCGACGTCACCCCCGGCGACCCCGTCACCGGCGGCTGCGTCAACGTCTCGGGCCGCCTCGTCGTCGAGGCCACCCGCGTCGGCGCCGACACCCGGCTGGCCCGGATGGCCAAGCTCGTCGAGGACGCCCAGAACGGCAAGGCCGAGGTCCAGCGGCTCGCCGACCGCGTCTCCGCCGTCTTCGTCCCCGTAGTGCTCCTGATCTCGCTCGGCACCCTGGTCGGCTGGCTCCTCGCCACCAGCGACACCACCGCCGCGTTCACCGCCGCCGTCGCCGTCCTGATCATCGCCTGCCCCTGCGCCCTCGGCCTCGCGACCCCCACCGCCCTCATGGTCGGCACCGGGCGCGGCGCCCAGCTCGGCATCCTGATCAAGGGCCCCGAGGTCCTGGAGTCCACCCGCCGGGTCGACACCGTCGTCCTCGACAAGACCGGCACCGTCACCACCGGCGCGATGCGCCTGACCGAGGTGTACGCGTTCGAGGGCGTCGACCGCTCCGAACTGCTGCGGCTCGCCGGCGCCCTGGAGCACTCCTCCGAGCACCCGGTCGCCCGCGCCGTGGCCGCCGGAGCCGCCGAGGAGCTCGGCGAGCTCCCCGTACCGAAGACCTTCGAGAACGTGCCGGGCCTCGGCGTGCGCGGCTCCGTCGACGGGCACCTCGTGCTGGTCGGACGGACCGCGCTGCTGGCCGCCGAGGAGATCGCCGTACCGGACGGGGCGACCGGGCCCGGCGTCGTGCACGTCGCCTGGGACGGGCTCGCCCGCGGCACCCTCACGGTCGCCGACACCGTCAAGGAGACCAGCGCCGAGGCGGTCGCCCGGCTGCGCGCCCTCGGGCTGCGGCCCGTGCTGCTCACCGGCGACGGCCGGGAGGCGGCCGAGCGGGTGGCGGCCGAGGTCGGCATCGACGAGGTGATCGCCGAGGTGCTGCCCCAGGACAAGGTCGACGTGGTGCGCCGCCTCCAGGCGGAGGGGGGCACGGTCGCGATGGTCGGCGACGGGGTCAACGACGCCGCCGCGCTGGCCACGGCCGACCTGGGACTCGCGATGGGCACCGGCACCGACGCGGCGATCGAGGCGAGCGACCTCACCCTGGTCCGCGGGGACCTGCGGGTCGCGGCGGACGCCATCCGGCTCTCCCGGCGCACGCTCGCGACGATCAAGGGGAACCTGGGCTGGGCCTTCGGCTACAACGTGGCCGCGCTGCCGCTCGCGGCGGCCGGGCTGCTCAACCCGATGATCGCCGGACTCGCGATGGCGTTTTCCTCCGTTTTCGTCGTGACCAACAGCCTGCGGCTGCGTCGCTTCACGTGAATTCACCTACACGTGACGCACAGGACCTTCACAACGAGATCTAGATCACAGATATTTGGGGGTAACCATCTGGGCTGTTCGCGAGTCTAAGTGGGCGATGCCGAGAACGTCTTGGGGGACGTTCACGGGATGTCTTGGGGGACGTCCCAGGCAAGCGCGGCCGGGGCACGTGCACGGGGAGCTTTGAGCGGCCCTCCCGTACGTACCCCGGCAGACCGCGCGAGCAGACGCCCGGCCCGGATCCCGTGGGGGGAATCCGCTCCGGGAAATGGGAAGCGCCCCGACCGCCGACCCGTGGGGGGATCGACGGCGGGGCGCTTTCCGCTCACTCGGGAGCGCGGGGCACCGCGCGGGTGCGGGACCCGCCGTGGCGGGGCCCGCGGTCAGGCGCACAGGGGCCCTCGGGTCAGCGGGACGCGACCGGGACGAAGTCGCGCTCGACGACGCCGGTGTAGATCTGGCGCGGGCGGCCGATGCGGGAACCCGGCTCCTTGATCATCTCGTGCCACTGGGCGATCCAGCCCGGGAGGCGGCCGAGGGCGAACAGCACGGTGAACATCTCCGTCGGGAAGCCCATCGCGCGGTAGATGAGGCCCGTGTAGAAGTCCACGTTCGGGTAGAGGTTGCGCGAGACGAAGTACTCGTCGGAGAGCGCGTGCTCCTCCAGCTTGAGCGCGATGTCCAGCAGCTCGTCGGACTTGCCGAGGGCGGAGAGGACGTCGTGCGCGGCGGCCTTGATGATCTTGGCGCGCGGGTCGAAGGACTTGTACACCCGGTGGCCGAAGCCCATCAGGCGGACGCCGTCCTCCTTGTTCTTCACCTTGCGGATGAAGGAGTCGACGTCGCCGCCGTTGGCCTTGATGCCCTCCAGCATCTCCAGCACCGACTGGTTGGCGCCGCCGTGCAGCGGGCCCCACAGGGCGGAGATGCCGGCGGAGATCGAGGCGAACATGTTCGCCTGCGAGGAGCCGACCAGGCGGACCGTGGAGGTCGAACAGTTCTGCTCGTGGTCCGCGTGCAGGATGAGCAGCTTGTCCAGCGCCGAGACGACGACCGGGTCGAGCTCGTACTCCTGCGCCGGCACCGAGAAGGTCATGCGCAGGAAGTTCTCGACGTACCCGAGGTCGTTGCGCGGGTAGACGAAGGGGTGGCCGATCGACTTCTTGTACGCGTACGCGGCGATCGTCGGCAGCTTCGCGAGCAGCCGGATCGTGGAGAGGTGACGCTGCTTCTCGTCGAACGGGTTGTGGCTGTCCTGGTAGAAGGTGGACAGCGCGGAGACCACGGAGGACAGCATCGCCATCGGGTGCGCGTCCCGGGGGAAGCCCTGGAAGAAGCGCTTGACGTCCTCGTGCAGCAGCGTGTGCTGGGTGATCTCGTTCTGGAAGGCCGCGAGCTCGTCGGCCTTCGGAAGCTCACCGTTGATCAGCAGCGAGGCCACCTCAAGGAAGGTGGACTGCTCCGCCAGCTGCTCGATGGGGTAGCCGCGGTACCGCAGAATGCCCTGCTCACCGTCGAGGTAGGTGATGGCGGATTTATAGGCGGCGGTGTTGCCGTATCCGCTGTCCAGGGTGACCAGACCGGTCTGGGCTCGGAGCTTCCCGATGTCGAAGCCCTTGTCGCCGACGGTGCTCTCGACCACCGGGTAGGTGTATTCACCGTCCGCGTACCGCAGTACTACAGAGTTGTCGCTCACGTCATCCCTCACCGACGTAGTGCCTCTTCTTCGAGGTGCCCTGACTGTCTCTACCATCCCCCATTTGGCTCAGGAGAGTGCACTCGGGGTCGACCATTGGGCCAATCGGCGGCACTCAGTGCCGCCAACCTGCTCATCCTGCCCCCTTCGCCCCGGTTCCGGAAGTCCTCCGTGATCTTTCACACCAGAGTGCCCCCTGTGAGCCGATGTGCCAGTGCGGTAAAGCGGCGTCCGGCCGAAACCGTGCGGACCGCCTGGGCCAGGGCGCGGCGGGAGCCGACGAGGACGACCAGTTTCCGGGCGCGGGTGACGGCCGTGTAGAGGAGGTTGCGCTGGAGCATGGTCCAGGCGCTCGTGGTGACCGGGATCACCACCGCCGGGTACTCGCTGCCCTGGGAGCGGTGGATGGTCACCGCGTAGGCGTGGGCCAGCTCGTCCAGCTCGTCGAAGTCGTACGGGACCTCCTCGTCCTCGTCGGTGCGCACGAGGAGCCGCTGCTCGTCCGGGTCGAGGGCGGTCACGACGCCGACGGTGCCGTTGAAGACGCCGTTGGCGCCCTTCTCGTAGTTGTTGCGGATCTGGGTGACCTTGTCGCCGACCCGGAAGACCCGGCCGCCGAAGCGCTTCTCGGCCAGCTCCGGGCGGCCCGGGGTGATGGCCTGCTGGAGCAGCCCGTTGAGCGAGCCGGCGCCGGCCGGGCCCCGGTGCATGGGGGCCAGGACCTGGACGTCCCGGCGCGGGTCCAGTCCGAACTTGGCGGGAATCCTTCGGGCCGCGACCTCCACCGTGACCCGGGCGGCGTCCTCCGTCTCCTCCTCGGCGAAGAGGAAGAAGTCCGGCAGGCCGGTCGTGACGGGCGGCAGGCCCTCGTTGATCCGGTGCGCGTTGGTGACCACCCCCGACTCCTGGGCCTGCCGGAAGATCCGGGTCAGCCGGACCGCCGGGACCGGGCTGCCCGGGGCCAGCAGGTCGCCCAGCACCTCGCCCGCGCCGACCGAGGGCAGCTGGTCCACGTCGCCGACGAGGAGCAGATGGGCACCCGGTGCCACCGCCTTGACCAGCTTGTTCGCCAGCAGCAGGTCGAGCATCGACGCCTCGTCGACCACCACCAGGTCCGCGTCGAGCGGCCGGTCCCGGTCGTAGGCCGCGTCGCCGCCGGGCTTCAGCTCCAGGAGGCGGTGGACCGTGGACGCCTCGGCGCCGGTCAGCTCGGCCAGCCGCTTGGCCGCCCGGCCCGTCGGCGCGGCCAGCACCACCTTGGCCCGCTTGGCGCGGGCCAGCTCCACGATCGAGCGGACCGTGAACGACTTGCCGCAGCCCGGGCCGCCCGTGAGCACCGCGACCTTCCGGGTCAGAGCCAGCCGCACGGCCTGCTCCTGCTCGGGCGCCAGCGACGCCCCCGTGCGGTCCGCCAGCCAGGCCAGGGCCTTGTCCCAGGCCACGTCCCGGAAGGCCGGCAGCCGGTCCTCCGGCGCCCCCAGCAGCCGCCGGAGCTGCCCGGCCAGGGAGAGCTCCGCCCGGTGGAACGGGACCAGGAACACGCCCGTCACCGGCAGCCCCTCCGGCCCCGGCACCGACTCGCGCACGACCCCCTCCGGGTCCTCGGCGAGCTCCGCCAGGCACTCGATGACCAGCCCCGTGTCCACCTGGAGCAGCTTCACCGCGTCCGCGATCAGCCGCTCCTGGGGCAGATAGCAGTGGCCCTGGTCGGTGGACTGCGACAGCGCGTACTGCAGCCCGGCGCGGACCCGGTCGGGGCTGTCGTGCGGGATGCCGACCGCCTGGGCGATCCGGTCGGCGGTCAGGAAGCCGATGCCCCAGACGTCGGCGGCGAGGCGGTAGGGCTGGTTGCGCACGACGGAGATCGAGGCGTCGCCGTACTTCTTGTAGATCCGCACCGCGATGGAGGTCGAGACCCCCACCCCCTGGAGGAAGACCATCACCTCCTTGATGGCCCGCTGCTCCTCCCACGCCGCCGCGATGTTCCCCGTCCGCTTCGGGCCCAGCCCCGGGACCTCGACCAGGCGCTTCGGCTCCTCCTCCAGGATCCGGAGCGTGTCCAGGCCGAAGTGGGTCGTGATCCGGTCGGCGAAGACCGGGCCGATGCCCTTGACCAGTCCCGAGCCGAGATAGCGGCGGATGCCCTGGATGGTGGCGGGCAGCACCGTCGTGTAGTTCTCCACGGTGAACTGGCGCCCGTACTGCGGATGCGAGCCCCAGCGGCCCTCCATCCGCAGCGACTCCCCCGGCTGGGCGCCGAGCAGCGCCCCGACGACCGTGAGCAGGTCGGCGGAGCCGCGGCCGGTGTCGACGCGGGCGACCGTGTAGCCGCTCTCCTCGTTGGCGTAGGTGATCCGCTCCAGGACCCCTTCGAGCACTGCCAGACTGGACATGCCCCGACGGTAGCGAAGAGCTCCGACAACCCGCCGGGCCTGTGGACAACCGGCGTCGGGCCCGGCCCTCCCCCTGTGGACAACTCCGGGATGCCGGGCCGGGCGAGGAACCGTAGCGTTTCCGGCATGAGTGACGAATCATTCCAGGACGAGGTCCTGAGCGAGCTCGGCGACGACCGGCTCCAGGAGATCGCCGGGCTGCTCGGCACGGACTCCGGCGGGGCCCGGGAGCTCGTGGGCAGTTCGGTCACGGAGCTCTCCGGCGAGCTGCGTTCGGCCGCCGCCGAGCCGGCCAGCGCCGACGAGGTCCGCGCCGCCGTCACCGAGGTCTCCACGGCCGAACCGCCGCTCCAGGGCGTCGCCGCGTTCGGTGGGCTGGTCGGCGGCGGGCTGATGGCCGGGGTCCTCGCGAAGCTGGCCAAGCCGGCCGCCAACGCGGTCGCCAAGAAGACCGGCATCCCCGCCCCGACCGTCAACCGGGCCGTCGAACTCCTCGTTCCGGTGGTCCTCGCCGTCCTCACCAAGCGCGCGGCCACCCGCAAGGGCGGCGGGCTCGGGGATCTGCTGGGCGGAGGCGGGAGCGGGAGCGGCGGGGCCACGAAGTAGGGCCCCTGCCCCTGCCCCCCGGCCCCCTGCCCCCTCACCCCGCCCCGCCACCCCCTCACACCTCCTCGAACGCCCGCACCGTCTCCTCCAGGACCTCCGCCCCGTCCCGCGCCCACAGGGCCTCGTTGAAGAGTTCGACCTCCACCGGGCCCGCGTACCCGGCCCGCTCCAGCAGGACCGCCCAGCCCGCCAGGTCGATCGCGCCCGTGCCCAACTGGCCCCGGCCGTTCAGGACTCCGGCCGGGAGCGGGGTGGTCCAGTCGGCGAGCTGGAACGCGTGGACGCGGCCCGCCGCGCCCGCGCGGGCCACGGCCGCCGGGGCCCGGTCGTCCCACCACAGGTGGTACGTGTCCACGACGACGCCGACGTGCGCGGCGGGGAAGCGCTCGGCGATCTCCAGGGCCTGGTCCAGGGTGGAGACGACGCAGCGGTCGGCGGCGAACATCGGGTGCAGCGGCTCGATCGCCAGCCGGACGCCCCGCTCCGCCGCGTACGGGACGAGGGCGCCGATCGCGTCGGCGACGCGCGCGCGGGCCCCGGGCAGGTCGCGGCCGCCCTCGGGGAGCCCGCCCGAGACGAGGACGAGGGTGTCGGTGCCGAGCGCCGCCGCCTCGTCGACCGCCGCGCGGTTGTCCGCCTCCCAGTCGTCGGCCGCGAAGAAGCCGCCCCGGCACAGGCTGGTGACGGTGAGCCCCGCGTCCCGTACGAGGGCGGCGGCCGCCCCGGTCCCGTAGGCCCGCACCGGCTCGCGCCACAGGCCGACGCCGGGGACGCCGAGGCGGGCGCAGTGGGCGACGAGTTCGGGCAGCGGGAGCTGCTTGACGGTCATCTGGTTGAGGGAGAGGCGGTCGCGGTTCACCGGGCGGCCCCGTACACGGCGAGCAGGGAGCGCATCCGGGCGGCGGCGAGCTCCGGGTCGGGGAACAGGCCGATTCCGGCGGCGAGTTCGTGGGCGCGGACGAGGTGCGGCAGGGAGCGGGCGGACTGGAGGCCGCCGGCCATCGTGAAGTGGTCCTGGTGGCCGGCCAGCCAGGCGAGGAGGACGACGCCGGTCTTGTAGTGGCGGGTCGGGGCCTCGAAGAGGTGGCGGGCGAGCGGGACCGTCGGGTCGAGGACGGCGCGGAAGCCCTCGGGGTCGCCCGCGTCGAGCAGCCGCAGCGCCTCGGCGGCCCGTGGGGCGAGCGGGTCGAACACGCCGAGCAGGGCGTCGCTGAAGCCGTGCGCGTCGCCCGCGACGAGCTCGGGGTAGTGGAAGTCGTCGCCGGTGTAGCAGCGGACGCCCTCGGGCAGGCGGCGGCGCAGCGCGACCTCGCGGCCCGCGTCGAGGAGGGAGACCTTGACGCCGTCGACCTTGCCGGGGTGGGCGGCGACGATCTCCAGGAGGGTCTCGGTCGCGGTGTCGAGGTCGGCGGAGCCCCAGTAGCCGGTGAGTGCGGGGTCGAACATCGGGCCGAGCCAGTGCAGGATGACCGGCTCGCGCGCCTGGCGGATCAGGCGCCCGTAGATCTCGGCGTAGTCCTCCGCGCGGGCCGCGGCGGCGGCGAGCGCGCGGGAGGCCATGAGGACGGCCCGGGAGCCGGTGTCCTCGACGAGGGCGAGCTGTTCCTCGTACGCGGCGGCGACCGCCGGGAGTCCGGCGGGGCCGGTGAGCTGGTCGGTGCCCGCCCCGCAGACGATCCGGCCGCCGACGGCCCTGGCCTCGGCGGCGGAGCGGCGGATGAGCTCGGCGGCGCCCGTCCAGTCGAGCCCCATGCCGCGCTGCGCGGTGTCCATCGCCTCGGCGACGCCGAGTCCGTGTGCCCAGAGGTGCCGCCGGAAGGCGAGGGTGGCGTCCCAGTCGACGGCGGCGGGGCCGTCGGGGGTGGTGTCGGCGCGCGGGTCGACGACGACGTGGGCGGCGGCGAAGACGGTACGGGAGGCGGGGACGGTACGGGAGGCGGGGACGGCCCCCGGAGCCGTACGGCGTGTTCCGGGGTCCCCGGTCACAGCGTCACCTCCGGGACGTCCAGGCGGCGGCCCTCGGCGGCGGAGCGGAGGCCCAGTTCGGCGAGCTGGACGCCCCGGGCGCCCGCGAGGAGGTCCCAGTGGTAGGGCTCGCCGAGGACGACGTGGCGCAGGAAGAGCTCCCACTGGGTCTTGAAGCCGTTGTCGAACTCGGCGTTGTCCGGGACTTCGTTCCACTGCGAGCGGAAGGAATCCCCGGCGCCGAGCGGGAGGTCGGGGTTCCAGACCGGCTTGGGGGTGGCCGAGCGGTGCTGGACGCGGCAGCCGCGCAGTCCGGCGACGGCGGAGCCGTGGGTGCCGTCGACCTGGAACTCGACGAGTTCGTCGCGGTGGACGCGGACCGCCCAGGAGGAGTTGATCTGGGCGACGGCGCCGCCCGCCAGCCCGAAGATGCCGTACGCGGCGTCGTCGGCGGTCGCCCCGTACGGCTTCCCCCGCTCGTCCCAGCGGCGCGGCACGTGGGTGGCGACCTGCGCGGTGACGGTGGTGACCCGGCCGAAGAGCTCGTGGAGCACGTACTCCCAGTGCGGGAACATGTCCAGGACGATGCCGCCGCCGTCCTCCGCGCGGTAGTTCCAGCTCGGGCGCTGGGCCTCCTGCCAGTCGCCCTCGAAGACCCAGTAGCCGAACTCGCCCCGTACGGACAGGATCTCGCCGAAGAACCCGCCGTCGACCAGGCGCTTGAGCTTGCGCAGCCCGGGGAGGAAGAGCTTGTCCTGGACGACGCCGTGGCGGATGCCGGCGGCTTCGGCGAGCCGGGCGAGCTCCAGGGCCTCGGCGAGGCTCCCGGCGGTGGGCTTCTCGGTGTAGACGTGCTTGCCGGCGGCGATGGCCGCGCGGAGCGCGCCGGGGCGGGCGGAGGTGACCTGGGCGTCGAAGTAGACCTCGACGGTGTCGTCGGCGAGGACCGCGTCGAGGTCGGTGGACCAGTCGGTGAGGCCGTACCGCTCGGCGAGGGCGCGCAGGGCGGGCTCGCGGCGGCCGACGAGGACCGGTTCGGGCCACAGGACGCGCCCGTCGCCGAGGTCGAGGCCGCCCTGTTCGCGCAGGGCGAGGATCGAGCGCACGAGGTGCTGGCGGGTGCCCATGCGGCCGGTGACGCCGTTCATGGCGATACGGATGGTTCTGCGGGTGGATGTCACGGTGCTGCCCTCTCCCCTGCTCACCGGCACGACTGTCCCGCGCTTCCCCTCTCCGCACGGCCGGCACGGATAGAAAGCGCTTTCTACAGGCGGTGACGCTAGCCTGCCGACATCACCGCCGACAAGGCCCTGGAGGTACGTACGCGATGACCGTCACCCTGGCGGACGTGGCCGACCGCGCGGGCGTCTCCCCGGCGACCGTCTCGCGCGTCCTCAACGGCAACTACCCGGTCGCCGCCGCCACCCGGGAGCGGGTGCTGCGCGCGGTCGAGGAGCTGGACTACGTCCCCAACGGGCCCGCGAGCTCGCTCGCCGCCGCCACCTCCGACCTGGTCGGGATCCTGGTCAACGACATCGCCGACCCCTTCTTCGGGATCCTCGCCGGGGCGGCGCAGAGCGCGATCGGCGAGCACGGCACGGGGCGCGGCGGCGGCGAGAAACTGGCCGTGGTCTGCAACACCGGCGGCTCGCCCGAGCGCGAGCTGACCTATCTGACCCTGCTCCAGCGGCAGCGGGCCGCCGCCGTGATCCTCACCGGCGGCACCCTGGAGGACCCGGAGCACCTGGCGGCGACGGCGGCCAAGCTGGCGCGGCTCGCGGACGCGGGCACCCGGGTGGTGCTGTGCGGCCGGCCGCCGGTGCCCGGGGACACGACGGCGACGACGCTCGCCTTCGACAACCGGACCGGCGGGCGGCTGCTCACCGAGCACCTGCTGGCGCTGGGACACCGGCGGATCGGCTACGTGGCGGGGCCGGCCGACCGGACGACGACCCGGCACCGCCTGGAGGGGCACCGGGCGGCGCTGGCGGCGGCGGGGGTGCCCGAGGGGCCGGCCGTGTACGGCCGCTACGACCGCCCGTCGGGCTACGAGGCGACCGCCGAGCTGCTGCGCCGCGACCCGGCGCTGACCGCCGTCGTCGCCGCGAACGACACGGTCGCCCTGGGCGTGTGCGCGGCGCTGCGGGAGCGGGGCCTGAGCGTCCCGGACGACGTCTCCGTGGCAGGCTTCGACGACCTGCCGTTCGCGGTGGACGCGGTCCCCGCCCTCACCACCGTACGGCTCCCCCTGCACGAGGCGGGCCTGCGCGCGGGGCGCCTGGCGGTGGGCGCGGAGGACACGCCGCCGGACGGCCTGCCGCCGGTCCCGGCCGAGCTGGTGGTCCGCGGCTCGACGGCACGGCCCCGGGGGTAGCGGGCCGCTATCGCGGTGACGGACGGCACTTGGAGGACGACATGGCGACGATCATGATCGACTTCCCCTCCGGCCTCTTCGGCCACGCCCCCGGCCTCGCCATCGTCGCCCCCGGGGGAGATCGTCGCGAAGACCGACGGCTTCCCCCGCGCCGAGGGCCGAGGCCCTACTCCCCCGCCGTCAGCCCCGTCGCCGCCAGGACCGCCGCGACGGTCTCCTCCACCGTCTGATGGGCGTTGTCGATCCAGACGCCCTCGCCGGTCAGCTCCTCGCGCATGGCCTCGTCGAGGAAGGCCCAGTTGGTCGTGAGCTTCTTGTGGCGGGCGTTGTTGCGTTCCCAGGCCTTCTCCGGGCCGGGGGCCAGGACCACCACGTGGAGCGGGCCCGCCGTGCGGTGGGCGCGGTAGAAGTCGAGGTGGGAGCGGCGTACGACCACGTCGTCCAGGACGGGGACGAAGCCGGCGGCGGTGAAACTGTCCGCCAGGAGGCAGGCGTTGCGGGCGCGCAGCAGGATCTGCCGGTCCGCCTCGGGGTCGCCGTCCGGGGTGGGCCAGTGGCCGCCCCGGACGATCAGCTCCTGGAGGTGGTCGACCTCGATGCGCGCGGCGCGCGGCAGCCGGGCCGCGAGGGCCGCCGCGACGGTGCTCTTGCCGCTGCCCGGGATGCCGACGAGGAGGACGGCGCCGGGGGCGGGGACGGGACTGTCGACGGTGACGTTCTCGAAGGTCATACACGCTCTTCCGGTACGGATACGGACGCGGGCGCCACTGCGGATACGGGCGCCGACACGGACGCCGGCGCGGGAACGGTACGGGGCTCGGGGGCCGCCGCGCCAGCGGTTTCCCGGGCCGGGCGCCCGCGCAGGTTCACCGAGGCCAGGGCCACGCCGCCCACCAGGAGCGCGGCGGCGCACCAGCGCGGCGGGCTGACGCCCTCGCCGAGGAAGAGGGCGGCCGAGGTCATCCCGAAGACCGGGACCAGCAGGGAGAAGGGGGCCACCGAGGAGGCCGGGTGGCGGCGCAGCAGCCAGCCCCAGGCGCCGAAGCCGAAGACGGTGGTGATCCAGGCGACGTAGACGATGACCCCGGCGCCGGTCCAGTCGAGCCCGCGCAGGGCCGCGAGGTCCCGTTCGGGACCTTCGAGGAGGAGGGAGAGGGCGAGCAGCGGCAGGACCGGGACGGTGCTGACCCAGACCATGAAGTTGAGGGCGTCGGGCGGGGCGGCCTTGCGGGTGAGGACGTTGGAGACGCCCCAGCACACGGCGGCGGCGACGATCAGGGCGAAGCCGGTGAAGGAGGCGCCCGAGGCGCCCTCGTCGACGGCGGCGACGGCGATGCCCGCCAGGGCGACGCCCATGCCCAGCAGCTTGATCCGGCCGGGCCGTTCGCCGAGCGCGAGGAAGGCGAACAGGGCGGTGAAGACGGCCTGGACCTGGAGGACCAGGGAGGACAGGCCGGCCGGGGCGCCGAGGCTCATGCCGGTGAAGAGCAGGCCGAACTTGGCGACGCCGAGGGCGAGTCCGACGCCCACGATCCACTTCCAGGCCACCTTGGGACGCCCGACGAAGAAGACCGCGGGGAGGGCGGCGACGAGGAAGCGGAGGGCGGAGAAGAGCAGCGGTGGGAAGTGGTCGAGGCCGATCTCGATGACGACGAAGTTGACTCCCCAGACGGCGGCGACCAGGGCGGCGAGGGCGAAGTGGGCGGGGCGCATACCGATGAGGATCACCCGGCCGAACCATGTAGCACCAGCACGGATTCCTTCATGGTTGGATGAAGCACAGCTAACGAGAGGAGCCGGGGCCATGCTCGACCTCGGACGTCTGCGCGCCCTGCACGCCGTCTCCGTCCACGGCAGTGTCGGCGCCGCCGCCACCGCCCTCGGCTACACCCCCTCGGCCGTCTCGCAGCAGATCGCCAAGCTGGAGCGGGAGACCCGTACCACCCTGCTCGAACGCAGCGGGCGGGGCGTCCGGCTCACCGACGACGCCCGCCAGCTCGCCGACACGGCCCAGCAGTTGATGTCGCTGGTGGAGGCGGCCGAGGTGCGCCTGGAGGAGCGCCGGGGGCTGCCCGCCGGGCGGCTCACCATCGGCTGCTTCGCGAGCGCGGCGCGCGGTCTGATGCCCCGCGCGCTCGCCGATCTGGCCCGCCGTCACCCGGAGCTGGACGCCCGCCTGTCGGAGGTGGACCCGCACCTGTCCGTGGACCTGGTCGCCCGGGGCGTGATCGACCTGGCCGTCGCGCACGACTGGGACATCGCCCCGCTCCCCGTACCGCCCGGTGTGGAGCAGGAGGTGATCGGCGACGACCGCTGCGACGTCCTCGTGCCGCGCGGGCACCCGCTGGCCGCGCGGGACGCGGTGCGGCGCGAGGAGCTGGCCGGGGAGCGCTGGATCACCCAGCCGCCGGGGACGGTGTGCCACGACTGGCTGATGCGGACCCTGCGGGCGACCGGCCGCGAGCCGCTGATCGCCCATCAGGCGGAGGAGAACCACACCCAGGTCGCCTTGGTGGCCGCCGGGCTCGGGGTCGCGCTCGTCCCGCGCCTGGGCCGCGGCCCGCTGCCGCCGGAGGTGGCCCCGGTGCGGCTGGACCCGGTGCCGACCCGGCGGCTGCGGGCGCTGTGGCGGACGGGGGCGGCGCGCCGGCCCGCGATCACCGAGACCGTCCGCACCCTCCAGGAGCTGTGGCCCCAGGTGGTCTCCGCCGCCTGAGCGGCCCCGTCCGCCCCACGCGTTTCTTGCGCGGGTCCTTGACCTGGCAGTTACTTTCCGGCTATCCGTGGCTCCTTGGAAGTTTCCTTCACTCTTCCTCCCACCCAGCACGGCCGGAAGGAGCAACAGTTGCACCACCGCGCCCCCACCCCGTCCCGTCGCACCCTGCTCACGGTGACGGCGGCGGCCGCCGTCGCCGCCGTCACCGGCGTGACCGCCCCCTCGGCCCACGCCGCCCCCGCCCCCGCCGAGGAGCGGGACCGAGGCGACCGCCGCCTCCGGGAGCTGATCGCCCGGATGTCCCTCGCGGAGAAGGTCGGCCAGCTCTTCGTCATGCGGGTGTACGGGCACTCCGCCACCGACCCCGACCAGGCCGACATCGACGCCAACCTCAAGGAGATCGGCGTCCGCACCGGCGCCGAGCTCGTCGAGCGCTACCACGTCGGCGGCATCATCTACTTCGCCTGGGCGCACAACACCCGCGACCCGCACCAGATCGCCGGGCTCTCCAACGGCCTCCAGCGGGCCGCCCTCGCCCAGGACACCCCGATCCCGCTGCTCGTCTCCACCGACCAGGAGCACGGGATCGTCGCCCGGGTCGGCAGGCCCGCCACCCTGCTGCCCGGCGCCATGGCGCTCGGCGCCGGCGGCTCCGCGGAGGACGCCCGCGCCGCCGGCCGGATCGCGGGCGCCGAACTGGCCGCGCTCGGCATCCGGCAGGACTACGCGCCGGTCGCCGACGTCAACGTCAACCCGGCCAACCCGGTCATCGGCGTCCGCTCCTTCGGCGCCGACCCCGAGGCCGTCGCCACGCTGGTCGCCGCCCAGGTCAAGGGCTACCAGCGGGCCGGCATCGCGGCCACCGCCAAGCACTTCCCCGGCCACGGCGACACGGCCGTCGACAGCCACAACGGGCTGCCCGTCATCACCCACACCGCCGAGGAGTGGGCGGCCGTGGACGCGCCGCCGTTCCGGGCGGCGATCCGGGCCGGCATCGAGTCGATCATGACGGCGCACATCGTCGTCCCCGCGCTCGACCCCAGCGGCGACCCGGCCACCCTCTCCCGGCCGATCCTCACCGGCATCCTGCGCGAGCGCCTCGGCTTCGACGGCGTGGTGGTCACCGACTCGCTCGGCATGGAGGGGGTGCGCACCAAGTACGGCGACGACCGGGTCCCGGTCCTCGCCCTCAAGGCGGGCGCCGACCAGCTCCTCAACCCGCCGGACCTGTCCGTGGCGTGGCACGCGGTCCTCAAGGCCGTCGAGGGCGGCGAGCTGACCGAGGCGCGGCTCGACGAATCGATCCTCCGCATCCTGCGGCTGAAGCGGCGCCTCGGCCTCTTCGAGGAGCCGTACGTCAGCTCCGCGGGGGTGGACCGCACAGTCGGCACCCGGGCCCATCTGGCCCGCGCCGACCGGATCGCCGAGCGCACCACGACGCTGCTGGTCAACGAGGAGGGCTTCCTCCCGCTGAACCGCCGCACCCACCCCCGGGTGCTGGTCGTCGGCGCCGACCCGGCCTCGCCGTCCGGGACCACCGGGCCGCCCACCGGCGTCCTCGCCGCCGCGTTCACCGAACTCGGCCACACCGCGCGGGCGCTGTCCACCGGGATCACCCCGACCCCGGCCCTGATCGAGCAGGCGGTGGCCGCCTCGGCCGGACAGGACGTCATCGTCGTCGGCACGTACAACCTGAGCGCGACGAGCAGCCAGCTCACCCTGCTGGCACGGCTCGTCGCGACCGGGGTGCCGGTGGTGACGGTCGCGCTGCGCAACCCGTACGACGTGGCCCGCACCGCCGGGCAGCGCGCCACGCTCGCCGCGTACTCCTGGACCGACGTCGAACTGCGCGCCGCCGTCCGGGTGATCGCGGGCCGGGCGAGGCCGCGCGGCCGGCTGCCGGTGGCGGTGCGCAGCGCGGCGGACCCGGAGCGGGTGCTGTACCCGGTCGGCTACGGCCTCTCGTACCACTGAGAGCCACCGAGAGCCGCCGGCAGTCGCTGACAGCCGCTGACAGCCGCTGACAGCCGCTGAGCAACGGCGTGAGCCGGCACCCCCCGTTCGGGCGGGGTGCCGGCTCACGGCGCGTACGGGCCTACGGGCCTACGGGCCTATGGGCTTACGGGCGCAGGCCGTGCTCGCGGGTCGCGTCCTCGTCGACGGCCCGGTCGATGCGGGCGTCGAAGCGGGCCAGCGGCTTGGCCGCGGCGACCGCCGGGGCGTCGACCCCGGCCCAGGCGAGGATGCGGGCGGTGGCCTTGGCCTTCTCGGCCTCGACCAGACCGGCCACGTTGGCGCCGTGGTTGGCGCCCGGCGCGTAGTACACGTAGCTGTCGCGGGCGCCCTTGCCGAGGTGGAAGGGCTCCGAGCCCCACGGGTCGTTGCCGCCGTAGACGAACAGCATCTGGTTCGCGTTCTTGCGGACCCACTGGTCCACGTCCCGCATGACCCACGGCTTGAACTTCATCGGGATCTCGCGCGGCACGAAGTTGCGCGCGGGCTGGTAGCCGTAGCGGGTCAGACCGCGCAGGTGCGGCTGCTTGATGGAGGGCGAGCCGAGCTCGGTCGCCGCCTGGTAGTAGTACGGCGTGTACCCCTCCAGGCCCTGGTCGGTGTAGGCGGACCAGCCGGAGTAGGCGTCGATCGTGTCGTAGACGACGTCGTCGGTCGCGGTCTTCGCGTCCGGGATCTGGTCGCAGACGTCCTGGCCGTAGTACTGCCAGAAGCCCCACACGAAGTCGAGGACGACGGCCTCGTACGCCTTGTCGACCGAGCCGATGGTGTTGAAGGTGACGCCCTCGGTCTTCGCCCAGTCCGCGTACTTCTTCTCCAGCGGGGCGCGGCGCACCAGCGCCTCGCGCTGCATGGCGTTCAGGCGGTCGCGGCAGTCCTTCGTGCCGACGTTCTCGAAGAACCGGTCGTAGGCCGAGTCCTCCTTCTCCACCACGTCGTTGGGGGCCACGTAGGCGACGACGCCGTCCATGTCGCGCGGGTAGAAGCGCTCGTAGTAGGTGGCCGTCATGCCGCCCTTGGAGGCGCCGGTGGAGAGCCACTTCTTGCCGTAGAGCGGCTTCAGCGCGGTGAAGATGCGGTGCTGGTCGCTGGCGGCCTGCCAGATGTCCAGCTTCGACCAGTCGGCGGGCTGCGGCCGGGACGGCGTGAAGAAGCGGTACTCCATGGAGATCTGGTTGCCGTCGACGATCCGGGTCGGCTCGGCCCGGCTGGGGGTGGTGCTCAGCCCGTAGCCGCTGGTGCGGAAGACGGTGGGGCGGTCCGTGTCCTTGTGCAGGACCGAGATCCGCTGCTGGAAGGTGCCGGCCCAGGGGCGGCGGTGGTCGACCGGCTGCTCGTAGTTCAGGACGAAGTAGCGGTAGCCGGCGTACGGCTTCTCTTCGATCAGGCTCATCCCGGGGATCGCCAGCAGGCGGTCCTTGATGTCCGTGCTCTGCGCGTCGGCGACGGCGGTGCTGCCGGTCTCCGTGTCCGCGGCGGTGGCCACGCCCGTGGATCCGACGGTGCCTATGAGCACCGAAAGCGACACCAGCCATCTGAGCGACTTACGCATTCACCCTCCCCTTGGTTCACAACGGTGTCGTGAACCTAGCCGGGCCGACGTGCGGACCGCCAGACCCGGTTGGGCATTACATACGCTTCAGCACAGGATCCAGCCGGTCGCGACGGACCGCCCGCCGACCGAGGCGGACGCGCGGACGCAGCGGTTGAGGGCGTGCACCGTGACGGGGCCCGCCTGGCGGGCGAAACGGCCCGAGCTGACGGCTGCCCGGCCGCCGCGCGGCTGGAGCGAGACCGACATGGCCCGGGGGCCGCCCGGCCGGGCGACGACGAGCGCGCAGACGTACTGCCGGGTGCGGTAGAGGCGCAGCTCCCCGGTGGCGAAGGCGACGACCCGGCTGGGGCGCCCGTGGCAGACGGACGCCGCCTCGGCCGGACCCGCGGCGGGGCCGACGGCCACCAGGGTCCCGGCGGCGAGCAGCAGGGCGAGGACGTAGCCGGACAGGCGCCGGCCCGGGCCGGTCCGCCGCGCGTCGCGCATCCGCGCTCCTCCCCTCGGGTGGTCCCCTGGTCCGCCTCTTGCGTTCGTCGTACACGCTTACGACGCGGCCGGGGGCTGTTCGGTTGCCTCGCCCCGCCTTGCCGCTGCCCGGGGCCGGTCCGGCCCTAGGCGAAGGTCGTGGCGACCAGCAGCAGGAAGACCAGTTCGGCGGCCAGCTGCACACGGAAGGCCAGCAGGCGGACCCGCTCGCGGGAGGCGGCGAGCGCGACGACCAGGGCGACGAGGGCGAGCAGCAGGCTCGCGGCGTACAGCCAGCCCGGGTTGGAGCCGCACCCCTCGCCGTAGCCGACACAGCGGCCGGCGTTCTCGGCGGTGAGCGCGAGGATCCCGGCGAGGATGGTGGCGGGCACCAGCAGACCGGCCGAGACCAGGGCCCAGACGTGGATCCGGCGGCGGGTGGCGGGAGCGGCGGGGACGGGGTTGCTCATGCCCCGATCACACCGCGCGCCGGACCCGGGCACATGAGCCCGGGTACTCAGATCCCCTGGTGTCCGGCCCCCGCACCGCCGGCCCCCGCACGGGGCGGCACGCGGGAGGGGACCTACCGCACCCGCTCCGGCTCCGCCTCGCCCGCGTCCCCGGCCCCCTCGGCCCCCTCGCCGATGAAGGTGCGCCACAGCGCGGCGTACACCCCGTCGCGGGCCAGCAGCTCCTCGTGGGTGCCGTCCTCGGCGACCCGGCCGTGGTCCATCACGACCACCCGGTCGGCGCGCGCCGCCGTGGTGAGGCGGTGCGCGACCACCAGGGTGGTGCGGCGCCCGGCGAGCCGGTCGGTGGCCGCGTTGACCTGCGCCTCGGTGGCCAGGTCCAGGGCGGCGGTGGCCTCGTCGAGCAGCAGCACGTCCGGGTCCACCAGCTCCGCGCGGGCCAGGGCGATCAGCTGGCGCTGGCCCGCCGAAAGGTTCCGGCCACGCTCGGCGACCTCGTGGAGATAGCCGCCGTCCAGCGTGGCGATCATGTCGTGGGCGCCGACCGCGCGGGCCGCCGCCTCCACCTGAGCGTCGGTGGCGTCCGGACGGCCGTACGCGATGGCGTCGCGGACCGTCCCGGCGAACAGGTACGCCTCCTGCGGCACGACCCCCAGCCGGTGCCGGTACGCGGTGAGGTCCAGGTCGCGCAGGTCGGTGCCGTCGGCCGTGACCCGGCCGCCCGTCGGGTCGTAGAAGCGGGCGACCAGCTTCACCAGCGTCGACTTGCCGGCGCCCGTCTCGCCGACGAACGCGACCGTCTGGCCCGCCGGAATGCGCAGGTCGATGCCGGTCAGCGCGGTCTCCTCGCCGTCGCCGGTCTCGCCCCCGTACGCGAAGGACACGTCCTCGAAGGCGATCTCCCCGCGCAGCGACAGCACGTCCAGCGGGGCGTCCGCGGCGGCGGTCGAGGTCGGTTCCTGGAGCAGCTCCTGCATCCGCTTGAGCGAGACCGCGGCCTGCTGGTAGCCGTCGAAGACCTGGGAGAGCTGCTGCACCGGGGCGAAGAACAGGTCGATGTAGAGCAGATAGGCGACCAGGGCGCCGGTGGTGAGCGAGCCCGCCTCGATCCGGTTCGCCCCGACGATCAGGACGGCCGCCGCGGCCACCGAGGACAGCAGCGTCACGAACGGGAAGTAGACGGATATCAGCCACTGGCCGCGCACCCGGGCCTCGCGGTACTCCTCGCTGCGGGCCGTGAAGCGCTCCGCGCCCGCCCGCTCACGCCGGAAGGCCTGCACGATCCGCAGTCCCGACACCGACTCCTGGAGATCGGCGTTGACGCCGCTGATCCGCTCGCGGGCCAGCTCGTACGCCTTCACGCTGGCGCGCCGGAAGTAGTACGTGGCGACGGCCAGCACCGGCAGCGTCGCGAAGACGACCAGCGCCAGCTCGACGTCGAGGACGAGCAGGGCGCCCATGATGCCGAAGAAGGTGACGACCGAGACGAAGGCGGTGACCAGGCCCGTCTGGAGGAACGTCGACAGCGCGTCGACGTCCGTCGTCATCCGGGTCATGATCCGGCCGGTCAGCTCGCGCTCGTAGTAGTCCAGGCCGAGCCGCTGGAGCTGCGCGAAGATCTTCAGCCGCAGCGCGTACAGGATCCGCTCGCCGGTGCGCCCGGTCATCCGGGTCTCGGCGGTCTGCGCCACCCACTGGACCAGCACCGTCAGCAGCGCCAGCGCGGAGGCCGCCCAGACGGCGCCGATCGCGAGCTGGTTCACGCCCTGGTCGATGCCGTGCCGGATGAGCACCGGCAGCAGCAGTCCGGCGCCCGCGTCCAGGGCGACCAGACCGAGGCTGATCAGCAGCGGCGCGCCGAAGCCGCGCAGCAGCCGGCGCAGCCCGTACGACTCCTCGGGGGCGACGGCGCGGGCCTCGTCGATGTCGGGGGTGTCCACGGCGGGCGGCAGCGCCGCCACGGCGGCCAGCAGCTCGGGCGTGGCGCCGGGGGCCACCGTGTCCCGGTCGTCGGTCTCCCCGCGCACCCACAGGGCGGGCGTGATGCCCCGCTCGGCGTCGAACTCGGCGTCCAGCTCCGCCCGCAGCGTGCGGTCCTCCGGCACCTCGGCGGGCGGCGCGTGGCCGGGCGAGACGGCGCCCAGCTCGTCGGGGTCGGTGAGCAGCCGCCGGTAGAGCTCGGAGCGCTCCTCCAGCTCCTCGTGGGTGCCGATGTCGGCGAGCCGGCCCCCGTCGAGGACGGCGATCCGGTCGGCGAGGCCGAGGGTGGAGCGGCGGTGCGCGATCAGCAGGGTGGTGCGGCCCGCCATGACGGACTTGAGGGCCTCGTGGATCTCGTGCTCGACCCTGGCGTCGACGGCCGAGGTGGCGTCGTCGAGGAGCAGCAGCCGGGGGTCGGTGAGGATCGCGCGGGCCAGCGCGAGCCGCTGGCGCTGGCCGCCGGAGAGGGTGAGGCCGTGTTCGCCGACCTTGGTGTCGTAGCCCTCGGGCAGCTCGGCGATGAAACGGTCCGCCTGGGCGGCCCGCGCGGCCGTCTCGATCTGCTCCCGGGTGGCGTCGGGCGCCCCGTACGCGATGTTGGCGCGGACGGTGTCGGAGAACAGGAAGCTGTCCTCGGGGACCAGGCCGACGGCGGCGCGCAGCGAGTCGAGGGTGAGCTCGCGGACGTCGAGGCCGCCGACCAGGACGGCGCCGTGCGTCACGTCGTAGAAGCGGGGCAGCAGCAGCGAGACGGTGGACTTGCCGGAGCCGGAGGCGCCGACGACGGCGACGGTCTCGCCGGGCCGGATCTCCAGCGAGAAGCCGTCCAGGACCGGGCGGCCGTCCTGGTACGCGAAGGAGACGTCGTCGAACTCGACGCCGGCGGGCACGTCGGCCGGGAGCTCCTTCGTGCCGTCCGTCAGGCTCGGCTCGGTGTCGATCAGCTCCAGGACCCGCTCCACGCCGGCCCGCGCCTGCTGGCCGACGGTCAGCACCATGGCGAGCATCCGGACCGGGCCGACCAGCGACGCCAGGTAGGAGGAGAAGGCGACGAAGGTGCCCAGGGTGATCTGGCCCCGGTAGGCGAGCCAGCCGCCGAGGGCGAGGACCGCGACCTGGCCGAGCGCGGGCACCGCCTGGAGGGCGGGGGTGTACTTCGCGTTGAGCCGGACGGTGCGCAGCCGCCCGGCGAACAGCTTCCGGCCGGCCTCCCGGATCTTGCCGGTCTCCTGTTCCTCCTGGCCGAAGCCCTTGACCACGCGGACCCCGCCGACGGCCCCGTCGACGACGCCGGCGACGCTCGCGGCCTGCGCCTGCGCGTACCAGGTGGCGGGGTGGAGGCGGGTGCGGCTGCGGCGGGCGATCCACCACAGGGCGGGGGCGACGGCGACGGCGACGAGGGTCAGCGGCGGCGAGAGCACCGCCATCACGGCGAGCGATATGAGGAACAGCAGCACGTTCCCGATGGTCATCGGGAGCATGAAGAGCAGGCCCTGGATGAGCTGGAGGTCGCTGGTGGCCCGGCCGATGACCTGCCCGGTGGACAGCTCGTCCTGGCGGCGCCCGTCGAGCCGGGTGATCGTCCGGAACATCTCGGTGCGCAGGTCGTGCTGCACGTCGAGGGCGAGCCGGCCGCCGTAGTAGCGGCGCACGTAGGTCAGCGCGTACACGACGACGGCGGCGGCGACGAGCAGTCCGGTCCACAGGCCGATCGAGCCGCTCTTCGCGCCGATCACGTCGTCGATGATCACCTTGGTGATCAGCGGGACGAGCGCGAGCACCGCCATGCCCGCCAGGGAGGACCCCAGCGCGAGCACCACGTTCGCCTTGTACCGCCACGCGTAGCCGGTCAGCCGGCGCGCCCAGCCCCGCTCCCCCGCCTGTTCCTGCCCCACCGCCGCCACGTGGCGCCTCCCGTCCGTGCTGCTCTACCGGAAGGGCCAACGCGGGCGACGTGCCATTTCATCCCGCCGCAACAAAGTGGCGGGGCGGCCGCGCCGCCGGCTCACACGAAGGCGAAGCCGACCGCGTGGACGCCGAGGAAGGCCGCGGCCGCGCCCGGAGGGTCCCGGGCGGGCCCCCGGCGAGGAGGACCCGCCGGAGGGCCGGACGGTTGCCCGGGGGCCGGTTCCTACAGGTGCGTGGGCTCGAACATGCGCAGGAGGGCCGGGAGGACCACGACCGAGGGGCCGGGGGTCTTCAGGGCCGCCGCGAGGTCGTCCGTGAGGGTCTCCGGGGAGGACAGGGTGCCCGGTACGCCGAAGGAGGCGGCGAGGGCGACGAAGTCCGGGCGGGCCAGCTCGGTGGCGGTGGCCTCGCCGAAGGCGTCCGTCATGTACTCGCGCAGGATGCCGTAGCCGCCGTCGTCGACGATCAGCCAGGTGACGTCGAAGCCGTACTGCTTCGCCGTCGCCAGCTCCGCGATCGAGTACATCGCGCCGCCGTCGCCGGAGACCGCGAGGACCGGCCGGGTCGGGTCGGCCGCCGCCGCGCCGAGGGCCGCCGGGAAGCCGTAGCCGAGGCCGCCGGCGCCCTGCGCGGAGTGCATGGTGTTGGGGTGGCGGGCGTCGAAGGCGGACCAGGCCCAGTAGGCCAGGATCGTCATGTCCCAGAAGCTGGGCGCGGTGTCCGGCAGCGCCGCCCGGACCGCGTCCACGATCCGCCGCTCCAGGCCCAGGTCCTGCGCGTCCAGCCGCTCCCGCACCTTGCCGAGGACCTCGGCGACCCGCGCGGGCGCCGTCGGGTCGGGGCGCTCCGGGACCGTCTCCAGGAGGGCCTGGAGGGCGAGCCGGGCGTCGGCGTGGATGCCGAGGGCGGGGTGGTTGGACTCCAGCTTCCCGGGGTCGGCCTCGATCTGGATCACCCGGCCGCGCGGGGCGAAGGTGTGGTAGTTCGAGGACAGCTCGCCGAGCCCGGAGCCGACCACGAGCAGGACGTCCGCGTCCTCCAGGAAGTCGGTGGTGTGCCGGTCCTCCAGCCAGGACTGGAGGGACAGCGGGTGCTCCCAGGGGAAGGCGCCCTTGCCGCCGAAGGTGGTGACCACGGGGGCGTTCAGGCGCTCCGCGAGCGCGAGCAGCTTGCCGGAGGCGTCGGCGCGGACGACTCCGCCGCCCGCGATGACCGCGGGCCGCTCGGCCCGGGCGAGCAGGTCGGCCGCGACGGCCGTCAGCTCGGGGCGCGGGACGACCTCCTCGGGCGTGGCGTCCATGGCGGTGACGACCGGCAGGGCCGTCTCGGCGAGGAGCACGTCCTGCGGGATCTCCACCCACACGGGCCCGTGCGGGGCGGTGAGCGCGGACTCCCAGGCGGCGGCGATCGCGGACGGGATCTGGGACTGGGTGCGGACCGTGTGGACCGACTTCACGACGTCCCGGAAGGAGGCCTGCTGGTCGCGCAGCTCGTGCAGATAGCCGTGCCGGCCGCCGCCGAGCCCGGCCACCGGGACCTGGCTGCCGATGGCGAGGACGGGCGCGGAGGCGGCGGCCGCCTCCTGGAGCGCGGCGAGCGACATCAGGGCGCCGGGGCCGGTGGAGAGCAGCAGCGGGGCCGCCTCGCCGGTGACCCGGCCGTACGCGTCGGCGGCGAAGCCCGCGTTGTTCTCGACGCGCAGGCCGACGTAGCGCAGGGCGGAGCGGCGCAGGGCGTCGAACATGCCGAGGGCGTGCTGGCCGGGGAGGCCGAAGACGGTGGTGGCGCCGAGCCCGGCGAGGGTCTCGACGACGAGGTCGCCGCCGTTGCGCCCGGCGGGCGGGTTGAGGGCGGCGGCCGTCTGGGCGGCGGTGGGGCGCAGCACGAGGTCGTGGTCGTGGGTCATGAGGTCCCTTGGCGTGGCTCGGTGGTCGGGTGCGGCCCGGTGGAGGGGGCGGGGGGTGAGGGTTCCGCCTCGTGGAACGGTCACCCCCGCCCCCCCTCGGCGCGCTACTGGGCCGCGCGGCCCGCGGCGATCTGGCGGGACATGATCGTCGTCAGCTCGTACGCGGTGTGGGAGGCGGCGACGGCGGTGATCTCGGCGTGGTCGTACGCGGGGGCGACCTCGACGACGTCGGCGGAGACCAGGTTGCAGGAGGACAGGCCGCGCAGGATCTCCAGGAGCTCGCGGGAGGTCATGCCGCCGGCCTCGGGGGTGCCGGTGCCGGGGGCGTGGGCCGGGTCGAGGCAGTCGATGTCGATGGAGATGTAGAGCGGGCGGTCGCCGATGCGCTGGCGGAGCTGGTCGGCGACCTCGTCGGCGCCGCGCCGGTAGATGTCCGCGGAGGTGACGATGCCGAAGCCCATCTTCTCGTCGTCGGTGAGGTCCTGCTTGCCGTACAGCGGGCCGCGGGTGCCGACGTGGGAGAGCGCGGAGGTGTCGAGGATGCCCTCCTCGACGGCCCGGCGGAACGGCGTGCCGTGGGTGTACTCGGCGCCGAAGTAGGTGTCCCAGGTGTCGAGGTGGGCGTCGAAGTGGAGCAGGGCGACGGGGCCGTGCTTCTTCGCGACCGAGCGCAGCAGCGGCAGCGCGACGGTGTGGTCGCCGCCGAGGGTCATCATGCGGGCGCCGGTGGCGAGCAGGTCGTCGGCGGCGGCCTCGATGGTCTCGACGGCCTCGTTGATGTTGAACGGGTTGGCCGCGATGTCACCGGCGTCGGCGACCTGGGCGAGGGCGAACGGGGAGGCGTCCTGCGCCGGGTTGTAGGGGCGCAGCAGCCGGGAGGCCTCGCGGATGGCGTTGCCGCCGAAGCGGGCGCCGGGGCGGTAGGAGACGCCGCTGTCGAAGGGGATGCCGACCACGGCGACGTCGGTGGTGCCGACCTCGTCGAGCCGCGGCAGCCGGGCGAACGTCGCGGGACCGGCGTACCGCGGGACGCGGGACGAGTCGGTGGGGCCGCGGAAGGCGTTCTGGTCGCTGCTGCTCATGGTCGGGTCCTCCTGGGGTGTATCGGTGGTTCCGGCGGGCCCCGGGTCTCGGGGCCCGCCGGGCGTCTGCGACGCGGCCGCCGTCAGGCGGTCGCGGGTGCCGGGACCGAGGGGTCGGCCTCGGCGGGGGTGTCCTGGCCCGCCAGCCGGGCGCGCCAGTTCGCGAGCACGGCGGCGTCCGTCGGGCGGGTCGCCAGGGAAACGATCACATATGCGGCGAGCGAGGCCAACAAACCATAGTAAACAGGCTCATTTGCCAAGATTCCGTAAGTCCACATCAGGCCGATCACGGCCAGACCGCCGACGCCGACGGCGGCCAGCGCGCCCTGGACGGTGCCCCGGCGCCACAGCAGCCCGCCGAGGATCGGCACGAGCAGCCCGGCGACCAGCAGGTTGTAGGCGACGGTGAGGGCCTGGACGACGTCGTTGAGGGCGATGGCGATGCCGATGACGGCGACGCCCATGAGGAGGATGAAGAGCCGGTTCCCCTTCACCTCGTCGTGGTCGTCCCCTTCCCTCTTCGCCACGGCACCGCGCAGACGTGACCAGATGTCGTTGTTGGCGACGGTGGCACAGGCGATGAGGGCGCCGGAGGAGGTGGACATGACGGCGGCGAGCGCGGCGGCGAGGACCAGGCCCCGGACACCCATCGGCAGCTCGTCCTTGACGATGGTGGCGAAGGCGTCGTCGGCGCTGGGCAGCTTGGGGTACATCACCCTGGCCGCGGTGCCGATGACGGCGCCGGCCAGCGCGTACACGAGGCAGTAGGTGCCGGCGACGGTGCCGCCCCACTTGGCGACCTTGTCGGTGCGGGCGGTGAAGACCCGCTGCCAGATGTCCTGGCCGATCAGCATGCCGAAGGTGTAGATCAGCACGTACGTGAAGATCGTCTCGCCGCCGATGCCGAGCGGCTCGAAGTACGAGGTCGGCAGCGCGGCCCTCATCTCGGCGAAGCCGCCCGCCTTGACCACGGCGATCGGCAGCAGCAGGAGCAGCACGCCGATGGTCTTCACCACGAACTGCACCATGTCGGTGACGGTGATGGACCACATGCCGCCGAGCGTCGAGTAGGCGACGACGATGGCGCCGCCGAGGACGATCGCGACCGTGCGGGGCAGGTCGAAGAGGACGTCGAAGATCGTGGCGTACGCGATGGTCGAGGTGACCGCGAGCATCAGGGTGTACGCCCACATGACGACACCGGAGATCATCCCCGCCTTGCCGCCGTAGCGCAGGTCGAGCATCTCGGAGACCGTGTAGACCTTCAGGCGCGCGATCCGCGCGGAGAAGAACACGGACAGGGCCAGCAGGCCGAGGCCGATGGTGAAGACCATCCAGGCGCCGGAGAGGCCGTACTTGTAGCCGAGGCCGACGCCGCCGATGGTGGAGGCGCCGCCGAGGACGATCGCGGCCATGGTGCCGGAGTACATCCAGGGCCCGAGGCGGCGTCCGGCGACCAGGAACTCGCTCTTGGACTTGGCGCGGCGCATGCCCCACCAGCCCATCGCCAGCATCCCGGCCAGATACAGGACGATCACTGTGTAGTCGACGGCCATGGGGCCCTCCTTCGCGCACCTCGGTGGCGTGTCGTGCGGGGGATGTGACCGGAGGCTGGTCGCGGGGACATCCGCCCGTACCCGCGGCCTCCGGATGGCACGACAGTAGGTGGCCGGAATGCGACGCTGAAGTGTACGTTTCCTCCACTGCTCACACGCTGGATGTACGAAGGGTCCACCCATGGCCGCCCCCGGCCCCGCGACACCCCCCGCGCCCCCGGTCCCGCTGACGGCCCTGCTGGCCCGCAAGGAACTGGGGCTGCGGCTCCTGGCGGGCCCCGGCGAGGTCTCGCTCCACTGGGTGCACACCTCGGAGATGGCCGACCCCTACCCGTACCTCCTGGGCGGCGAGCTGCTCATGACGGCGGGCGTGCAGCTCACCGATCCGGCGCGCTACGTGGCGCGGGTCGTGGCGGCGGGGGCGGCGGCGCTGGGCTTCGGGGTGACACCGGTGTACGACACGGTGCCGACGGCGCTGATCGAGGCCTGCGAGCGGCACGGCCTGCCGCTGCTCGAAGTGCCGCCCGCGACCCCGTTCACCGCCGTCGCGCGGGCCCTGTGGCGCCTGATGGCCGAGGCCCGGACGAACGAGCTCCGCAGGGTGAGCGAGGCCCAGCAGTCCCTGGCCGCGGCCGCCGCGAGGCCGGCTCCGGTCCCGGCGGTCCTGGGCGCCCTGGCCGCCCGGCTCGGCGGCCGGGCGGTGCTCTTCGGGCCGGAGGGTACGGAACCGACGACGGCCGGCCGCGAGATCCCCGCCGAGGCGGCCCGGGCGCTCACCGAGCTGGCCGGTGTGCTGGGCCCCCGCCCCGGCGGCCCGGCCACGGCGAGCGGCGACGGGGGCGGGCTGCGCCTCACCGCCTACGCGCTGGGCGGCGGCGAGGCCCTGACCCTGGGCGTGGCGACGGAGACCCGCGAACCGGGCGACCACACCATCGCGGGCGTCGCCGTCGTCCTGCTCTCCCTCCTCACGGCCCCGCACCGGGCGGCCGACGTGACGCCCCGGGACACGGCCCTGGTCCGGCTGCTCCTGGGCGCCTCCCCCGCGGACGCGCTCGGCCCGGGCCCCTGGACGGTGGTCCACGCGCGGGGCGGCGACGGCACCCCGTTCGCGGCGGCGAGCCTGGCCGCCGCCCTGGGCACGGCGCTGCTGGACCCGGGCACCGCGCCCGACGACGACGGGGAGGACCACGCGACCCCCGTCCGCCTGGTCCTCCCCGGCTCCGCCCCGCTCACCGCCCAGCCCGGCTGGACCCTGGGCGCCGGCGCCCCCGCCGCCCCCGACGCCCTGGCCGCCGCCGACGCCCAGGCGGCCCGGGCCCTGCGCCGGGCGGAGGCGACCAGGACCCCGCTGGTCCGGCACCGGCCGGCCGGCCTGGCCGGTCTCGTCGACGAGGACGAGGCCGCCGCGTACGCCCGCGAGCTCCTGGCCCCGCTGACCCCGCCGCTCGCGGAGACCCTGCGCACCTGGCTGTCCCTGCACGGCAGCTGGGACCGGACGGCGGCGGCGTCGGACATCCACCGCAACACCGTCCGCCAGCGCATCGCCCGCTGCGCGGCGCTCCTCGGCCGGGACCTGGACGACCCCGACGTGCGGATGGAGCTGTGGTTCGCCCTCAGGTGAGCCGGAGGATCACCACAGCTTGTTGACGGCGGTGGTGGCCGTCGTCTTGAACCCCGCCAGCGGCGCGTCCTTCAGGTCGCCCATCTGCCCCCACCGCACGAAGGTGACGGTCTTGCCGTCGCGCCCCACGGCGAACAGGTGGATGTCGGTGTTGCCGACCTGCGGGTCGGCGGTGTCCAGGCTGTAGACCCAGGCGCCCTCCTCCACGGCGAGCTTGCCGTGGAAGGCGCTGACGGCCTTGAGGCCCGGGTTCTGCTTCTCCAGCACCGGGCCGCAGCCGGCGAGGGAGGTCCGCAGGGTGTCGACCAGCTTCACGGCCTCGGCCTCGGTGCGGGCGACCGTGGTGATCTGGACGCCGTTGGTGTCGAGCTCGGTGCGGAACTCGCGGTAGCGGCTGTTCTGCGCCGGGATCTTGTACGGGGCGCAGAGGGCGCCGCCGTTCTCCGGGACGCCGGTGAAGACCTGGGTGGCGGTCCACGGCGTCGCCGACGCGGGCATCTGGGCGGCGGCGAGGAAGGCGGGCTGCGCGGCGGCCTGCGCCGGGGCCGTGGCGAGGGCCGCGAGGCCCAGGGCGGCGGTGGCACAGGTGGCGAACGCGGTACGGAGCTTGCTCATGCTGGTGGATCCCCCGTCGGGTGGTTCGGTCGATTGCCCCTCCAGCGTCGGCCCGCCGCCCGCCGCCCCGCAACGGCACCGCGCACCCCACCCGTCCCGGAACCATTCCACCCCCGCTGACGTGCAAGAACGTGAAGGGTGGGACGCAGGGGCGAAGGGGATGGAATGCCGAAGGACGCCGCCGTCGAGGAGTTCGCGGGGCTCGTGCGCGCGCTGAAGGCGCGGGACGGGAGGAGCTACGAGGCGCTGGGCCGGCGGCTGAGCGTCAGCGCGTCCACCCTCCACCGCTACTGCTCGGGCGCGACCGTCCCCGAGGAGTTCGCCGTGGTCGAGCGCCTCGCCCTGCTGTGCGGGGCGGACGAGGAGGAGCGGCGGGCCCTGGCGGCGGCCTGGACCCGCGCGGACACCGCCCGCCGCCCCCCGCCGCCGGAGCCCGGCGCGGCGGCGGGCGGGCCCGGCCCCGGCGCGGCGGCGCCCGGCTCCGGCCCCGGCCCGGACCGGGAGTCCGAGCCCGCACCGCCCGTCCCCGGCCCCGCGCCCGAGCGGCCGAAGCGCCGGTGGGGCCGGGTGGGCGTGATCGCCGGGGCGCTGGCGGCCGTGGCGGCGGTGACGCTCGGCGCCGTCCTCCTGCCGGGGAGGACCCGGGGCGGCGGGGCGGCCGCGCCCCCGGCGAAGGCGTCGGCATCGGCATCCCCGTCGACGCCCGCGCCCGCGCCCGCCCCCGCACCGCCCCCACTGACCTGGACGGTCGCCTCGGACCTCTGGCAGAACGGCTGCGCCCACACCTACCTCGTGGACCGGACGCCCCCGCCCCCGCCGGAGGCGGCCGACGCGCGCCGCTGGGCGAGCGCGCGAGGGGCCGTGGACGGCGGGGAGACGCTGGTGCGGGTGTCGGTGCAGGGCAAGGGCACGGCGGCGGTGGTGCTCCAGGCCCTGCACGTGCGGGTGGTGGACCGGGGCACGCCGCCGTCCTGGGCGGCGTACCGGATGGACGGGGGGTGCGGCGGCGCGGTGACGCCGCGCCGCTTCGAGGTGGACCTGGACCGGCCGCGTCCGGTCGCACGGGCGCTGGACGGCTACGACGCCTCCGGGCAGGAGGGCCGGACGCTGCCGGCGGTCTCCTTCCCGTACGCGGTCAGCGTGACCGACCCGGAGGAGCTGCTGGTGTCCGCCCGGACGGCGGGGTGCGACTGCCGCTGGTACCTGGAGCTGGAGTGGAGCTCGGAGGGGCGCCGGGGCACGGTCCGGATCGGCGACGAGTCCGGCGCGCCGTTCCGGACGAGCGGGGCGGCGGACCGCCCCTCGTACACGTACGACTCCGCACGCCGGGCCTGGATCACAGACGCGGAGTCTGGACAGGCCGGGTGACCGCTGGGTAACTTCAATCAGGACAGACTGAGCAAGCGCTTAGACAGCCGCCGCCCGCACACCCGGAGGAGACGCACCGTGCGCCGTACCGTATTCAACGAGGACCACGAGGCGTTCCGGGAGACCATCCGCGCCTTCATCGAGGCCGAGGTCGTCCCGGTCTACGACGAGTGGTTCGCGGCCGGCCAGGCGCCCCGCGACTTCTACGGCAAGCTCGGCGAGCTCGGCATCTTCGGCATCAACGTGCCGGAGGAGTTCGGCGGCGCCGGCCTGGACACCCACAAGTTCGAGGCCGTCCTCTACGAGGAGACCTCCCGCGCGGGCGTCCAGTTCGGCGGCTCCGGCGTGCACGTGCTGCTGGCCCTGCCGTACATCAAGATGCTCGCCACCGACGAGCAGAAGAAGCGCTACCTGCCGAAGTTCGTCACCGGCGAGGAGATGTGGGCGCTCGCCATGACCGAGCCGGGCACCGGCTCCGACGTCGCGGGCATGAAGACCACCGCCAAGCTCTCCGAGGACGGCACCCACTACGTCCTCAACGGCGCCAAGACCTTCATCACCGGCGGCGTCCACGCCGACCGCGTGATCGTCTGCGCCCGCACCTCCGCCCCCTCGGCCGAGGACCGCCGCTTCGGCATCTCCCTCTTCGCCGTGGACACCACGTCCGAGGGCTACTCGATCGGCCGCAAGCTGGACAAGCTCGGCCTGCGCACCTCGGACACCGCCGAGCTCGCCTTCGTCGACGTGAAGGTCCCCGTCGAGGACCTCATGGGCGAGGAGGGCAAGGGGTTCTCCTACCTCGGCCACAACCTGGCCTCCGAGCGCTGGGGCATCGCCTTCGGCGCCTACGCCCAGGCCAAGGCCGCGATCCGGTTCGCCCAGCAGTACGTCACGGACCGCACGGTCTTCGGCAAGACCGTCGCCTCCTTCCAGAACACCAAGTTCGAGCTGGCCGCCTGCCAGGCCGAGGTCGACGCCGCCGAGGCCGTCGCCGACCGCGCCCTGGAGGCCCTGGACGCGGGCGAGCTGACCCCCGCCGAGGCCGCCAGCGCCAAGCTCTTCTGCACCGAGGTCGCGCACCGCGTCATCGACCGCTGCCTCCAGCTGCACGGCGGCTACGGCTACATGAACGAGTACCCGATCGCCCGCCTCTACGCCGACAACCGCGTCAACCGCATCTACGGCGGCACCAGCGAGATCATGAAGTCGATCATCGCGAAGTCGATGGGCCTGTAAATAGGTGCCCGAACCGCACACGGCACTGGATGACCTGCTCGGTCTGCTCGACCTGGAGCGGATCGAGCGGGACATCTTCCGGGGCGGGTCCCGCCGGTCGATCGTCCCCCGCGTCTTCGGCGGCCAGGTGGCCGCCCAGGCGCTGGTGGCGGCCGGCCGCACGGTCCCCGAGGACCGCCTCGCCCACTCCCTGCACGCGTACTTCCTGCGCGCCGGGGACCCGGGCGCGCCGATCGTCTACACGGTCGACCGCATCCGCGACGGCCGCTCCTTCACCACCCGCCGGGTGGTCGCCGTCCAGCACGGCCAGCCGGTCTTCCACCTCTCGGCGTCCTTCCAGACGTACGAGGAGGGCCTGGACCACCAGGCGGACATGCCGACCGCCCCGGACCCGGAGTCGCTGCCGGCCGCGGCCGAGATGCTGCCCCGCCACCTCCCCGCCGAGGTCGCGAGCCGTCTGGTCGAGGCCCGCGCCGCCGTGGACCTCCGCTACGCCGAGGTCCCCCCGTGGGGCACGGTCGGCCGGCCCCGCGCGCCCCGCTCCCAGGTCTGGTTCCGCACCAACGGCAAACTCGCCGACGACCCCCTCCTCCACATCGCGCTGGCGACCTACGTCTCCGACATGACGCTCCTGGACTCGGTCCTGCTGGCCCACGGCCGGGGCGGCTGGGCCGTCGGCGACGTCGTCGGGGCGTCCCTGGACCACGCCATGTGGTTCCACCGCCCCTTCCGGGCCGACGAATGGCTCCTCTACGACCAGGAGTCGCCCACCGCCTCCGGCGGCCGGGGCCTCGGCCAGGCCCGCATCTTCACCCAGGACGGCCGGCTGGCCATCTCGGTCATCCAGGAGGGTGTCGTTCGCGTCCCGCGCGCATGACCGGACATACCGTCCGGTTCATGGCGGAGAACGGCGAGAGCACCTTCACAGTGATCGTGGCGGCGATGGCCAACCTCGGCATCGCCGCCGCCAAGGCCGTCGCGGGTGTGATCAGCGGCTCCAGCGCGATGCTGTCGGAGGCGGCGCACTCCCTCGCCGACACCGTCACCGAGTTCATGCTCCTGACCGCCCTCAAGCGCAGCGAGAAGCCCGCCGACGAGGACCATCCGCTCGGCTACGCCAACGAGCGCTACGTCTGGGCGATGCTCGCGGCGGTCGCCACCTTCGTCGGCGGCGCCGTCTTCTCCCTCTACGACGGCATCCACACCCTCGTCGAGGGCGAGGAGGTGGGCGACCCCCTGATCTCCTACATCGTCCTGGGCGTCGCCTTCCTCCTGGAGGGCTTCAGCCTGCGCACCGCCGTCAGGCAGGTCCAGGCCGAGGCGACCCGTATGAAGGCGCCCTTCTCCCGCTACCTCCGGCTGACCCCCGACACCACCGTCAAGGCCGTCGTGATGGAGGACTCGGCCGCCCTCGCCGGACTGATGCTCGCGGCGGGCGGCCTGCTGGGCGTCGAGATCACCGGCTCCAGCGTCTGGGACGGGGTGGCGTCCCTCCTCATCGGCCTGCTCCTCGTCTACGTGGCCTGGGTGCTGGGCCGCTCCAACGCCGAACTCCTCATCGGCCGCCCGCTCCCCCGCCCCATGCGGCAGAGCGTCCGCGAGGAACTGCTGGCCGTGGACCACGTGGTCGGCGTCCTGGACCTGACGACGCTGATCCAGGGCCCGGACGAGGTGATGATCGCGGCGAAGGTCGACTTCCGGGACATGTCCACGGCCGCCGACGTGGAACGCGCCTGCGAGACGGCGGAGGCCCGCCTCCGCGCCCGTTTCCCGGCGATCCGCCGCGTCTACCTGGACCCGACCCCGGGCCGCGCCGGACAGCCGGACCCCCGCCCCGCGACGGGTGCCGGCTAGGGGGTGTCTTCTGGATCAAGTCCGGGGAGAGTAATGCCTGGTCTGGCCGAGGCTAGCCCGGCATCATCGCGGCATGGGTAAGGACATCTGGGGCTTCATCGAGTGCCACCGTGACTATCGAGACCATGAGGCAGACTCGTTCTGGCACGCCACCATCGACCTGGACCACCTGAAGGTGCCGCGGAACTACGACGCTTTTGGCTGTCTGTTCGGCGTCTGCGACAACGAGCAGTTCGTGCCGGTGGCTCCTGTCCGTGGACTGCCTGCCGACGTATCGAACCGTGTCCGCGACGGCCATGAGACGACGGCCGGGCGAAGCGCGAGCTGGGTCAGCTGGGCAGAGCTCAAGCGGGTCGACTGGGATGAGGAGTCCGCCGAGCCGGATGCCTACATCCGCGAGTATTACCGTGATCCGCAAGGCGACTGGCAGTTCCTCCAGCGGCACTACTCCGCTCCTCAGCGATTCGTCGACCTCTGCGGGCAGCCGGCTCATATCGCGGTCCGGCCCAGGGAGCACTTCCCGGAGGGCTCCCAATGGATCGATGAAGACCAGATGTTCCGTGTTGAGCGCCTCAGGCGCCGCGACGTAGTGCCAGACCATGAGTGGGGCCCTGTCTGGACCGTCATGCGCACCCTCGCCGAACTGCACGGCGACGACGACGTCAGGCTGGTCGTCTGGTTCGACGACTGACGTCACCTCGCCGCCCAGATGAAGGTCCCGGCGATGTGGAGCGCGGCGAGATAAATTGTGGCGGTCTTGTCGTATCGGGTGGCGAGCCCGCGCCACTGCTTGAGGCGATTGATGCATCGCTCTACGGTGTTGCGCTGCTTGTAGGCGTCGCGATCAAACGCGGGAGGCCGACCTCCAGTCTTGCCGCGGCGTATGCGATTCGCGACCTGGTCCGCAGGCTGAGGAATCACGGCTCTGATGCCACGTCGTCGCAGGTAGCCACGAATTGCGCGAGGCGAGTACGCCTTGTCCGCCAAGAGCACGCGCGGGGTTGTACGGGGTCGACCGAGAGCACGAGGCACTCGCAAGCGGGCCATCACCTGCTCAAACGCTGGTGCGTCACCGGCCTGGCCGGGCGTGACGGTGAAAGCGAGCGGGCGACAGCGGCTGTCCGCGACGAGATGGATCTTGGTGGTTAAGCCGCCGCGGGAGCGTCCGAGGGCATGATGGTCCGGCTCGCCGGCCGGGCCCCCTTTTGACGGGCCCCGGCGGCGTGCTGATGAGCTCGGACGATCGTGGAGTCGACCGAGACGATCCAGTCGAGGTCGCCTTCCGCGTCGGCCCTGGCGAGCAGCGCGGTGAAGACCTTCTCCCAGGTCCCGTCGGCGGCCCACCTCCGCAGCCGGTTGTGGGCGCCTTTCCATGAGCCGAAGCGCTTGGGCAGGTCCATCCATGGCGTGCCGGTGCGGTACTTGAACGCGATCGCGTCGATGACCTGCCGATGATCACGCCATCGCCCTCCGCGTCTCGGTGTTCGGTCCGGCAGCAACGGCTCGATTCTCGCCCACTGGGCGTCAGTCAACGACACACATCAACCAACGATCGGATGATCCGAAGGAAATGCCCTAGCCGAGGCCCGCGGCGTCCAGCAGGTACGCCGTCATCGGCTCGTAGAACCTCGGGTCCACCACGTGGTCGTCCAGCGGTACCGTGACCTGCATCGTCCCCTCCGCCTCCGCCAGGAACAGCGCCGGGTCGTTGCAGTCCGCGTACCCCACGGACTCGATCCCGCGCTGCGCCGCCCGGCCGGCCCAGCCGTGGTCGGCGACCACGAGGTCCGGCGCGGCCTCGCCGGACGCGGCCAGCGCGTCCAGGACCGCGTTCATGGGCTCCGGGGAGTGCGTGTGCCACAGGCTGGCGCCCCGCTCGAAGACGGCGACGTCGGCGAACTGCACCACGTACCCCTCGTCGGCGGTCAGCCCGCCGGGGATCCGCACGATGTCGCAGCCCCGGGCGCGCAGCGCGGCGGCGACCCGGCTGTGGGCGTCGATCAGGGCGCCGGGATGGCCGGTCGCGAACAGCACCCGCTCCTTGCCCGCGGCGGCCTTGGCGAGCCGGGCGGCCATGCGGTCCAGGGCGCCGACGGTCAGCTCGGGGTCGATGGTGTCCTGTCCGGCGCGGTGCGCCGGGTCGTCGACGACGCCGCAGCGCTCGGCCATCACGGCGAGCACGTCCTGCTCGTCGGTCCAGCGGTCGCCGAACTCCAGGCCGAACCAGTAGTGCCGGTCGCCGTTGGCGAGCCTGCGGTAGTGCGCCAGGTTGTTGTCGCGGGGGGTGGCGACGTCGCCCGCGATGCGGGTCCGGACGAGGTGCTCGACGAGGGCGGGGCGGCTGAGTATCGGCATGGGGCCATTGTGCCGTGACGGGTCCGGGCGCGCCCGGACCCCTCCCCGCCGTCGTCGGCAGGGGCGGCGGCTCAGGCGAGCGAGCCGAAGGCCCCGTGCGCCAGCGCGCGCAGGAGGCGTTCCGTGTCGGAGCGGCCCAGCGGCGCGCCGAGGTGCGGGGTCGAGTTGAGGAGGCCGAAGACGGCGTGGACGGCGGCGCGGGCCTCGGGTTCGGGGGCGGCGGGGTACAGGTCGCGGACGACGGCGACCCAGAGCTCGACGTACTGCCGCTGGAGCTGCCGGACCCGCTTGCGGTCCTCGTCCTTGAGCCGGTCGAGCTCGCGGTCGTGGAGAGTGATCAGCGGCCGGTCGTCGAGCGCGAAGTCGATGTGCCCGTCGATGAGGGAGCCGAGGACGGCGCGGGGGTCGCCGGCGGATTCGGCGACCCGCAGCCGGCCGCCGTCGAGGAGGCGCTCGCTGATGCCGACGAGCAGCTCGGCGAGCATCGCGTCCTTGCCGGGGAAGTGGCGGTAGAGCCCGGGGCCGCTGATGCCGACGGCGGCTCCTATCTCGTCCACTCCCACGCCGTGGAAGCCGCGCTCGGCGAAGAGGCGGGCGGCCTCCTTGAGGATCTGCTGGCGCCGCGTCGGGGCGTCGGTCCGTCCGGTCGGGGTCGGCGTCGTGGTCATGGATTCGATTCTAGACAACCCCGTTAGCGCTCGTTAACCTGAAGCCCTACGCGTTAACGCTCATTAACCAAGCGGACCGAGTGGACCGAGCAAGGGAGCTCGACGGATGCAGCAGGCACCTGTGCTGACGAGTGCGGCGGACCCCGCCTCGCCTGCCTGGCAGGCCAACGAGGCGGCCCACCACGAGCTGGCCGCCACGCTCCGCGCCAAGCTGGCCGCCGCCGCGCTGGGCGGCGGCGAGAAGGCCAGGGCCCGGCACACCGCGCGCGGCAAGCTGCTGCCCCGGGACCGGGTGGACACCCTGCTCGACCCGGGCTCGCCCTTCCTGGAGCTGGCACCGCTCGCGGCGAACGGGATGTACGGCGAGCAGGCCCCGGCCGCCGGCGTCATCGCGGGCATCGGCCGGGTGAGCGGGCGCGAGTGCGTGATCGTGGCGAACGACGCGACCGTCAAGGGCGGCACGTATTACCCGATGACGGTGAAGAAGCACCTGCGGGCCCAGGAGGTGGCGCTGGAGAACCGCCTCCCCTGCCTCTACCTGGTCGACTCCGGCGGCGCCTTCCTGCCGATGCAGGACGAGGTCTTCCCGGACCGGGAGCACTTCGGCCGGATCTTCTACAACCAGGCCCGGATGTCCGGCGCGGGCATCCCGCAGATCGCGGCGGTCATGGGCTCCTGCACCGCCGGCGGGGCGTACGTCCCGGCGATGAGCGACGAGGCCGTGATCGTCCGGAACCAGGGCACGATCTTCCTCGGCGGCCCGCCGCTGGTGAAGGCGGCGACCGGCGAGGTCGTGACGGCGGAGGAGCTCGGCGGCGGCGAGACGCACTCCCGGATCTCCGGCGTCACCGACCACCTCGCGGAGGACGACGCGCACGCCCTGCGGATCGTGCGGAACATCGTGGCGACCCTCCCCGAGCGCGGCCCGCTGCCCTGGGCGGTGGAGCCGGCCGAGGAGCCGAAGGTGGACCCGGCGGGGCTGTACGGGGCGGTGCCGGTCGACTCGCGGACCCCGTACGACGTGCGCGAGGTGATCGCCCGGGTCGTGGACGCCTCCCGCTTCCAGGAGTTCAAGGCGGAGTACGGGCAGACCCTGGTCACCGGCTTCGCCCGGATCCACGGGCACCCGGTCGGCATCGTCGCCAACAACGGCATCCTGTTCGCGGAGTCGGCCCAGAAGGGCGCGCACTTCATCGAGCTGTGCGACCAGCGCGGCATCCCGCTGGTCTTCCTGCAGAACATCACCGGCTTCATGGTCGGCAAGGCGTACGAGCACGGCGGCATCGCCAAGCACGGCGCCAAGATGGTGACGGCCGTGGCGAGCACCCGGGTGCCGAAGCTGACGGTCGTGGTGGGCGGTTCGTTCGGCGCGGGCAACTACTCGATGTGCGGCCGGGCGTACTCGCCGCGCTTCCTGTGGATGTGGCCGAACGCCAAGATCTCGGTGATGGGCGGCGAGCAGGCCGCCTCGGTCCTCGCCACGGTCAAGCGCGACCAGCTGGGCGACGCCTGGAGCGCCGAGGAGGAGGCGGCCTTCAAGGCCCCGATCCGCGAGCAGTACGAGACCCAGGGCAGCGCCTACTACGCGAGCGCCCGGCTCTGGGACGACGGGGTCATCGACCCGATGGAGACCCGGCAGGTCCTCGGCCTCGCCCTGACCGCCTGTGCCAACGCGCCCCTGGGAGACCCCCAGTTCGGCGTCTTCCGGATGTGAGGGTGTGAGGACGTCCATGTTCGACACAGTGCTCGTCGCCAACCGCGGCGAGATCGCCGTCCGGGTCATCCGCACGCTGCGGGAGATGGGGGTCCGCTCGGTCGCCGTCTACAGCGACGCGGACGCCGCCGCCCCGCACGTACGGGAGGCGGACACGGCGGTGCGGATCGGCCCGCCGCCGGCCGCCGAGTCGTATCTGAGCGTGCCGGCCCTGCTCGACGCGGCCCGGCGCACGGGCGCGCAGGCCGTGCACCCCGGATACGGGTTCCTCGCGGAGAACGCCGGCTTCGCGCGGGCGTGCGCGGAGGCGGGCCTGGTCTTCATCGGGCCGTCCGCCGAGGCGATCGCCCTGATGGGCGACAAGATCCGGGCGAAGGAGACGGTGAAGGCGGCGGGCGTGCCCGTCGTGCCGGGCGCCGCCGACCCCGAGCTCGCGGACGCGGCCCGGGAGCTGGGCGCGCCGGTGCTGCTGAAGCCCAGCGCGGGCGGCGGCGGCAAGGGGATGCGGCTGGTGCGGGACCTGTCGGTGCTGGAGGAGGAGATCGCGGCGGCGCGGCGCGAGGCGCGGTCCTCGTTCGGCGACGACACGCTGCTGGTGGAGCGCTGGATCGACCGGCCTCGGCACATCGAGATCCAGGTCCTGGCGGACGCCCACGGCACCGTGGTGCACCTGGGCGAGCGGGAGTGCTCACTGCAGCGGCGGCACCAGAAGGTCATCGAGGAGGCGCCGAGCGTCCTGCTGACGCCGGAGCTGCGGGCGGCGATGGGCGCGGCGGCGGTGGAGGCGGCGCGGTCCTGCGGCTATGTGGGCGCGGGCACGGTCGAGTTCATCGTGCCGGGCGGCGACCCCTCGGCGTACTGCTTCATGGAGATGAACACCCGGCTCCAGGTGGAGCATCCGGTGACGGAGCTGATCACCGGCCTGGACCTGGTGGAGTGGCAGCTGCGGGTGGCGGCGGGCGAGCCGCTGGGCTTCGCGCAGGAGGACGTGCGGCTGGACGGCTGGGCGGTGGAGGCGCGGATCTGCGCGGAGGACCCGGCGCGCGGCTTCCTGCCCTCGGGCGGCACGGTGCTGGCGCTGCGCGAGCCGAGGGGCGGCGGGGCGCGGACGGACTCGGGGCTGAGCGAGGGCACGGAGGTGTCCTCGCTGTACGACCCGATGCTGTCGAAGGTGATCGTGCACGCACCGGACCGGGCGACGGCGCTGCGCCGGCTGCGGGCGGCGCTGGCGGAGACGGTGACGCTGGGCGTGCCGACCAACGCGGGCTTCCTGCGCCGGCTGCTGGCCCACCCGGACGTGGTGTCGGGCGAGCTGGACACGGGCCTGGTGGAGCGGGACGCCAAGTCCCTGGTCCCGGAGGGCGTGCCGGAGGAGGTGTACGCGGCGGCCGCCGCGGTGCGCCTGGCGGGTCTGGCGCCGGTGGCGCGGGACGGCTGGACCGATCCGTTCTCGGTGCCGAGCGGCTGGCGGCTGGGCGGGACGCCCGCGCCGACGGCGTTCCCGCTGCGGGTGCCGGGGCAGGAGCCGGTGACGGTGGAGGCGCCCGCGCTCTCGACGGTCGCGGAGGGCTCGGTGACCGTCGTGGTGGACGGGGTGAGCCACCGCTTCCACCGGGCGGGCGGCTGGCTCGGCCGGGACGGCGACTCCTGGCAGGTGCTGGACCACGATCCGGTGGCCGAGGCCCTGTCCGGGGCCCGGCACGGCGGCGCCGACACGCTGGCCGCGCCGATGCCCGGCACCGTGACCGTGGTGAAGGTGGCGGTCGGCGACGAGGTGGAGGCCGGGCAGAGCCTGCTGGTGGTGGAGGCGATGAAGATGGAGCACGTCATCTCCGCCCCGCACGCCGGCACGGTCACCGAGCTCGACGTCACGCCGGGCACGACGGTCGCGATGGACCAGGTCCTGGCGGTCGTCGCCCCACGCGAGGAGCCCGCGAGGCCCGAGGAGAAGGCGGAGGAGGGGGCATGAGCGGTCTGCCGATGCGGGTGTCCGATCCGGCGCTGCCGGCCCGGGTGCGGATCCACGAGGTGGGGCCCCGGGACGGGCTGCAGAACGAGAAGACGGTCGTCCCGACGGCGGTGAAGGCCGAGTTCGTGCGCCGGCTGGCGGCGGCGGGCCTCTCGACGGTGGAGGCGACGAGCTTCGTGCACCCCAGGTGGGTGCCCCAACTGGCGGACGCGGAGGAGCTGTTCCCCCAGGTCTCGGGGCTCCCGGTGCGGCTGCCGGTGCTGGTGCCGAACGAGCGGGGTCTCGACCGGGCGCTCGCGCTGGGCGCCCGGCACGTGGCGGTGTTCGCCTCGGCGACCGAGTCCTTCGCGAAGGCCAACCTGAACCGGACCGTGGACGAGGCCCTCGCCATGTTCGAGCCGGTGGTGATCCGGGCGATAGAGCAGGGCCTGACGATCCGCGGCTATCTGTCGATGTGCTTCGGCGACCCCTGGGAGGGCGCCGTCCCCGTCGAGCAGGTGGTGCGGGTGACGAAGGCGCTCGCCGAGATGGGCTGCGACGAGCTGAGCCTGGGCGACACGATCGGCGTCGCCACCCCGGGGCACGTCCAGGCGCTGCTGTCGGCGCTGAACGAGGCGGGGGTGCCCACCTCCCGGCTCGCCGTGCACTTCCACGACACCTACGGGCAGGCCCTGTCCAACACGCTCGCCGCGCTCCGGCACGGCGTGACCACGGTCGACGCCTCCGCGGGCGGCCTCGGCGGCTGCCCGTACGCGAAGAGCGCGACCGGCAATCTGGCCACCGAGGACCTCGTGTGGATGCTCGACGGCCTCGGCATCGAGACCGGGGTCGACCTGGCCGCCCTCACCGCCACCAGCGGGTGGATGGCCGAACAGCTGGGGCGGCCGAGCCCGTCCCGTACCGTCCGCGCGCTCTCCCACAAGGAGTCCTGAGCATGTCCCTCGACCACCGGCTCTCCGAAGAGCACGAGCAACTCCGCCGCACCGTCGAGGAGTTCGCCCACGACGTCGTCGCCCCGAAGATCGGCGACTTCTACGAGCGCCATGAGTTCCCGTACGAGATCGTCCGCGAGATGGGCCGCATGGGCCTGTTCGGGCTGCCGTTCCCCGAGGAGTACGGCGGGATGGGCGGCGACTACCTGGCGCTGGGCATCGCGCTGGAGGAGCTGGCCCGGGTGGACTCCTCGGTGGCGATCACCCTGGAGGCGGGTGTCTCGCTGGGCGCGATGCCGGTCTTCCGCTTCGGCACCGAGGAGCAGAAGCGCCAGTGGCTGCCGAAGCTGTGCTCGGGCGAGGTGCTGGGCGCCTTCGGGCTGACCGAGCCGGGCGCCGGCTCGGACGCGGGCGGCACCCGCACGACGGCCGTCCGGGACGGCGACGACTGGGTGATCAACGGCTCGAAGTGCTTCATCACCAACTCCGGTACGGACATCACGGGTCTGGTGACGGTGACGGCGGTGACCGGCCGGAAGCCGGACGGGCGCCCGCTGATCTCGTCGATCATCGTGCCCTCGGGCACGCCGGGCTTCACGGTCGCGGCGCCGTACTCGAAGGTCGGCTGGAACGCCTCGGACACCCGCGAGCTGTCCTTCCAGGACGTGCGCGTCCCGGCGGCGAACCTGCTCGGCGAGGAGGGCCGGGGCTACGCGCAGTTCCTGCGGATCCTGGACGAGGGCCGGGTCGCGATCTCGGCGCTGGCGACGGGTCTCGCGCAGGGCTGTGTGGACGAGTCGGTGAAGTACGCGAAGGAACGTCACGCCTTCGGCCGCCCGATCGGCGACAACCAGGCGATCCAGTTCAAGATCGCCGACATGGAGATGCGGGCCCACATGGCCCGCGTCGGCTGGCGGGACGCCGCCTCGCGCCTGGTCCTGGGCGAGTCCTTCAAGAAGGAGGCGGCGCTGGCGAAGCTGTACTCCTCGACGGTCGCGGTGGACAACGCCCGCGAGGCGACCCAGATCCACGGCGGCTACGGCTTCATGAACGAGTACCCGGTGGCCCGGATGTGGCGGGACTCGAAGATCCTGGAGATCGGCGAGGGCACGAGCGAGGTCCAGCGGATGCTGATCGCCCGGGAGTTGGGCCTGTCGGCCTGACCCGTACGCGCACGGCGGAGCCCGTCGCCCCCTCGGGGGCGGCGGGCTTCCCGCCGCTCCGGGCCGCTTCCGACCCCACCCCTGTCGGTACTGATGAGGTTAGGCTAACCTACCTTCGTCTACCCCCGGCCGACCCCGGCTCGTACCGAAAGCGACTCCGCCATGCCCAGCACCGCCCGAGCCTCCCTCCTCACCCGCCGCGGCCTGATCGCCGCCGGCGGCGCCCTCGGGCTCGTCGCCACGCTCACCGCCTGCGGTGGCGGCGACGCGAAGGGCGGCGACGCGCCCGCCAAGGCTTCCGAGAAGGCCGGCCCGTGGAAGTTCACCGACGACCGGGGCACCGTCGTCGAGACGAAGAGCACCCCGAAGAACATCGTGGCCTTCACCGGCACCGCCGCCGCCCTCAAGGACTTCGGCGTCGACGTCAAGGGCGTCTTCGGCCCGACCACCGTCAAGGACCCGAAGACCGGCGCGGTCACCGCCGACGTGCAGGCCGGCGACCTCGACATCAACAAGGTCAAGGTCATCGGCAACGTCTGGGGCGAGTTCAAGACGGAGGAGTACCTCAAGCTCCAGCCCGACCTGCTCGTCACCGACATGTGGGAGAAGAACGACCTCTGGTACGTCCCGGCGGAGCAGAAGGACAAGATCGCCAAGATCGCGCCGAGCGTCGCCCTGTGGGCCGCCGACAAGACCATGCCCGAGGTGCTCCAGCGGCACGCCGACCTCGCCGCCGCGCTCGGCGCCGACGTGAACACCGAGCAGATCAAGAAGGACAAGGCCCGCTTCGAGGCCGCCGCCGAGCGCGTCCGCAAGGCCGCCGCCGGCAAGAAGGACGTCAAGGTCCTGATCGGCTCCGCCTCCCCGGACCTCTTCTACGTCTCCACCCCGGTCCGCCCGACCGACACGCTCTTCTTCCAGAGCCTCGGCGTCAACATCGTGACGCCCACCGCCCTGGACCAGGGCGGCTGGTTCGAGGGCCTGAGCTGGGAGAACGTCGACAAGTACAAGGCCGACGTCATCATGCTCGACAACCGCACCTCGGCCCTCCAGCCCGAGGCCCTGAAGTCGAAGCCCACCTGGGCCGCGCTGCCCGCCGTCAAGGCCGGCCAGGTCATCCCGCGCGTGACCGAGCCCATCTACTCGTACGCCAAGTGCGCCCCGCTCCTGGAGGACCTGGCCAAGGCCCTCGAGAACGCCAAGAAGGTGTCCTGACCCATGACGCACGCCGAGACCGCCCCGTTCCAGTTCTTCAGCCTCCAGGTCGACCGGACCCGGCGGCTCGGCCCCACCCTGGTCCGCGTCACCTTCACCGGTGAGGACCTGAAGGGCTTCGCCGCCGGGGGCCGCGACCAGTCGCTCTCGCTCTTCCTGCCGCACCCGGGACAGGACGCCCCGGTCCTGCCGCCGCTGGACGAGCCGGACATGTACGCGATCCTCGGCGCCTGGCGGGCCATGCCGCACGACGAGCGGGCCGTGATGCGCTCGTACACCGTCCGCGAGCAGCGCCACTCCCCCGTGCCCGAGATGGACATCGACTTCGCCGTGCACGAGGACGGCGGGCCCGCCTGCCGCTGGGCCCAGCACGCGAAGCCCGGCGACCGGGTGGTCGTGCTCGGCCCCGCGGTCGCCGACAACACCGGGGTGCGCTTCCGGCTCCCCGAGGACGCGGACGCGGTGCTGATCTGGGGCGACGAGACGGCCCTGCCCGCCGTCTCCGGAATCCTGGAGTGGCTGCCGGCCGAGACCCGCGCCCACGTCTACCTCGAAGTCCCCTACTCCGGCGACCGCATGGAGCTGGCGACCGAGGCCGACGCGACGATCACCTGGCTGGTACGGGAGGAGGGCGCGCCGTCCGCCGTCGAGGCCGTGACGGCCGCCGAACTCCCGGGCGAGGCCCCGTACGTGTGGATCGCGGGCGAGTCCGGCGCGGTGAAGGCGCTGCGCCGGCACTTCGTGCGGGAGCGCGGGCTCGACAAGCGGCGGGTGACCTTCGTCGGCTACTGGCGCAAGGGCCTCTCGGAGGACGCCCTGCGCGAGGTGCCGGACGAGGCGGTCCAGGACGCGGAGCGGGACGGCACCCCGGCGGCGGCCTAGCGGCGGCGCCGGACCCGGAGTCTCCGTACCCCTCGGCACCCCGGCGCCCCGGCACCCCTCGGCGTCTCCCGGCGTCTCTGGGCGTCTCTAGATCCCCCCCACAGGGCCGACGGCCCCTCAACCCTCGCGGGTTGGGGGGCCGTTGTTGTGTACCGGGATTAGGTTAGGCTAACCTTACTTTCGCCTTGACCGACCGTGTCCCCCAAACCCGGAAGGGCCCCCACATGCGTTCCCACCTGCTCAACGACACGACGGCGGAGTCATACCGACGCTCCGTCACCGAAGGAGTGGAGCGGGTGGCGCGGAAACTCGCCACGACGCGCGGCCCGTTCAGCGGCATCACGCCCGCCGAACTCGCCCCCGTGGTCGACGCGGTGGACCTGGACCGCCCGCTCGGCGACGCCTCCGCCGTCCTCGACGAGCTGGAGGACGTCTACCTCCGCGACGCGGTCTACTTCCACCACCCGCGCTACCTCGGGCACCTCAACTGCCCGGTGGTCATCCCCGCCGTCCTCGGCGAGGCCGTCCTCTCCGCCGTCAACTCCTCCCTGGACACCTGGGACCAGAGCGCCGGCGGCACCCTGATCGAGCGCAAGCTGATCGACTGGACCACCGGCCGGATCGGCCTCGGCGCCGCCGCCGACGGCGTCTTCACCAGCGGCGGCACCCAGTCCAACCTCCAGGCGCTGCTGCTGGCCCGCGAGGAGGCCAAGGCCCCGGCCGGCTTCTCCGGCCCCGCCGACCTGGCGAAACTGCGGATCTTCTCCTCCGAGTGCAGCCACTTCAGCGTCCAGAAGTCGGCCACCCTGCTCGGCCTCGGCGCCGACGCCGTCATCTCCATCCCGGTCGACCGCGAGAAGCGGATGCAGTCCGTCGTCCTCGCCGCCGAGCTGGAGGCCTGCCGCGCCGAGGGCCTGGTCCCGATGGCGATCGTCGCCACCGCCGGCACCACCGACTTCGGCTCCATCGACCCGCTGCCCGAGGTCGCCGCCCTCGCCGCCGAGTACGGCGCCTGGATGCACGTCGACGCCGCCTACGGCTGCGGGCTGCTCGCCTCGCGCACCCGCCGCGAGCTGCTGGCCGGCATCGAGCGGGCCGACTCGGTCACCGTCGACTTCCACAAGTCCTTCTTCCAGCCGGTCAGTTCCTCGGCCCTGCTGGTCCGCGACGGCGCCACCCTGCGCCACGCGACCTACCACGCCGACTACCTGAACCCCCGCCGCGCCGTCACCGAGCTGATCCCCAACCAGGTCGACAAGTCCCTCCAGACCACCCGCCGCTTCGACGCGCTCAAGCTGTGGATGACCCTGCGCGTCATGGGCGCCGACGGCGTCGGCGAGCTCTTCGACGAGGTCTGCGACCTGGCCCGGGCCGGCTTCGAGCTGCTCGCCGCCGACCCGCGCTACGACGTGGTCGTCGAGCCGCAGCTCTCCACCCTGGTCTACCGCTACATCCCCGAGGCCGTCACCTCGCCCGAGGAGATCGACCGCGCCAACCTCCACGCCCGCAAGGCCCTGTTCGCCTCCGGCGAGGCCGTGGTCGCGGGCACCAAGGTCGACGGCCGCCAGTACCTGAAGTTCACCCTGCTCAACCCCGAGACGACCGTGGCCGACATCGCCGCCGTCCTCGATCTGATAGCCGGCCACGCCGAGCAGTACCTGGGAGAGAACCTTGTCCACGCCTGAGACGACCTATGACTTCATCGGCATCGGTCTCGGTCCGTTCAACCTCGGCCTGGCCTGCCTGACGGAGCCCATCGACCAGCTGAACGGGGTGTTCCTGGAGTCCAAGCCGGACTTCGAGTGGCACTCGGGGATGTTCCTCGAAGGCGCCCACCTCCAGACCCCGTTCATGTCGGACCTGGTCACGATGGCCGACCCGACCTCCCCGTACTCCTTCCTGAACTACCTGAAGGAGAAGGGCCGGCTCTACTCCTTCTACATCCGCGAGAACTTCTATCCGCTGCGGACGGAGTACAACGACTACTGCCGCTGGGCCGCCGCGAAACTCTCCAACGTGCGCTTCTCCACCACCGTCTCGGCCGTCACCTTCGACGAGGCCGCCGAGGAGTACGTGGTGGCCACCGAGTCCGGCGAAACGTTCCGCTCCCGCCGCCTCGTGCTCGGCACCGGCACCCCGCCGCACATCCCCGAGTCCTGCGCGGACCTGGGCGGCGACTTCCTCCACAACTCGCGCTACCTCCCGAACAAGGAGGCGCTCCAGAAGAAGAAGTCGATCACCCTGGTGGGCAGCGGCCAGAGCGCCGCCGAGATCTACTACGACCTCCTCTCCGAGATCGACGTCCACGGCTACCGGCTCAACTGGGTGACCCGCTCCCCGCGCTTCTTCCCGCTGGAGTACACCAAGCTCACCCTGGAGATGACCTCCCCCGAGTACGTGGACTACTTCCACGCCCTCCCCGAGGCCACCCGCTCCCGCCTGGAGACCGCGCAGAAGGGCCTGTTCAAGGGCATCGACGGCGAGCTGGTCGACGCGATCTTCGACCTGCTCTACCAGAAGAACCTGAACGGCCCGGTCCCCACCCGCCTGCTCACCAACTCAGCGCTGCGCACGGCCGCCTACGACGAGGCCACCGGGAGCTACACGCTCGGCTTCCGCCAGGAGGAGCAGGAGAAGGACTTCACCGTCGAGACCGAGGGCCTGATCCTCGCGACCGGCTACAAGTACGCCGTCCCCGCCTTCCTGGAGCCGGTCGCCGGCCGCTTCCGCTGGGACACCCAGGGCCGCTTCGACGTGGCCCGCAACTACTCGATCGACACGACGGGCCACGGCGTCTTCCTCCAGAACGCCGCCGTGCACGCCCACTCGGTCACCTCGCCCGACCTGGGCATGGGCGCGTACCGCAACGCGTACATCATCGGGGAGATGCTGGGTTCCGAGTACTACCCCGTCGAGAAGACCATCGCTTTCCAGGAGTTTTCGGTATGACCGTGTCGATACGCCCGCTCGATCCGCTCAAGGACGCGGAGCTGATCCACCCGTGGGTCACCCACCCCAAGGCCGCCTTCTGGATGATGCAGGACGCGAAGCTCCAGGACGTGGAGCGCGCCTACATGGAGATCGCCGCCCACCCGCACCACGACGCCTTCATCGGGCTCGTGGACGGTGAGCCCGCCTTCCTCATGGAGCGCTACGACCCGGCGGAGGCCGAGCTCGTCGGCCTCTACGAGGCGCAGCCCGGCGACGTCGGGATGCACTTCCTCGTCGCGCCCACCGACACCCCCGTGCACGGCTTCACCCGGCTGGTGATCACCGCCGTGATGCGCGAGCTGTTCGCCGACCCGGCGACCGCCCGCGTGGTCGTCGAGCCCGACGTCCGCAACACCGCCGTGCACGCGCTCAACGCCGCCGTCGGATTCGTTCCGGAGCGGGAGATACAGAAGCCCGAGAAGGCCGCGCTGCTGAGCTTCTGCACCCGCGCCCAGTTCGAGGCCGCCACGGCCGCCACGGGAGCCACAGCATGAGCACCTTCGCCGACCCCGTCGCCCACCTCACCCCCGAGCGCTGGGCCGACGCCAACCGGGCGCTGATCCGCAAGGGCCTCGCCGAGTTCGCCCACGAGCGGCTGCTCGACCCGCAGGAGCTCGGCGAGGGCCGCTACCGGGTGCTCAGCGACGACGGGCGCACCGAGTACCGCTTCACCGCCGACCGCTTCGCGCTGGACCACTGGCAGATCTACCCGGACTCGATCAGCTGCCACTCCGGCAACGAGCAGCTCCCCCTCGACGCCCTGCGCTTCGTCACGGGGCTGCGCGGCGCCCTCGGCCTGAGCGACGAGATCCTGCCGGTGTACCTGGAGGAGATCTCCTCCACGCTGGCCGGCACGGCGTACAAGGCGACCAAGCCGCGGGTGACGGCGGCGGAGCTGGCCCGTGCCGACTTCCAGGCGATCGAGACCGGGATGACCGAGGGCCACCCCTGCTTCGTCGCCAACAACGGGCGGCTCGGCTTCGGCGTGGACGAGTACCGGGCGTACGCCCCGGAGGCGGCGTCCCCGATCCACCTGGTGTGGCTGGCCGCGCACCGCGACCGCACCACCTTCACGGCGGGCGCGGGGATCGACTACGAGACCTTCGTGCGCGCCGAGCTCGGCGACGCGGCCGTGGACGGCTTCGCGGCCGTCCTGGCGGCCCGCGGCCTCGACTTCGCGGACTACCTGCTGATGCCGGTGCACCCGTGGCAGTGGTGGAACAAGCTGTCCGTCACCTTCGCCGCCGAGGTCGCCCAGCAGCGGCTGGTGTACCTGGGCGAGGGCGACGACGCCTACCTGGCGCAGCAGTCCATCCGTACCTTCTTCAACACCGCCGACCCGGCGAAGCACTATGTGAAGACGGCGCTGTCGGTCCTCAACATGGGCTTCATGCGCGGCCTCTCGGCGGCGTACATGGAGGCCACCCCGGCCATCAACGACTGGCTGGCGGGCCTGATCGAGTCGGACTCCGTCCTGAAGGCGGCCCGCTTCTCGATCATCCGCGAGCGCGCGGCGGTGGGCTACCGGCACCTGGAGTACGAGGCGGCCACCGACCGCTACTCGCCCTACCGCAAGATGCTGGCGGCGCTGTGGCGCGAGTCGCCGGTGGCCTCGCTGGGCGAGGGCGAGCGGCTGGCCACGATGGCCTCCCTCCTCCACGTCGACCACGCGGGGGCCTCGTTCGCGGGCGCCCTGGTCAAGGAGTCGGGCCTGGCCCCGGCGGAGTGGCTGCGCGGCTACCTCGACGCGTACCTGCTGCCGGTGCTGCACTGCTTCTACGCCTACGACCTGGTCTACATGCCGCACGGCGAGAACGTGATCCTGGTCCTGGACGAGAAGGGCGCGGTGGTCCGCGCGGTGTTCAAGGACATCGCCGAGGAGATCTGCGTGATGGACCCGGACGCGGTGCTGCCGCCGGCGGTGGAGCGGGTGCGCGCCGAGGTCCCCGAGGACATGAAGCTGCTCTCGGTCTTCACGGACGTCTTCGACTGCTTCTTCCGTTTCCTGGGCGCCACGCTGGCGGCCGAGGGGACGGTGCCGGAGGACGAGTTCTGGCGTGCGGTCGCCGACTGCGTGAAGCGCTACCAGGCGGCCAACCCGGCGCTGGCGGACCGCTTCGCCCAGTACGACGTCTTCGCGGAGACCTTCGCGCTGTCGGCCCTCAACCGCCTCCAGCTCCGCAACAACCGCCAGATGGTGGACCTGGCGGACCCGTCGGCGGCGCTCCAGCTCGTCGGCGACCTGGTGAACCCGATCGCCCGGTTCGCCTGAGCCCCACCCACCCCACGGCCCGGCGCGGGCCCCGGCGGAGTACGGTCCTCCGCCGGGGCCCGCGCCGTCGCGCGTCTGCCTACTCGGCCTCCCACGGCACCTGCGGCGAGCGGTGGTAGCCGATGCCGAGGGCGGTCAGGCGCGGGCCCTGCGCGGCGAGGCGGAGCCTGTACGCCTCCCAGTCGTGGGTGGCGGCCGGGGACCAGCCGAGCTCGGCGATGCCGGGCAGGCGGGGGAAGGCCATGGTGTCGATGTGGGCGCTCCGCGAGATCGTCTCGGTCCACAGCGGGGCCTCCACGCCCGCGATCGCCGATTCGGGCAGGCCGGGCAGGAGGGTGGCGGGGTTCCAGTCGTAGGACCGCTGGACCTCGACGTAGCCGGCCCAGGAGAGGCCGAGCGGGGTGTCCTTGGTGTACTTCATGTCGAGGTAGGCGCGGTCGGCGGGCGACAGGATGACCCCGGTGCCGTTCCGGCCGGCCGCCGCGACCCGCTCCTTCTCGGCGGCGGAGCCGCGGTCCAGGCCCCAGTACTGGACGAGGGCGCCCTCGGCGGGCCGGGCGCCGGTCAGCTGGTGCCAGCCGATGACCGTCTTGCCGTACTTCGCGACGACGGGCTGGACCCGGTCCATGAAGGCGACGTAGTCCTCGTGGCTGGTGGAGTGGGCCTCGTCGCCGCCGATGTGGAGGTAGCGGCCCGGGGTGAGGGCGGCGAGCTCGCGGATCACGTCGTCGACGAAGTCGTACGTGATCTCCTTCGGCACGCACAGCGAGCTGAAGCCGACGGAGGTGCCGGTGTAGAGCGGCGGGGCGACGCCGTCGCAGTTGAGTTCGGCGTAGGAGGCGAGGGCCGCGTTGGTGTGGCCGGGCAGGTCGATCTCGGGGACGACCTCCTGGTAGCGGGAGGCGGCGTAGCGGACGATCTCGCGGTAGTCGTCCTTGGTGTAGAAGCCGCCGGGGCCGCCGCCGACCTGGGTGGAGCCGCCGTACGTGGCGAGCCGGGGCCAGGAGTCGATGGCGATGCGCCAGCCCTGGTCGTCGCTGAGGTGCAGATGCAGCTTGTTGATCTTGTAGAGGGCGAGCTGGTCGATGTAGCGCTTGACCTGGTCGACGGTGAAGAAGTGGCGGGAGACGTCGAGCATGGCGCCCCGGTAGGCGAAGCGCGGGGTGTCGGTGACGGTGCCGCCGGCGATCTGCCAGGGGCCGGGCTGGACGGTGCGCTTCTCGACGGCGGCGGGGAGCTGCTGGCGCAGGGTCTGGACGCCGCGGAAGAGCCCGGCGGGCCGGTGCGCGGTGAGGGTGACGCCGGTGCGGCCGGAGCGCAGCTCGTAGCCCTCCTCGCCGAGCGCGGTGGCGCGCGGGGAGACGCGGAGCAGGATGCCGCCCCGGGCCGCGTCGTCGGCGTGGGCGTCGACGACGGGCAGCGGGTAGCCGGTGGAGGGGCGGAGCAGTCCGGCGAGGTAGCGGCCGATGGCGCGGGACTCGCGGGCCTGGGCGCCGCCGGTGCCCGGGTCGACGCGGACGACGCTGGAGCGGCCGAGGGTGTACGGGGCGCCGCCGGGGGCGACGGCGGCGGGCGCGGGCACGACCGCGCCGAGCGGGCGGGGGGCGGCGGGTTCCCGGCCGTCGGCGCGCGGGGGGCCGACGGCGCCGACGGTGGCGAGGCCGGCGGCGACGAGGAGGAGTGAACCGAGGAGTCGCGGAAACGTTCTGCGCTGTCTCACGGGCCTGTCCCTTTCGATGACGGTCGATGGGCGTGCGGCGAGCGTGGCGTATCCGTTCGGTCACCATGCGTACCCCGCGCCTCAGTCGCGGTCAAGGTGTAGACCAATTAGCCCATTCGGCGGCGCGATCATGGCTCCTGCTGCCCGATTTCGGGCAGGATTCTTGCAATGCCCCTCGGGTACCCCTCAGTATTCACGGGTGCTCGAACGCCGACCGTCGCACGACGACCTCATCGACCATCTGGTCCGCAGCACCGCGCTCCAGCGCGGTGAGGCCGCCCGGGTGGTGCTCGACGTGCTGGCGTACTTCGACGAGTCGACCGAGGACTTCGTCCGGCGCCGCCATCGCGAACTGCAGTCGGGCGGCTCGGTGAACGCCGAGATCTTCGAGCGGATCGCGGGCGAACTCCCGCACCGCGCGGTGGCGCCCCCGGAGCTCTCCCTCCGGCAGCTGCGCCGCATCGTCTACGGCTGAGTCGGCCGAGCGCCCCCACTGACCTTGGAGGATCAACACCTGTGTGTGGAATCGTCGGTTACATCGGCAGGCGTGACGTCGCCCCGCTGCTGCTCGAAGGACTCCAGCGCCTGGAGTACCGCGGTTACGACTCCGCCGGCATCGTCGTCACCAGCCCGAAGGCCGCCGGCCTGAAGATGGTCAAGGCCAAGGGCCGGGTCCGCGACCTGGAGGCCCGGGTCCCCAAGCGCTTCGCCGGCACCACCGGCATCGCCCACACCCGCTGGGCCACCCACGGCGCCCCCAGCGACATCAACGCGCACCCGCACCTCGACGCGGAGAACAAGGTCGCCGTCGTCCACAACGGCATCGTCGACAACGCGGCCGAGCTGCGCGTCAAGCTGGAGGCCGAGGGCGTCGTCTTCGTCTCCGAGACCGACACCGAGGTCATCGTCCACCTGATCGCCCGCTCCCAGGCCGACTCCCTGGAGGAGAAGGTCCGCGAGGCGCTCAAGCACATCGAGGGCACCTACGGCATCGCTGTGATGCACGCCGACTTCAACGACCGCATCGTGGTGGCCCGCAACGGCTCCCCGGTCGTCCTCGGCATCGGCGAGAAGGAGATGTTCGTCGCCTCCGACGTCGCCGCCCTGGTCGCCCACACCCGCCAGGTCGTCACCCTCGACGACGGCGAGATGGCCACCCTGAAGGCCGACGACTTCCGCACGTACACGACGACGGGCGCGTCCACCACCGCCACCCCGGAGACCGTCGAGTGGGAGGCCGCCTCGTACGACATGGGCGGCCACGACACGTACATGCACAAGGAGATCTCCGAGCAGCCCGACGCGGTCGACCGCGTGCTGCGCGGCCGGATCGACGACCGCTTCTCCACCGTGCACCTCGGCGGCCTCAACCTGGACGCCCGCGAGGCCCGCTCCATCCGCCGGATCAAGATCCTCGGCTGCGGCACCTCGTACCACGCCGGTCTGATCGGCGCCTCGCTGATCGAGGGCATGGCCCGCATCCCGGCCGACGCCGAGCCGGCCTCCGAGTTCCGCTACCGCAACCCGGTCGTGGACCCCGACACCCTGTACGTCGCGGTCTCCCAGTCCGGCGAGACCTACGACGTGCTGGCCGCCGTCCAGGAGCTCAAGCGCAAGGGCGCCCGGGTCCTCGGCGTCGTCAACGTGGTCGGCTCCGCGATCGCCCGCGAGGCCGACGGCGGCGTGTACGTGCACGCCGGCCCCGAGGTCTGCGTCGTCTCCACCAAGTGCTTCACCAACACGGTGGTCGCCTTCGCGCTGCTCGCCCTGCACCTCGGCCGCATCCGCGACCTGTCCGTCACCGACGGCAAGCGGATCATCGAGGGCCTGCGCCGGCTGCCCGGCCAGATCGAGGAGATCCTCAAGAGCGAGGACGAGATCAAGAAGCTGGCCAAGGAGTACGCGGGCGCCCAGTCGATGATGTTCATCGGCCGCGTCCGGGGCTACCCGGTCGCCCTGGAGGCCTCCCTCAAGCTGAAGGAGATCTCCTACATCCACGCCGAGGCCTACCCGGCCTCCGAGCTGAAGCACGGCCCGCTCGCCCTCATCGAGCCCGCCCTGCCGACGGTCGCCATCGTCCCCGACGACGACCTGCTGGAGAAGAACCGCGCCGCGCTGGAGGAGATCAAGGCCCGCAGCGGCCGGATCCTCGCGGTCGCGCACCAGGTCCAGGAGAAGGCCGACCACACCATCGTCGTGCCGAAGAACGAGGACGAGCTCGACCCCATCCTGATGGGCATCCCGCTCCAGCTCCTCGCCTACCACACGGCGCTCGCCATGGGCCGCGACATCGACAAGCCGCGCAACCTGGCCAAGTCCGTCACGGTCGAGTAGGGGCGCCCCGGGCCTGTCCCCCGGGGCCCCGCCCGCCAGGCCTGTCCCCCGGCGGTCGACCGGACACGAAAGCGGTCCCCGTGCATCCCAGGTGCACGGGGACCGCCGCTTTCGTACGCCGTGTCCGCGTACGTCCCGCCGGCCGCTCAGCTCGCGGCGGCCGCTCCACGGGACGCCCGGGCCACCGAGGTCGGCCAGCCCGCGGCGGCGGCCGTGGCGCCGTACCAGGCCGCGAGACCGGCGACCGCGGCGACCCAGCCGCCCGCCTTGCCGAGGCCCGCGTTGCCCGCGAGGGCGCCGATGCCCAGGAGCAGCAGCGCGACGAACAGCAGCCCGTACACGCCCTGGCCGAACAGCCCGCTGCCGCCCGCCGCGAGGGTCAGGGTGAGCGCGAGGAGCGCCCACAGCAGCAGGAAGAGCCCGGCGGCCTCGGAGGAGTGCTCGCCGCCCGCGCCGGTGCCCCAGGTGAACCAGAAGGCACCGAGGGCCGCGTAGGCGGTGCCCGTGCCGCTGTCGCCGGCGCGCAGGGCGAGCAGGCCGACGACGAAGAGGGCGACGCCCCCGACGAAGGTGGCGAGACCGGCGGCGTCGGACGGGCCGACGTGGTCGATCACGCCGGTGGAGCCGAGGCCGAAGGCGAGGAGGGTGAGTCCGAGGGCGAGGTTTCCGAGGGTGGAGGTGGTGTTTCCCGCGGCGGCTTCGTTGGACACGGCGGGCTCCCTTCAGGAGTGCAGTTGTGCTGCTTGGGCCACTTTGTTCCGGTGCTCTTTAGCTACCCTTCACAAGCACACAATTCACCTGAGGAAGGCCGAAATATTGGCCGAATCAAGGGAGTTGACGATGTGTCCGCTGGGACGGACGCGTACGGTCCGGCTACGGGATGACGACGACGGGCCGCTGGGCCCGCCGGGCGAGCCGGCCGGCCACCGAGCCGAAGATCCGGCCGACGATGCCATGGGTGGAGCCGACCACGATGGCGTCGGCGGCGTACTCCTTGCCGACCTCCTCCAGTTCGTGGCAGATGTCCCCGCCGCGCTCGACCAGGATCCAGGGCACCTCGGAGAGGTGCTCGGCACAGGCGAGCTCCAGCCCGAGGACCTCGGTGCGATGGTCGGGCACGTCCACGAAGACCGGCGGCTCGCAGCCGGCCCACACGGTGGTGGGCAGCCGGTTGGCGACGTGCACGATGATCAGGCCCGAGGCCGAGCGGCGGGCCATGCCGATGGCGTAGGCGAGGGCGCGCTCACTGGACGTGGAGCCGTCGAAGCCGACGACCACTCCGTGCCGGAAGGCCGGATCGCAGGAGTGGCGTGGCTGTTCCACCGCGAGGGGGTCGGCCGTGGAGTCGGCGACGCGCTTGCGGTCCGCGGGTTCGGGGAATTCGTGACCGGCCATCGGTGTCTCGGCGAAGAGAGTCCTCTTGGGAGGGACGGAAAGGGGGAGCGGAACAACGGTTGGCGGCGGAGCTGTGTCCGGGAATCATCTTCCCAAGCCCATACCCCCAAGGGTACGGCGACACTCCTCCCGTGCCCAGGGGTGTCTCCGGCACTTCGGGGGACACCCTTACGGCGTTCCCCGGAGAATGCACGAGCCCCGCACCCTCGCGCAATGCCGCTTGTCCCCTACAGCTGTCGGCAGGGGGCCGAACGGGCGCCCGCCGCAGTGACCGGAACGTTCCATTCCTCGTTCCCACAGGTCACGCCGTCGCCGCAGGGAGTCCGCCCGTGCCCGCACCCTCCTCCGCCCCCGCCGTCCGGCCCCCCGAAGCCCCCGGAGCCGCGCCCCGCGCCGCCGCCGGGCCCCCCGCCCCGCGCGGGCGGCGCCGGACCCCGGCGGAGGAGCCGGCCGCCCCGGGGCCGGACGCGGCGAGCGACGTGGTGCGCTGGGCGGTCTTCTGCTGCGCGCTCGTGCCGGTGGTCCTGGTGGTCTACGGGACCTCCCTCGGCGGCGCCGCCGGCGCGGCCCTGGGGCTCGCCGCCGTGACGGCCGCCTGCCGGGTGCTGCTGCGCCGCTCGGAAAATGGCTTGCGCGCCGAGCGCGCGCGCCCCCGTACTGGTCGCGGACACCCTCGGAGTTGACAGGGTCGTACGTCGATTCCCATACGTTTTCAGCCAAGTTCCGACTAGCGGTCAAAGACTGGCCGAAGACCGCTCAACCCGCGTAGGGCTTGGCGTCCACGCTCTGGACTGCGTCGGCCGATCGAACGCTTCACGCCACGTACCCATGTCGACAATCCGCCGGGCGGAGAACTTGTCACGCCGGCGGCACCGGACGCAGTAGATTCGATCATGGGTACCGAAGACTGGGGTCTCGTGCAAAACCGAGGGGAAACGTGGCACAGCGACACGACCAGGGAGACGCCAACACCGAGGGGGGCTTAGCGTCATGAGCCAGGACCACTCCGTCGCACCGGAGGCGGCACGGAAGCTGTCCGGGCGCCGCCGTCGCGAAGTCGTCGCGGTACTGCTGTTCAGCGGCGGGCCCATCTTCGAGAGCTCCATCCCGCTCTCCGTGTTCGGCATCGACCGTCAGGACGCGGGGGTGCCACGCTACCGGCTCCTCGTGTGCGCCGGCGAGGACGGCCCCCTGCGGACCACAGGGGGACTCGAACTCACCGCGCCGTACGGCCTGGAGGCCATCAGCCGCGCCGGCACCGTCGTCGTGCCGGCCTGGCGCTCGATCACCTCCCCGCCGCCCCCGGAAGCGCTCGAAGCGCTCCGCCGGGCGCACGAGGAGGGCGCGCGCATCGTCGGCCTGTGCACGGGGGCCTTCGTCCTCGCCGCGGCCGGCCTGCTCGACGGGCGCCCCGCGACCACGCACTGGATGTACGCGCCGACGCTCGCCAAGCGCTACCCCTCGGTCCACGTGGACCCCCGGGAGCTCTTCGTCGACGACGGCGACGTGCTGACCTCCGCGGGCACGGCGGCCGGCATCGACCTCTGCCTGCACATCGTGCGGACCGACCACGGCACGGAGGCCGCGGGCGCCCTGGCGCGCCGGCTGGTCGTCCCGCCGAGGCGCAGCGGCGGTCAGGAGCGCTACCTCGACAGGTCTTTACCCGAGGAGATCGGCGCCGACCCGCTGGCCGAGGTCGTCGCCTGGGCGCTGGAGCACCTCCACGAGCAGTTCGACGTGGAGACCCTGGCGGCCCGCGCGTACATGTCGCGGCGGACCTTCGACCGCCGGTTCCGCTCGCTGACGGGCTCCGCCCCGCTCCAGTGGCTGATCACCCAGCGGGTGCTCCAGGCGCAGCGGCTCCTGGAGACCTCCGACTACTCGGTCGACGAGGTCGCCGGGCGCTGCGGCTTCCGCTCGCCGGTCGCCCTGCGCGGGCACTTCCGGCGGCAGCTCGGCTCCTCGCCGGCCGCCTACCGGGCCGCGTACCGGGCCAGGCGTCCGCAGGGTGACGGCGGGACCGCGGTGCTCGACCCGGTCGTGCCGGCGCAGCTCGCCTCGGCTCCGCGCCGGCCGATGGGCCCGCTGGAGCCGGGCCGGCTGCCGTCGGACGCCTTCGGCCCCGGCCGGGCCGCGCTGCCGGGCCAGCGCAGCGCGCCGTAGCCCCACCCCCGTACCGCGCCGCCACAAGCCGCGCACCGAGAAGACCGACGGGCCCCCGGGACACCTCCCCGGGGGCCCGTCGGGCGTGCCGGGGGCGGCCGCCGGGTCTCCCCCCGTTCCCCAGGACACCCCCTAAGGTAGGACGCATGAACGATCGCATGGTGTGGATCGACTGCGAGATGACCGGGCTCTCGCTGACGGACGACGCACTCATCGAGGTGGCCGCGCTGGTCACCGACTCGGAACTGAACGTGCTCGGCGAAGGCGTGGACATCGTGATCCGCCCGCCGGACGCGGCCCTGGAGACCATGCCGGACATCGTGCGCGAGATGCACACCCACTCCGGCCTCCTCGACGCGCTCGCCGAGGGCACCACCCTCGCCGACGCCGAGGCCCAGGTCCTCGCGTACATCCGCGAGCACGTGAAGGAGCCCGGCAAGGCCCCGCTGTGCGGGAACTCGGTCTCCACCGACCGCGGCTTCCTCGCCCGGGACATGGCGGCGCTGGAGAAGCACCTCCACTACCGGATCGTCGACGTGTCCTCGGTCAAGGAGCTGGCACGCCGCTGGTACCCGAGGGCGTACTTCAACAGCCCGGAGAAGAACGGCAACCACCGGGCGCTCGCGGACATCCGCGAGTCCATCGCCGAGCTGCGCTACTACCGCGAGGCCGTCTTCGTGCCGCAGCCCGGCCCGGACTCGGAGACCGCGAAGCAGATCGCCGCGAAGCACGTCGTCCCCGCGGAATGAGCCGGGCGACGAGCCCGGAGTGAGCCCCGCTCGCGCCCGTCGAACAACGCGGGCGCGAGCACCCTCAAACACCCTGTAGACTTCTTCTCGGCCGGTCGGGGAAACCCTAGGGAAAACCGCCGGTCATGGTGGGTATAGCTCAGCTGGTAGAGCACCTGGTTGTGGTCCAGGATGTCGCGGGTTCGAGTCCCGTTACTCACCCTGATGCCGAAGGCCCCGGTTCGAGAGAACCGGGGCCTTCGGCGTTTCCGGCGCGCCCCCGCCGCCGCCTGGCACCCGTGCGGGTGAGTTCCCGGCCGTCCGGCGAGCTGACGCCGGGGCCTCGGGCGGGCGGCCGGTACGGTCGGGGGCCATGGGGAGCGGACGGAGGGGGACGAACGGGTACGGGGCCGTCCTCGCCCTCCTCCTGACCGCCGCCCTCGCCGCCGGCTGCGCCACCGACCCGCCGGGGCCGCCGCGCCCCAAGGACGCCGGGGCGGGCGGGCGGCGGGCGGTGACCCTCACCGTCGGGGTCTTCGGGAACTTCGGCCTCAAGGAGGCCGGGCTCTACGACGCGTACATGCGGCTGCACCCGCACATCGCGATCCGGCAGAGCTCCGTGGAGCGGAACGAGAACTACTACCCGCAGCTCATCACCCACCTCGCCACCGGCTCCGGCCTCGCCGACGTGCAGGCCGTCGAGGTGGGCAACATCGCCGAGGTGGTCGCCACCCAGGGCGACCGGCTGGAGGACCTGGGCGCGGCGCCCGGGGCCGACCGGCGGTCCTTCCTGCCCTGGAAGTGGGCGCAGGGCACCGGCCGGGACGGGCGGACCGTCGCGCTCGGCACCGACATCGGGCCGGAGGCCGTCTGCTACCGCAAGGACCTGTTCGCGCGGGCCGGGCTGCCCACCGACCGGACGGCCGTCGGGCGGCTGTGGGCCGGAGACTGGCGCCGCTACCTGGAGGCGGGCCGGCGGTTCGCCGCGCGGGCCCCGAAGGGGGTGGCGTTCACCGACTCGGCGTCCGGGGTGATGTCGGCGGTCCTGGTGGGCTCGCCGCTGCGGTACTACGACGCGCGCGGCGAGCTCGTCCTGCGCGACAACCCGGCCGTGCGGGCGGCGTGGGACCTGGCGGCGGAGTTCGCCCGGGAGCGGCTGACCGCCCGGCTCGCGCCGTTCACCCCGAGCTGGGACCACGGCTTCGCGAGCGGTTCCTTCGCCACGATCGCCTGCCCCGCCTGGATGCTCGCGTACATCATGGACAAGACCGGTCCGGCCGGGCGGGGCCGCTGGGACGTGGCCGCCGCGCCGCGCCCCGGCAACTGGGGCGGCTCCTTCCTCGTCGTCCCCTCGGCGGGGCGGCACCGGGCGGAGGCCGCGCGGCTGGCGGCCTGGCTGACCGCGCCCGCGCAGCAGGCCCTGTTCTTCGAGCGCCGGGGCGGCTTCCCCAGCTCCTCCGCGGCGCTCGCGCTGCCCGTCGTGGCGGGCGCCCGGCACCCGTACTTCGGGGACGCCCCGGTGGGCGCGATCTACTCGGCGGCGGCGCGGGGCGTGCCGCGCGCGCCGATCGGGCCGAAGGAGGGGCTGATCGCCCAGCACCTGACGGAGGGCGGGATGCTCCAGGTCGACCAGGCGGGGCGGGATCCGGACGAGGCCTGGCGCGCGGTGCTGGCCTCCATCGACAACGCGCTGGACCGGTGACCGGGTGAGCGGCGAGGCGGGGACGCTGACCGTGCCCGCGCCGGGCGAGCGGGCCCCCGCGCCCGCCGTGCGGCGCCGGACGGACCGGGCGGCGCGCTGGACGCCGTACGGGCTGGTCGCCCCCTTCTTCCTGTTCTTCGGGGCCTTCGGGCTGTTCCCGCTCCTCTATACGGGCTGGGCCTCGCTGCACCGGCTGGAGCTGACGGCGCTGGACGAGCGGCGGTGGGTGGGGCTGCGGAACTACACCCGGCTGCTCGACGACCCCTTCTTCTGGAACGCGCTCGGCAACACCTTCACCATCGGGGTGCTGGCGACCGTCCCGCAGCTGCTGCTCGCGCTGGGCGTGGCGCACCTGCTGGACGCGCGGCTGCGGGGGCGCGGCTTCTTCCGGCTGGTGGCGCTGGCCCCGTACGCGACCTCGGTGGCCGCCGCGACGCTGGTCTTCGCGCTGCTCTTCGGGCGGGACCACGGCCCGGTCAACTGGGCGCTGGGCGGGGTCGGGCTCGCGCCGGTGGACTGGCAGAACGGACCGTGGGCGTCGAAGGCGGCGGTGTCGGCGATCGTGGTGTGGCGGTGGACCGGCTACAACGCGCTGATCTATCTGGCGGCGATGCAGACGATCCCGCGCGAGCTGTACGAGGCGGCGGCGCTGGACGGGGCCTCGCGGTGGCGCCGGTTCCGGCATGTGACGCTGCCGGGGATCCGGCCCGCGCTGCTGTTCACGGTGGTGGTGTCGACGATCGGGGCGAGCCAGCTGTTCGGCGAACCGCTGCTGTTCGGCGCGGGGGCGGCGGCGTCGGGCGGGGCGGACCACCAGTTCCAGACGCTGGGGCTGTACCTGTACGAGCAGGGCTGGGTGAATCTGCACCTGGGGCGGGCGGCGGCGATCTCCTGGGTGATGCTGCTGGGGCTGGTGGTGCTGTTCGGGGCGGTGCGGCTGGTGCGCGCGGGAGCCCGGTGGCGGGCGAAGCGCGCGGGGCACACGGGGCACGCGTGCTGACGCGGACGGAGCGGGCCGGGCCCGTCTCGTACGCGCTGCTCGTGCTGTTCGCGGCGCTCTCGCTGGGGCCGCTGCTGTGGGCGGCGGTGGCCGCCTCGCGCACCTCCTCGCGGCTGGCCCGGACCCCGCCGCCGCTGCGGTTCGGGCGGAACCTGCCGGAGAACCTGGCGGTGGCGTGGACGGAGGCGCGGCTGGGCGCGGCGCTGGCGAACACGCTGCTGGTGGCGGGGGCGGTGGCGGCGGGCACGGTGCTGGTGTCGACGCTCGCCGGTTTCGCCTTCGCCCGGCTGCGGTTCCGCTTCCGGGGCGGGCTGCTGGCGCTGGTGGTGGGCACGATGATGATCCCGCCGCAGCTCGGCGCCGTACCGCTGTATCTGATGGTGGCCCGGCTGCACTGGACGGACTGCCTCCAGGCGGTGATCCTGCCGGGGCTCGTCTCGGCCTTCGGGGTGTTCTACATGCGCCAGCACCTGCTGCGGGCCCTGCCGGCGGAGCTGGTGGAGGCGGCGCGGGTGGACGGGGCGGGGGTCGTGCGGATGCTGTGGCACGTGGTGTTCCCGGCGGCGCGGCCGGCGATGGCGGTGCTGGGCGCGCTGACGTTCGTGGCGGCGTGGAACGACTTCTTCTGGCCGGTGCTGGTGCTGACCCAGCCGGGGAACCCGACGGTCCAGGTGGCGCTGACGGGGCTGGGCCGGGGCTATGTGCCGGACCAGGCGGTGGTGATGGCGGGCGCGGTGCTCGGGACGCTGCCGCTGCTGGTGGTGTTCGCGCTGCTGGGGCGGCTGGTGGTGGGCGGGGTGATGGCGGGCGCGGTGAAGGGCTGAGCGCCCGGCCGGGCCCCGCCGCCGTACGCGCCGTACGCGCCGTACGCGCCGCGCGCTACGAGCCGGCATAGGCGCCGCCCTACGCGTCGCCGCACGCGCCGGACACGGCGGACACACCGGACACGACGGACACGCTCACCCTTTCGGGCGAGGCGGAAGGCTCTGACGATCCCTCCGCTGTTAGCTTTCCCTTATGTCCGATATCTTCGCAAATCTCCCCTCACGGGCGAGGTGAGGCCGGATGGGAGTCCTGCGTGACCATCCCGAACTGGCCCTCTTCCTCTGCCTGGCCGCCGGCTATCTCGTCGGCAAGCTCCGCGTCGGACCCATCACCCTCGGCGGCATCTGCGGCACGCTGATCGTCTCGCTGCTGCTCGGCGCCTGGGCGAAGATCACCATCTCCGACGACGTGAAGACCATCTTCTTCGCGCTCTTCATCTTCTCGCTCGGCTACATGGCCGGACCACAGTTCTTCGCCAACCTGAACAAGAAGAGCCTGCGCTTCTTCACCCTCTGCCTCATCGAGGTCGTCTGCGTCGTCGGCATCGCCCTGGGCCTCGCCGAGGCCTTCGACCTGGACGTCGGCACCGCCGCCGGCATCCTGGCCGGTGCCGCCACCGAGTCGGCGGTCGTCGGTACGGCCACCGAGTCCATCGGCAAGCTGACCAATCTGACGCAGGCGCAGATCACCGAGTACCAGGGGCACGTGGCCACCGCGTACACGGTCTGCTACCTCTTCGGCCTCATCACCATCGTGATCTACACCAGCCAGATCATGCCGATGATGATGCGGATCAACCTCCGCGACGCCTCCCGCGAGCTGTGGGAGAAGATGCGCGGCGGCGGGGGCGGCCTGGAGGACGACGAGCGCGAGGCGCTGCCGGGCATGGTCGGGCGCACCTTCCTGGTCACCCGCGCGGACGGCCAGAAGGTCTCGGAGCTGGAGCGGGCCAACGGGAACCGGGTCACCGTCGAGGCGGTGAAGCGGGGCAGCAAGGTCCTCACCCCTCCCCCGCCCGACTTCGAACTGACCCTCTCCGACCTGGTGCTGATGGTCGGCCGCCGGTCCAACATCATCGCCGCCGGGCGCCACGTCGGCCCCGAGACCCCGGCGATCCCGGGCCTCGACACCCCGCTCGCCACCACCCAGGTCTCGCTCACCGACAAGGCCGTGGACGGCAAGTCGCTCGACCGGCTCACCACCGAGCACCCGGAGATCTCGGGCGGCGGGGTGTACGTCACCGATGTGCTGCGCAACGACCAGCACCTGCCCGCCACCCTGGAGACCGTCGTGCACCGCGGCGACGTCCTCACCCTGGTCGGCTCCCGGTCGGGGCTCGGCAAGCTCGCCTCGAAGGTCGGCGCGGTGGTCAAGAACGACGCCACCGACTTCGTGTACCTGGGCTTCGGCATCGTCGTCGGCTCGCTGATCGGCCAGATCGTGGTCCGCTTCGGCGACGTCCCGATGTCGCTCGGCACCGGCGGCGGCTGCCTCATCTCCGGGCTGCTCTTCGGCTGGTTCCGCTCCCGCAAGCAGACCTTCGGCGCCTTCCCGCCGCAGGCCGCCACCACGATCAAGGACCTGGGCCTGGCCGTCTTCATCGCCTGCACCGGCCTGGTCTCGGGGCCCCAGGCGGGGCCGCTGCTCAAGGAGTACGGGGCGCTGCTGCCGTTCGCCGGGATCGCGATGGTCCTGGTGCCCGCGACGATCTCGCTGATCGTCGGCCGCAAGCTGCTGAACATCGAGAAGCCGATCCTGATCGGCGCCATCGCGGGCCAGCAGTGCTCGACCCCGGCCATCACCTCGGTCACCCAGGTGGCCCAGAGCTCGGTGCCGATGCTCGGCTACACGATCACGTACACGCTCTCGAACTTCCTGCTCCCCCTGACCGGCCCCCTGCTGGTCGGGATCCTCGGAGCGTGAGAGGACCCATGGTGACACCTGACCCGGCGGGAGGGCGGACCTCCCGATGATCGACTTCCTCAACCGGAACATCTTCCAGCCCCACCCCGAGCTGCTGATCTTCATCACGGTCGCGCTCGGCTTCCTCTTCGGCAAGCTCCGCTACAAGGCCATCGCGCTCGGCGCGGTGACGGGCTGCCTGGTGGCCGGGCTGCTGCTCGGCGCCCAGTTCAAGATCACTATCGACGACACCGTGAAGAACCTCTTCTTCACGCTCTTCCTCTTCGCGCTCGGCTACAAGGTCGGCCCGCAGTTCTTCCGCGGCCTGAAGAAGGACGGGATGCCGCAGGTCGTCAACGCGGTCGTCGTCTGCGTCACCGGCCTGCTGGTCTCCTGGGGCTTCGCCGTGATGCTCGGCTACGGCCCCGGGCTCTCGGCCGGCCTGCTGGGCGGCGCGCTCACCCAGTCGGCGGTCATCGGTGTCGCCCAGGACGCGATCGGCAACCTGCCGGGGCTGTCCGGCGCGCAGATGAAGAACGAGGAGAACCTGGTCGCGATCGGCTACGCGGTCACCTATCCGCTCGGCACGATCCTCTGCGCCATGCTGCTGGCCAACTTCCTGCCCAGGCTCTACAAGCGGGACCTGGCCGCCGAGTCGGCCCAGCTCGCCAAGGAGATGGACGCGCCCGGGGACAACCCCGACCTGGCCGAGGGCTACTACGAGGTCGTGCTCCGCGCGTACGAGATCGGGGACTCCGCGCTGGCCGGGCGGACCATCGACGACTTCGAGAACCAGCAGAAGGAGCTCGGGCACCGGATCTACCTCACCCGGGTCCGGCGCGACGGGCAGATCCTCGACCACGACCAGCAGACCGTGCTGCGCACGGGCGACGTGGTCGCGGTCAGCGCCCTGCGCGGCTCGCTGATCACCTTCGACGCCCGCACCAACATCGGGCCGGAGACCGACGACGTCGAGCTGCTCGGCTACCAGACCGAGATCCTGCACGTGGTCGCCTCGGAGAAGGCGCAGCTCGGCAAGACCATCGCGGACCTGCGGCGCGAGCCCTTCATGGTCGGGGTGTACATCGACAAGCTCTACCGCTCGGGCGCGGAGTTCCCGTACCGGCTGAGCACCAAGCTGGAGCGCGGCGACACGGTGGTCCTGACCGGCCCGAAGCGGCTGGTCGACCCGGCGGGCAAGGCGATCGGCAAGCCGGTGCCCACCTCCTTCGCCACCGACATGCTCTGGGTCGGCCTCGGCGTCTTCCTCGGCGGCTGCATCGGCATCCCGGCGCTGACCGTCTCGGGCGTGCCGATCTCGCTGTCCACCTCCGGCGGCGCGCTGATCATGGGTCTGGTCTTCGGCTGGATCCGCGGCAAGTACCCGACGTACGGCAACGTCCCGCCGGGCGCCCAGTGGTTCATGGACACCCTGGGTCTCTGCCTGTTCGTCGCGGTCGTCGGCATCAACGCCGGCCCCAGCTTCACCAGCGGGCTCTCCACGGCCGGCTGGGGGCTGCTGATCTGGGGCGCGGTGGCCACCCTGATCCCGCTGATCGTGGGCTTCCTGGTGGGCCACTACATCCAGAAGATCCGCTTCCCGATCCTGATGGGCGTGCTGGCCGGCGGCCAGACCACGACCGCGGCCATCGGCGCGATCAACGAACAGTCCCGGTCGCAGATCCCCACGCTCGGCTACACGATCCCCTACGCGGTGGGCAACGTCCTGCTGACCATCTGGGGCGCCGTCATCGTCATCCTCAACCACTGAAGGGTTCACCGTGCCCAAGACCACGTTCACCCGCGAGGAGATCAAGTCCTTCGCGCAGCTCTCGCCGTTCGAGCTGAAGGACAAGTTCATCAAGATCGCGCAGGCGGCGCAGGCCGACAAGCCCGGCCAGAAGGAGAAGTCGCAGACGCAGATGCTCAACGCGGGCCGAGGCAACCCGAACTGGGTCGCCACCGGTCCCCGCGAGGCCTTCTACGCGCTCGGCTACTTCTCGCTCGCCGAGTCGCGCCGGGTGTGGACCGCGGACAACCTCGGCGGGATGCCCGAGCTCACCGGTGCCGGCGCCCGCTTCGACACCTTCGCGCGCCAGCACCCGGACCTGCCCGGCATCGAGCTCCTCCAGAACTGCGTCGCGTACGCGATCGAGCGCTTCGGCTTCGACAAGGACGCCTTCGTCCACGAGCTCACCGACAGCACCATCGGCGACAACTACCCCGTGCCGGGCCGGATCCTCACCCACACCGAGCAGATCGTCCGCGGCTACATCGCGGACGAGATGTTCGACAAGCGCCCGCCGGCCGGGAACGTCTCGTACTTCGCGACCGAGGGCGGCACCGCCGCCATGTGCTACATCTTCGACTCGCTGATGAAGAACGGGATCCTGAAGAAGGGCGACCGGATCGCCCTGATGGTGCCGGTCTTCACCCCGTACATCGAGATCCCCGAGCTCGACACGTACGAGTTCGACGTCGTCAACGTCAACGCGAGCCTGTTCGCGGAGACCGGCGTCCGCGAGTGGCGCTACCCGACCGAGGAGGTCGACAAGCTCGCCGACCCCTCGGTGAAGCTGGTCTGCGTGGTCAACCCGTCCAACCCGCCCTCGCTCGCGATGAGCCAGCGGGTGACGGACCAGATCAAGGACATCGTCGCCACGAAGAACCCGAACCTGATGATCGTCACCGACGACGTCTACGGCACCTTCGTCGAGGGCTTCCGCTCGCTCGCCGCCGACCTGCCGCACAACACCCTGCTCGTGTACTCGTACTCGAAGCACTACGGCTGCACCGGGCACCGGCTCGGCGTCATCGGGCTGCACGACGACAACGTCATCGACGAGATGATCGCGAACCTGCCCCCGTCCGAGAAGGACCGGCTGAACAAGCGGTACGGGACGCTGACCCTGGAGCCCGAGAAGATCCGCTTCATCGACCGGCTCGTCGCCGACTCCCGGCAGGTCGCGCTCAACCACACGGCCGGGCTCTCCCTGCCGCAGCAGGTGCAGATGGCGCTGTTCTCCCTCTTCGACATGCTGGAGGAGGGCCAGGCCTACAAGCACAAGATCCGGGCCATCGTGCGGCAGCGGCTCGACCTGCTCCTCGAAGGCGCCCAGATGAAGATCGCCGAGGACCCGAAGCGGGCCGCGTACTACATCGAGCTCGACCTGCTCGCGGAGGCGGAGCGGGTGCACGGCAAGGACTTCGCGGACTTCCTGGAGAAGAACTACGAGCCGGTGGACGCGCTGTTCCGGCTCGCCGAGCAGACCAGCGTGGTCCTCCTCAACGGCGGCGGCTTCGACGGCCCGGAGTGGTCGGTCCGCGTCTCGCTCGCCAACCTGGACGACCTCGACTACCTGAAGATCGGACACCACCTGCGGGCGATCTTCAACGACTACGCGCAGGAGTGGAAGGGCGCGGCGGCGGGGTAGCGGCAGCCCTCCCCCGGACGGGGCGGGGCCTGGGGGTCCGGGCCCTTCGTCCACAGGCGGGGATATTTCTGTAGCGGGCGTTATGGAATCTGGTACGGTGAGTCCGTCGCTGATCTCATAGCGTCCGCTCCGCGTGTTCCGGGGCGCGGGCGCCGACCACGGGGGACCTTCCATGACCGCGCACGCCGCCCCACGCTCCCTGCTCCTCGCCCACGGCTCCGGCGGCGGCATCGACTCCCACTACGGCCCGGTCCGGGCCGCGCTGGCCGCCGGCGGGCGCCGGGTCGTCGGCTTCGACCTGCCCGGCTCCGGCGCCGCGCCGCGCGCCACCGCCCCGCTCGACCTGGACGCCCTGGCCGACGGACTGGTCGCCGAGGCGGACGCGGCGGGGATCGGGCGCTTCGCCGTCGCCGGGTATTCGCTGGGCACGACCGTCGCGGTACGGGCCGCCACCCGGCATCCGGAGCGGGTGACCGGACTGGTGCTCACGGCCCCCTTCGCGCGGGCGGACCACGCGCTGCGGCAGGCCTCCTACCTGTGGCGGGACCTCGCGGAGAGCGGGCAGCACGAGCTGGTGGCCCGGCTGCTGGTGCCGCTCGTCTTCAGCCCGGCCCTGCTCGACCCGATGAGCCCCGAGGTGGTCGAGGGGATCGTGCGCCTCACCGCCGAGTCGGTCCCGGCCGGGACCCCGGACCACGCCGATCTGGTGATCCGGGCGGACATACGCGAGGACCTGGCCCGGGTCCGTGTCCCCGCCCTCGTCGTCTCGACCACCGGGGACCGGCTGGTCTCCCCCGCGCTGCACCGCGCGGTCGCCTCGGGCATCCCGGGCGCCCGCCTGGCCGAGCTGGCCACGGGTCACGCGCCCTTCGCGGAGAGCCCGGCGGCGTGGGGGAAGCTCATCACGGAGTTCCTGGGAGAGCTGGAGGACGGCTCCGCCGCCGGGTGAGGTGCGCGCCCCGGCAGGAGGTGGGGGTGGGATCCGGCCGGGGCGCGCGGTGTGGGGGGTGTGGAGGTGCGGCGGCGGAGCGCGTGACGGCAACGCTAGCGGCCCTCGACGCCCAACGGGCGCCGGAAGGACTGAGGTTGAGGATTCTTAGGCTCCACTTAAGGGAGGCATCGGGGCGCCGAAAGGTTGGGGCGCGACGGGGTGCCCCTCAGGCCTTCTGGCGCCTGCCGCGGCGGCCCGCGCCCGCACCGGCGCGCCGGCCCCGGCGGCCCCCGCCGCCGCCCGGGCGGCGCCCGTCGAGGCCGATCCAGATGCGGACCTCGGTGCCGCCGAGGACCGAATGCCCGATGCGGACGTCGCCGCCGGTGGACTCCGCCATGCGGCGCACGATGTCGAGGCCGAGTCCGGTGGAGCCGTCCCGGGCGCCGCTGTTGCCTCGGGCGAGGGCGGCGGCCGGGTCGGCGATGCCGGAGCCCGCGTCGGAGACCAGGACGATGACGGCGTCGTCGCCGTTGTGGACGTCCACCGAGAAGGCGGTGCCGACGGGGGTGTGCCGGAAGACGTTGCCGAGCAGGGCGTCGAGCGCGGCGACGAGTTCGGGCCGGGCGACCGGGATGCGCACGGGTCCGTCCACCCCGGCGACCCGGACCTTGCGGTCCTCGTCCTCGGCCAGCGCCGACCAGAAGTCCATCCGCTCCCGCACCACTTCGGAGGCGTCGCAGCCGGCCAGCGGCGCGGTCGGCTGGGTCTGCGGCTTGGCCTCGCGGGCGGTGCGGATGATCGTGTCCACCTCGCGCTCCAGCTGCTCGACGGCGGCCCGGGTCTGGTCGGCGGCGGGACCGGAGCCCAGCGAGGCGGCGTTGAGCCGGAGCACGGTCAGCGGGGTGCGCAGCCGGTGGGAGAGGTCGGCGGCGAGCTCGCGCTCGTTGGCGAGGAGCTGGACGACCTGGTCGGCCATCGAGTTGAAGGCGGTGGCGGCGGACTTCAGCTCCGGCGGGCCCTCCTCGGGGACCCGGGCGCCCAGCCTGCCCTCGCCGAGTTCATGGGCGGCGCGGGCGAGCCGCTGGGCGGGCTGGACCATGCGCACGCCGAGCCGGTCGGCGACCGCGACGGAGCCGACGATCAGGGCGACCCCCACGGCGGCCAGCACCAGCCAGGCGGTGGCGACGCCGTTGCTGACCTCGCCCTCGGGGACGAAGAGTTCGACGATGGCGACCTGGTCGGGGCTGACCGCGGTCGGCTGGAGGAGCACCGAGCCGCCCGGCACCTCGGCGATGGTGGCCCGGCCGAGCCGCCGGGTGGTCGCCAGGTTCTGGTCGGTGGCGCGCCGGGTGCCCACCTCGATGCCCTCGGCGCCCGGCCGGTCCGGCGACGGGGGCAGGTGGACGGCCAGCCGGCCCTCGGCGCCGTCGTCGGTGGTGGCGACGGCCCGGTCCAGCTGATCGCGGTCGGTGGTGATCGCGAGGACCGGCGCCAGGCCCGCGGCCCGGCGCTCGGCGTTGGAGAAGGCCCGGTCCCTGGCCATCTCCTTGACGACCAGACCGAGCGGCACGGCGAACGCGACGACGACCATGGCGGTGACGGCGAGCGACACCTTGACCAGCGCCCATCTCACGGCAGCGCCTCCAGGGGCGGTTCGAGCTTCACGCCCACCCCGCGCAGGGTGTGCAGATAGCGGGGCCGGGCGGCCGTTTCGCCCAACTTACGCCGCAGCCATGACAAATGTACGTCGATGGTCTGATCGTCCCCGTACGACTGCTGCCACACCTCGGCCAGCAGCTCCTTGCGCGGCACGACCACCCCGGGGCGGCCGGCCAGGAAGGCCAGCAGGTCGAACTCCCGCCGGGTCAGGTCGAGCGGCGTGCCGTCCAGGGCCGCCTGACGGCGCAGCGGGTCGATGGCGAGCCCGCCGACCCGGATCTCTCGCGGCGGCGGGACCTCGCCTCCCGAGGAGCGAGCCCTGCGCAGCACGGCCGCCATCCGGGCGGACAGGTGCTCCACGGAGAAGGGCTTGGTCAGATAGTCGTCGGCGCCGTCGTTCAACAGCCGGACGATCTCCGCCTCGTCGTCGCGCGCGGTCGCGATGATCACGGGAACATCGGTGATGCCGCGCAGCATCTTCAGCGCCTCGGACCCGTCCAGATCGGGCAGTCCGAGGTCGAGGATGACCACGTCGAAACGGAAATGGGCGACCTCGCGCAGCGCCTCCAGGGCCGTGCCGACGCTGCGCACCAGGTGCGACGCCTCGGTCAGATGCCGGATGAGGGCGGAGCGCACGAACTGGTCGTCCTCGACCACGAGCACACTTGCCATGGGGCGCACCGTACGCCATCCGGGGGATGGCAGTATGAGCCGGATGCGAAGAGGACTGGTTCACGCGCTGGCGTGGTCGCTCGCCACGGGCGGGGCGGTCACGCTCTCGTGGTGGGGCGTGCACACGGTGCTCGCGGGCACGGTCTACGACCCGCCGCGCGCGCTGCCGATCCCGGCCGGCATCGGCTCGGCCGCCAGCGGCTCCGACCCGGTCACCTCCTCGACCAGCGCGTCCGGTTCCCCGAGCGCGCCGCCGGCCACTCCCCCGCCGACGACCCGCCCGCCGAGCTCCCCGGCCACGCACCCGACGCGTCGCACGACCGCCCCGGCGACCGGGACCGGCGCCCCCGGCGGCACGCCCGGCACGGGCACGGCGCCGGACCAGGGCGGCGGGAGTGGCGGCGGGGGCGGGGGGAACGTCCAGAGCTACGGCACCGACGGCGGCCGGGCCGTCTTCGACCTCGGCCCGTCCTCGGCCGAACTGGTCAACGCGACGCCGGAGTCGGGCTGGCAGATGCAGGTGTGGAAGCAGTCGACCTGGATCCGGGTGACCTTCACCAAGGACAGCCGGGAGATCTCGGTGTTCTGCATGTGGCACGACACCGCGCCCCGCGTGCAGATCGACGAGCGCGCCCTCTAGGGCCTGTCGTCACAGTCCCGTCGTCGCCCGGAGGGCGGCCTCGCGGCGTCTGGTGCGTGCTCTCGGCGTGCCGGGCGGAAGCCCGCGTACTGGACGTACCCGGGCTTTCGCCCGGTGCGGCGAGAGCGCGTGCCAGGCGTCGCGAGGCAGACGGGAGTGTGACGACAGGCCCTGGGGCCTCTCGTCACGGGTGCCGGTCAGCGGAAGACGGCGGCCGGGGGGAGCGGCGAGGGCTTCGCGCCCGCGTCGGTGACCGGTGCCGCGCCGCCGGTGAAGTCGGCGAGCGCCCGGCCGTGTTCGACCCGTCCGGCGTGCGGGTCGCCCGCGACCCGGCGGGTCAGCTCGGCCACCGGGAGCTCTTGGTCGGAGGCGAGCAGCACCGCGTTGCCGAAGCGGCGCCCGCGCAGCACGGTCGGGTCGGCGGTGAGGGCCAGTTCGGGGAAGACGGCGGCGGCGGTGGCGATCTGGCCGCGCAGATGGGCCAGCGGCGGGCCGTCGGCGAGGTTGGCCGCGTAGAAGCCGCCGGGCCGCAGCGCGCGCCGCACCTCGGTGAGGAATTCGGTGCTGGTGAGGTGCGCGGGCGTGCGGGCCCCGCTGAACACGTCGGCGATGATCAGGTCCGCCCAGCCGTCCTGCACCTTCCCGAGCCCGGCGCGGGCGTCGGTGGAGCGGACCCGGATGCGGGCGGTGGTGTCGAGGGGCAGTTCCCGGCGGACGAGCCGCACGAGCGGGCCGTCGAGCTCCACGATCTGCTGGGTGGAGCGGGGCCGGGTGGCCGCGATGTACCGGGCGAGGGTGAAGGCGCCGCCGCCGAGGTGCACGACCTGGAGGGGGCGGTTCGGCGGGGCGGCGAGGTCGGCGATGTGGCCGAGGCGCCGCTGGTATTCGAAGCCGAGGTGCGCGGGGTCGTCGAGATCGACGTGCGACTGCGGGGCGCCGTCGATCAGCAGCGTCCAGCCGCGGGGGCGTTCCCGGTCGGGTATGAGTTCGGCGAGCCCGCCGTCGACGGTCTCGACGACGGCGACGGCCGACGCCGTTCGCTCCCGCTGTCTGTTCCTTGCCACGTGCCCCATTATCGACGCAGCCGGCCGGGTGCCGCCCGACGAGCCGCGCGGGGCCGGAGAGGGCTCAGCGGCAGCCGTCCGCCGCCTCGATCAGGCGGGCCGCCTGGCCGAGCGCCTCGCGGAGCATCGCCGGGTCGGTCACCTCGCCGCTGTCGCCGGGGGGCAGCAGCCAGTCCGCGGGGCGGGGGGTGGCGCCGTCCGGGCCGGGCAGCTCCGGGAGCTCCGGCAGGCGCAGCCCTCGGCCCGCGGTCCTGGTACACGCGCTGCCCGGCATGTCCCAGCCGGCCGCGGTCCCGGGCGGGACCAGGAAGCCGAGCGTGTCGCAGGCGCCGTCGTGCAGCACCGGGCCGACGGCGGGGGACCCGCCGCGCCGCAGGATGTCGACGGCCTCCAGGCCCTGCCGGGCGGGCACGGTGACCAGGTCGCAGGGTTCGGCCGGGGACGCGCTGGCGTCCGGGGTGGGTGCGTGCGTCGCGGTGGACTGTGACGCGGTATCCGCCATGGGACCCCTCCTCACTCCAGGAGACACGTTCCGTCTCTCCGCATGGTTCAACGCCCGGGGACGTCAACGGCTACGGCGGCGCGCCGCCGCAAAGGATGGCAGTTCATGGCAGATCGCAGGCGAGATATCCGATTTGTTTGCAAACTCCGCGTGCGCGCCCGGTCACAGCGGGTACGTTCTTGCCCCGCCGGAACACCGGCAGCACCAGGAGAGGGCTCGGCCATGGCGTTGTCACGGGCAGTTCCCAATCTCGCCTTCCGCGGACTGCGCGGCCGGCACTCGCCGGCGGAGTTCGCCGCGTCGGTCCGCCGGGCCGCGCGGGAGATCGGCGAGCAGGTGGCATGTGACGCCCGCTACATCGGGCGCGTGGAGGCGGGCGAGATCCGCTGCCCCAACTACGCGTACGAGCGGGTCTTCCTGCACATGTTCCCCGGACTGAGCCTCGCGGACCTGGGCTTCTCGGCGAGGGAGGCCGTTCGCGGCCGGCGGCCGGCCGTCCCGGCCGGGGCACCGCCGCCCCTCGCCATCACCACCCGGAACGATGAGGAGAGCGACGTGCTGCGTCGCGCATTCATGACCGGCGGCACCGCCACCATGGCGGCCGTCTCGCTGGGACTCGGCGGCCCCGCCGCCGCGATCCCCGCCCCCCGTGGCGCCCACCGCGTCGGCGACGCCGAGGTGCGCGCCGTCGAGGACGCCGTACGCCAGATCCGCCTGCTCGACGACCGGCACGGCGCCGACGGCCTCTACCAGCGCGCCACCCAGCCGCTCCGTACCGCCTACGCCCTGCTCGACGCGGGTGTCAGCGCCCGCCGCTCCACCGCCGACCGGCTGCACAACGGCGCCGGCGAGCTCGCCATCTCCGTCGGCTGGCTCGCCCACGACTCCGGCCGGCTCGACGAGGCCCGCTCCCACTACGCCGAGGCCCTCGCCACCGCCCGGGTCGCCGGGGACGCCGCCCTGGAGGCGCACGCCTTCTGCAACACCTCGTTCCTGGCCAGGGACGCGGGCCGGTACCGGGAGGCCGTCCGGGCCGCCCAGGCCGGGCTGCGGGCCGCGCAGCCGCTGGGCTCCGCCCGGCTGCTCACCCTGCTGACCCTGCGCGAGGCGGCGGCCTGGGCCGGGCTCGGCGACCGGGCCGCCTGCACCCAGGCGCTCGGCCGCGCCCACGACCTCTTCGGCCGGGGCCGAGGCGAGCAGGACCCCGAGTGGATGTCGTTCTTCGGCGAGCCCGAGCTGGAGGCCCTGGAGGCCCAGTGCTGGTCGATGCTGGGCGACTGGACCCGTGCCGCCCGGCACGCCCACCGGGCGACCGTGCTCCAGGACCCGCACTTCGCCCGCAACCTGGCCCTCTACCGGGCCCAGCTCGCCGGGAACCTCGCCCACGCCGGGCACCCCGACGAGGCCGCGGCCCAGATGCAGCGGGTGGTGGACTCCCTGGACGGCGTCGACTCCGCCCGCATCCGCACCCTGCTCGCCGAGACCCGCCGGGTCCTCGCCGCGTACTGACCGGCGCGCCGCCCGTCAGGGCCGTGCCGGGCGTCCCGTCACGCCTGTTCCAGGTGCCCGGTGTCGTTCCAGCGCTCGACCGCGGGCGCGCCGTAGGCCCAGCCCAGGACCGACAGGCTGGTCGGGTCGAGGCGGATGCGGGAGCCGAAGGAGACGTCCTCCCCCATCCAGCGCGCGGCGATCGAGCGCAGGATGTGCCCGTGCGCGAAGACCAGCACGTCGCGGTCGGCCGAGCGGGCCCACTCCACGACCTGGTCGGCCCGCGCGGACAGCTCCGCGAGCGTCTCGCCGTCCGGGACGGCGTCGCGCCAGATGAACCAGCCCGGCCGGACGGCCTGGATCTCGGCCGGGGTCATCCCCTCGTAGGCGCCGTAGTCCCACTCCATCAGCGCGTCCCAGTCCTCCGCACGCTCGCCGAAACCGGCGAGCTCGCAGGTCTCCCGCGCCCGCACCAGGGGGCTGGTGCGCACCTCGACGCCGTCAAGACCGGCCCACGGGCCTCGGCTCAGACGCGCGCCGAGCAGCTTCGCCCCGCGTCGGCCCTCGTCGAGCAGGGGGATGTCGGTCCTGCCGGTGTGCTTGCCGAGCAGCGACCATTCGGTCTGCCCGTGCCGGGCGAGCAGGATGCGCGGTGCCATGGGGTCTCTCCGGGTGGTTCGGAACGGATCCCCTCCATCATCGCCCACATGAATTCCCGGTGGCCTCCTGGCAACCCCGCGCCGCTCCCCCGCGTCCTCACACGATCGGGGGACACGTGCGGCGGCCGGCGACGGCCGCCGGGGGACGCGACTGGGGGACTCGGATGCGCAGACCACGGTGGTGGGCGGAGCTCGCGCTGATCGGCGCGGTGTACGCGGCCTATTCCGGCGGGCGGCTGCTGGCCCGCGGCGACGTGGACGCCGCGGTCGGCCACGGACTGGCGCTGCTGCGGGCCGAGGAGGTCCTGGGGATCGACGTCGAGCGGGCGCTCAACCGCCTGTTCACCTCGGTGCCCGCGCTCGGCGTCCCGGCCGACTTCCTGTACGCCTCGCTGCACTACCTGGTCACCCCGGCGGTCCTGGTGTGGCTCTTCCGGAGCCGTCCCGCGCGCTACCGGGCGGCCCGGACCTGGCTGATGGTCTCCACGCTGCTCGGGCTCGTCGGCTTCACCCTGCTGCCGACCTGCCCGCCCCGGCTGCTCGACCCCGGGTACGGCTTCGTGGACACGATGGCGCGGTTCAGCGCGTACGGCTGGTGGGGCGCCGAGGCCAGCGCCCCGCGCGGGATGGGCGCGCTCACCAACCAGTACGCGGCGATGCCCAGCCTGCACGTGGGGTGGGCGCTGTGGTGCGGGGTGATGCTGTGGCGGTACGCGCCCGGGGCGCGCCGGTCGCTGTGGCGCGCGGCCGGGGTCGGCTATCCGCTGCTGACCACGCTGGTGGTCATGGGCACGGCCAACCACTACCTCCTGGACGCGGTCGCCGGGGCGGCCGTGATGGGCGCGGGGCTGCTGCTCACCCCGTACGCGCTGCGGCTGGCCGACCGGGTCGCGGCGCGGCTGCCGGGGCGGGGTCCGCGCGGGGGCGTCGGCGGGGGCTCGGGCCGGGCGACCGGGGCCGAATCCGCCCGAAACTCCCCCGCTGTCAGTGGCGGATGGGAGACTTCCGCGGGTGAGCGCATCCCTCGACAGCGGTCCGCCCCGACCGCCTCAGACGACCGTCCGGCATCGGCTCGCTGAGCTGCGCGGACCGGCCTCCGTGCCGCGCCCGCTCGACGCGCGGGCCGTGGCCGCGCTGGCCGCCAACCCGGGCTGCCGGCGCCGCGCGCTGCTGGACGGTGCCGGCGTCGACAAGACGGCGCTGGCCGCGAAGCTGGGCTCCCCCTCGGGGTACGGCCAGTCGCAGTTCGCGATAGCGCGGGGCAACGCCTTCGAGGCGAAGGTGAAGGCCGACGGCGGGCGGGAGCTGCTGCGGCTGCTCGGCGTCGAGGAGCCGGCGGAGGTGGACCTGCCCGACCTCGCGGCGGCAGGTCCGCAGGGCCGGGCCGCGCGGACGGCGCTCGCGCTGCGGGAGGCGACCGGGGCGGGCCGCTGGGCGCTGCTCGACCACCCGATGCTGGCCGTGGAGGTGGCGGGGTCGCCCGTCTATCTGGAGCCGGACGTGGTGGTGGTGCACCCCGACGGGCGCTGGACGGTCGTGGAGATCAAGTCCTTCCCGATGATCGACGGCTCGGCCGATCCCGCGAAGGTGGGCGCCGCGGCCCGGCAGGCCGCGGTGTACGTGCTGGCCCTCGACCGGGTCGCCGCCGTCACCGACGGCGCGACGGTGGCCCACTCGGTGCTGCTCGTGTGTCCGAAGGACTTCTCCAACCTGCCGACGGCGGCGGCGGTCGACGTGCGCAGGCAGCTTTCGGTGACCCGGCGTCAGGTGGAGCGGCTGACCCGGCTCGACGAGATCGTGGCGGCGCTGCCCGAGGGTGTCTCCTTCGACGTGGCGGAGTGCTCGCCGGAGCGGCTGGCGGAGTCGGTGGAGGCGGTGCCGCACGCGTACGCGCCGGAGTGCCTGGCCGCCTGCGAGCTGGCCTTCCACTGCCGGGCGCGGGCCCGGGCCGCCGGTGTGGTGGAGGCGCTGGGCCGCTCGGTGCGCGGGGAGCTGGGCGGGCTGACGACGATCGGCGAGGTGCTGGCGGCGGCGCGCCGGGAGAGCGGGGAGAGCGGGGAGAACGCGGAGAGCGACGATCCGGCGGTGGCGGCGCTGCGCCGCGCGCGGGAGCTGCGGGCGGAGGCGCTGGGATGCCGCTGATCGCCACGCTGGCCCGGATGGAGGCCGTGGAGTCGGGCCGGGCGCGCCCGCTGGCCACGGTCCGGCACCGGCACCTGTCGGCGCGCCCGCTGGTCCTCGTACCGCTGACGACCTCCGGTGAGGCGGGGGCGCCGCTGGGGGCGCTGGTCGGCACCGATCCGGCGGAGCCTCGGCTGCTGGTCGTGCCGCAGCCGCGCGACCGGGACCTGCGCTTCACGTTCCTGGCCGAGCTGGCGGACGCGGTGCTGCCGTACGTCGACTCGTTCACCGAGGACGTGGAGGGGGTCGAGCGGTCCGAGACCGACCCGGAGACCGGCAAGAAGGCCAAGGTCGAGGTCGAGCTGTGCGCGGACGCCCCGCAGCTGATCGTGCCGGGCCGGGCGGCCGTGGAGTACGTGCGGCTGCTGGGGCGCTCGACGCGGTTCCGGCGGACGGCCGAGCAGGATCCGGAGACGCCGTTCCCGGCGCCGCCGCGGGTGCCGCTGCTGGGCCGCTGGCTGACGCATTACGGGGAGCGGGCGCGGGTGCCGGGCTCCTCGCTGCTGCTCGCGGCGACGGACCTGCTGAACCGGCACTGGGCGACGGGCCAGTCCTCGCTGGAGGACCAGCACCTGGGTGCGCTGCTGTCCTGGATCGATCCGCCGGAGGGCGCGTCGGGCGCGGAGGCGGCGCTGCGGGCGGAGCTGGAGCGGGACGAGCGGGGGCAGTTGTGGTGCCCGCCGGCCGGTCCGGCGACCGATCCCGCCTTCGACAACGGGCTGCTGGCGCCGGCGATCGAGCGCTACGACCGGGCCCGGCAGGCGATGGGCGCCGCCGAGGACGGCGGGGTGGCCGAGGACGGGCTGGCCGCGCTGGGCGCCGCCGAGCGGGAGATCCGGCGACTGCTGGTCACCCAGATGAAGCCGGCCTGGGACGCGGTGTGGCAGGCCCTCGGGCTGCTGCGGGAGCTGCCGGAGGGGGCGCGGGTGGCCGAGCGCTGGACCCGGGACCGCTGGTCGTTCACGGGGCAGCGGGACCGGATCGCCGCGGGCGAGCCGCCGCAGCCGCGCCGGGACGACGCGGTGACCGCGGCGCGGAAGCTGGCGGCGCGCGAGCAGGCGCAGACGCAGCTGGAGGCGCAGGAGGCGCTGGACGATCCGCTGGTGCTGGCGGGGCGGCGGCTGTCCGGGGAGGCCTTCGTGGCGGAGGTGGCGGAGGTGACGATGACGCGGACGGAGAAGGGGCGTCCGCGTCCGCTGCTGACCGTCCGCACGGACGACGCGCCTCGGCTGGACGAGGGCGTGAAGGTGTTCCGCTCGCTCGACGGGAGGCCGCAGACGGCGGAGTTCGCCGGGCTGGAGCCGGACGGGGCGCTGGTGCTGCGGATCACGGACCGGATGGGCCGGGCCAAGGAGCCGGCGGAGGGTTCGGTGCCGGAGAAGGGCGAGCGGATCGCCTGGACGCTGTTCGAGCACGAGGCGCGGGTGGGCGCGAAGCTGCCGGACCCGGAGGAGACCCCGTGGACGCACGGGGGTCCGCCTCGGGCGGACGCTGTGGAGCTGCCGGACGCGGTGACCCCGGAGGATGTGCTGTGAGCGCGGTCCGAGAGCCGTTCGATCCCTCGGCGCTGGCCGCGCGGGCGACCCGCGAGATCCTCGCCGACACGCTGGGCGGCTCCTCGCGCGGGGTGGTGGTGGATTCGCCGCCGGGCGCCGGGAAGTCGACGCTGGTGGTGCGTGCCGCGCTGGAGCTGGCGGCGGCGGGGCGCCCGCTGATGGTGGTGGCGCAGACCAACGCGCAGGTGGACGACCTGGTGCTGCGGATCGCGGAGAAGGAGCCGGAGCTGGCCGTGGGCCGGCTGCATTCGAACGACGCGGATCCGTACGACCGGGCGCTGGACGGCCTGGAGCAGGTGCGGAAGTCGGCGAAGGCCGGGGAGCTCGCGGGGCTTCCGGTGGTGGTGTCGACGGCGGCGAAGTGGGCGCACGTGAAGAACGTGGAGCCGTGGGCGCACGCGATCGTGGACGAGGCGTACCAGATGCGTTCGGACGCGCTGCTGGCGGTGGCCGGGCTCTTCGAGCGGGCGCTGTTCGTGGGCGATCCGGGGCAGCTGGACCCGTTCTCGGTGGTGGGCGCGGAGCAGTGGGCGGGGCTCTCGTACGACCCGTCGGCGAGCGCGGTGGCCACGCTGCTGGCGCACAATCCGGAGCTGCCGCAGCACCGGCTGCCGGTCTCGTGGCGGCTGCCGGCGTCGGCGGCGCCGCTGGTGTCGGACGCCTTCTATCCGTACACGCGGTTCCGCAGCGGTACGGGGCACGGGGACCGGCGGCTGTCGTTCGGGGTGGCCTCGGACGGTTCGGGTCCCGACCGGGTGCTCGACGAGGCGGCGGAGTCGGGCTGGGGCCTGCTGGAGCTGCCGGCCCGGCACACCCCGCGCACGGATCCGGAGGCGGTGCACGCGGTCGCCCTGGTGGTGCGGCGGCTGCTGGACCGGGGCGGGGTGGCGTTCTCGGAGCGCTCCGAGGTCCCCGCGCCGGTCACCCCGGACCGGATCGCCGTGGGCACCGCCCACCGCGACCAGGCGGCGGCGGTCCGGGCGGAGCTCGCCCGGCTCGGGGTGACGGGCGTGACGGTGGACACGGCCAACCGGCTCCAGGGCCGGGAGTACGACGTGACGGTGGTGCTGCACCCGCTGTCGGGCCGCCCGGACGCGACCGCCTTCCACCTGGAGACGGGCCGCCTGTGCGTCCTGGCCTCCCGGCACCGGCACGCCTGTGTGGTGGTCTGCCGCGCGGGCGTGGCCGGGCTGCTGGACGAGCACCCGTCGACGGAGCCGGTCCAGCTGGGGGTGACGGTGAAGTTCCCGGACGGCTGGGAGGCGAATCACGCGGTGCTGTCGCATCTGGCGGAGCACCGGGTGGGCTGGACGCCGTGACGGGTGCGCCCACCCGGCCCGGCCCTCGGAGCCAGGGGGCGCGCCGGGCGCGTCGGGCGCCGGTGGGTGCGCCCTGGGGCGGTCTTGCCCGGCGCGGGAGAATGGGTGGCGGCCCGGGTGTCCGGGCCGCGTGCGCGCGAGGAGGAGAACGATGGCGGAACCCGCGGAGCGGAGCGGTCAGCGACGGGTCAGGCCGGCCCCGCTGATCTTCGAGCCTGCCGAGGCGACCGCCGATCCGGAGCACTTCTTCGACCTGGAGTCGATAGAGGATCCCCGGGAGCTGCTCTCCCGGGCGACGGAGCTGACGCTGGCGTTCCGGGCGGCGGCGGACCGGGCGATCGAGTTCCAGGCGATCGCGGCGGCGCAGCTCGCGGATCCGCGCCGGTTCGACCGGCTGACGCCGAAGGCCGTCGCGGAGCGGGCGGGGTGGACCGAGGACTACGCCCGGAAGATGATCGAGTTCGGTGAGGGCCTGATCCGGACGGGCGGCCACGACCCGGAGGAGTGAGCCGCCCCCGCCCGGCCGGGGAGCCGGACGGGGTGGGCCGGCCCGACCGGCCGGACCGAGTGGATCCGGCCACCGGTCTGATTTTCTGGCATATGCCGGGGCGCACGATACTCCCCCGGACCCCGCCGTGTCCGGGTTTCCGGCAACCCGCTGAAACCGACCGGTCACGCCCGGTAGATCTTCCCGTATGACCACTTGGCTGCGCGAAGAGACGACCCCCTACGAGATCCTGCACGCCCTGCGTGACCTGGACGAGGGGCGGCACCAGGCCGCGCGGGTCACCGAGGCGGGGGCCGCCTGGCTCGCCTCCGCCGTCAGCGGGCAGCGCTCGCTGCTGGACCTCTGGGAGGCGCACCCGACCGCCGCCCCGGTGCTGCCCTGCGGCACCGCCTTCGACGTGGTCAACGTGGAGCCGACGTTCGGGCGCCGGATGCTGGACCGGCTGTGGGCGGAGGGGCCCGGCTGCGGGCCGGTCGCCACCCACCGGGGCCGGATGCTGCTCTTCGCCGCCCCGGGCACCGCGCAGCGCTTACCGTCGCTGCTCGACTGGGAGGAGTGGGGCCAGGCGGTGCCCCGGCCGCTCTGCCACGGCACCGGCGACGCCGTGACCGTCCCCGCGCTGAGCCCCGGGGACGCCGGCGGCCCCCGCTGGCTGGTCGCCCCCGACACCCGCTCCCCGTGGCTGCCCGGGCCCGAGGTGCTGCTCTGGGCCTGCGTCCGGGCGGTCAGGGCCGCCTCCGCCGCCGACGTGCGGGTATCGATTTTTCCTCCGGCGGATCCGGGTGCTAATGTCTACGACGTCAGCAGGCGCCGCTAGCTCAGTTGGTTAGAGCAGCTGACTCTTAATCAGCGGGTCCGGGGTTCGAGTCCCTGGCGGCGCACCGACAGAAGAAGCCCCTCGCGGAAGCGGGGGGCTTCTTCGTGTGCGCGGGCGGTGCGCCGCCGTCCGGTCAGCGGGCCGCCTGCGGGCCCGTGACGCGGACCGTCCAGACGCCCGCCTCGGTCCGGTCGGCCACCTCCACCCGTACGCCCGTGCCCGGCACGGTGAAGGACTCCCCCACGCCCAGCGGCGCGTCCGCGAGCGGCGGGTAGACCGAGCGGTCCCAGCAGGCCTCGGTGTCCGGGTGGGCGTCCACGACCTCGACCGGCCCGTCGCCGGAGGCCGCCCCGTTGCGGACCCGGTAGACCAGCACGCCCTCGGCGCAGGTGTCCCGGTCGTTGCCGGTCGCCGCGCGGGCCTCGATCGCGAGGACGCTGTCCTCGCCGGTGCGGACGACCGCGAGCCGGGTCCCCACGGTGCCGCCGGCGGCCGGCGCGGCGGCGACCGGCTCCAGGCTCACCGTGCGAGTGCCGGGACCCCGGACGCAGGCCACCTGGGAGCGGTCGAGCCAGCCCAGCTTCCACTTGTGCCAGGCGAAGAGGTCGGGGGCGAGGCCGAACTGGCTGCCCATGACGTCCCAGTCGCCGACGTAGGTGTCCCAGTCACCCTTGCCGTCCACCGGCCGGTGGTAGAGGTCGGGCAGGTCGAAGACGTGGCCGGTCTCGTGGGCGAGCACGTTGCGGTCCGGCGGGTGCCGCTCGAAGACCGTGACCACCCGCTTGATCTCGGTGCCGTCCGCCTCCAGCGGGTGCTCCAGGTTCACCACCTTGGTGGCGTCGGAGTCCACCCCGGGCGCGTCCGGGTCGGCGACCAGGTAGACCACGTCGTAGCGGGAGAAGTCGACGGAGGCGTCGGCCGCCTTCACCGCGTCGCGGAGATAGGCCGCGCGGTGCTCGGCGTCCCAGTCCCGCCGTATCGCGTACGCGGAGGAGTCGCGCGGCATCCGGGTCCAGCCGGTCTGGGCATGGGTGCGCAGGGTGAAGCGCCCGTAGGAGGCCCGCTCGAAGAACCGGGCCGTGCCGGGGAAGTGGTCGGCGGTCAGCTCGGCCGGGGTGGTCAGCGGCGTGGAGTCCGGGAAGGACAGGAAGATCATGACCGCGTCGAGGGTCCTGGTGGGCCGGGGATAGGCCCGGTTCCAGGTGTCGAGGCCGAGCGAGTGGTGCGCGGCGGTACGGGGCAGGGCGCAGGGCCCGGCCGAGGGCGCGGCGACGGCGGGGCCCGCCACGAGGCCGGTCGCGGCGAGCGCCGCGAGGGAGGTGAAGGCCGCCGCCCCCGCCCGCAGGCGCGGACGCGGCGCTCCTCCGGGCGCTCCCACGGGCACTCCCCCGGGTGGCTGCTGACCCCTCACGTGGACCTCCGGCTCCGGAATGCGCGACACCTCACCCACCTTGTGATGGTTTGCCGGGTTTCGCACCTTTCCGCTGCCCCGGTCGGGTGAGCGGGACCCGCCGGGTCGACGCGACACGGACGCGCGACGGCTCACGGAAAGTCACATTCGGTCAGGGTGGCGTCGGCCCGTGTCAGACCCGCGCAGAAACGATCGGGCGAGGGCAACGGACGGGCGGTCCCGGGCACCGCGCGGCCCCGCCGCCGGGCCCCGGAGCTGGAACGGCCCCCGGCCAGCCTCTATGATCGGCACACTTTCCCTGGCCGACCATTCCGACCACATCTGTACGGCCCGAACGCACTACGGGAGCGAGCGGTGAGCGGAACCCCCGAAGAACCGGTGCACCCGTCGGCGGAGCCCTCGCTCACGGAGCGTCACCCGTCCGAACTCCGCGACCGTTCCGCCGCCTTCCGCGCGGCCCGGCTCGCGATGGCCCTCGTCGACCAGGACGGCACCGTGGTCGCCGCCAACGACTCGCTCGCCGCCCTCCTCGGCACCGAGCCCGCCGCCCTGCGCGAGCAGACCGCCGCCGACCTCGTCGACCTCGCCTCCGACGGGCGCACCTGGCACGCGTACCGCGAGGTGCTGCGCGGCCGGCGCTCCCGCTTCCGCTGCACCCGCCGCCTCAAGCACCCCGACGGGCGCTCGCTGTGGGCCGAGGTCACGGTCGCCCCGCTGCCCGACAGCCCCAGGGTGCTGCTCTCGGTCGCCGACGTCAGCGAGCGCCGCGAGCTCCAGGCCCGGCTCCGCCACCTCCAGATGCACGACCCGGTCACCCGGCTGCCCAACCGCGCCCTCTTCTTCGAGCGGCTCACCGCCGCGCTGGAGAGCGCCGCCCTCGACGTCGAGGAGGGCGACCCGCGCGATCCCCGGGACCGGTCGTACGAGTCGTACCGGTCGTACGGGCATGGCGGAACAGGGCGGATCGGCATCTGCTACCTCGACCTGGACGGCTTCAAGGCCGTCAACGACACCCTCGGCCACCGGGTCGGCGACCGGCTGCTCGCCGCCGTCGCCGGCCGGCTGACCGAGTGCGCCGACCAGTACGGCTACACCCGCGGCGGCGGGCACCTCGTCGCCCGGCTCGGCGGCGACGAGTTCGCCATCCTGGTGGAGGACTCCACCGGCACCGAGCAGCTCGCCGACCTGGCCCGGTCCGTGCTGACCGCGCTCCAGCGCCCCTTCGACCTGGCCGGGCAGCGGCTCTCGGTCTCCGCCTCCATCGGCGTCGTCGAGCGGACCGCCCACGGCTCCACCGCCACCTGCCTGATGCAGGCCGCCGACACCACGCTGTACTGGGCCAAGGCCGACGGGAAGGGCCGCTGGACGCTCTTCGACCCCGAGCGCAACGCCCACCGGATGACCCGGCAGGCCCTCAGCTCCACGCTGCGCCCCGCCGTGGAGCGCGGCGAGTTCGCGCTGGAGTACCAGCCGCTGGTGGACCTCGCCGACGGCGCGGTGCGCGGAGTCGAGGCGCTGGTGCGCTGGAACCACCCGCAGTTCGGCACGCTGGCGCCGAATCGGTTCGTCGGGATCGCCGAGGAGGACGGCTCCATCGTCGAGCTCGGGCGCTGGGTGCTGGAGACCGCCTGCCGCCAGGCCCGGCAGTGGCAGAAGGACCACCCCGGCGACCGGCCGATCTTCGTCAGCGTGAACGTGGCGGTGCGGCAGGTCTGGGACTCGGACCTGGTCGCCGACGTCGCCGGCATCCTCGCCGAGACCGGGCTCGCGCCCCATCTGCTCCAGCTGGAGCTCACCGAGTCCGCGGTGATGGGCTCGGCGGGCCGCCCGCTCCAGGCGCTCCAGGCGCTCAGCGACATGGGCGTGCGGATCGCCATCGACGACTTCGGCACCGGCTATTCGAACCTGGCCTATCTGAGCCGGCTGCCCGTCTCGGTGCTGAAGCTGGACGGCTCCTTCGTCCGCGGCTTCCAGGACGAGGCGCACGCCAACCCGGCGGACGAGCTGATCGTGGAGGCGCTGGTGCAACTGGCCCACCGCCTCGGGCTGACGGTCACCGCCGAGTGCGTGGAGACCTCGGGGCAGGCCACCCGGCTGCGCCGGATCGGCTGCGACACCGGGCAGGGCTGGCTCTACTCGCGGCCGGTGGCCCCGGACCGCATCGCCGAACTGATCGGGGTCGCGCCGCTGCCGGTGTGACGCCCCGCCCGGTGTCCGGGCATGGAACTGCCCCCGGCCGGAGGGACATTCCGGGCGGGGGCAGTGGTTCATGAGGGGCTGGTGATCAGACGGGGACTAGCAGGCGCCCTGGTCCTTCCAGACGCCCCAGTCGCCGGTCGTGCCCGGCTCCTCGTTCTGCGTCCACCACTGGGCGAGCCACTTGCGGCCCTTGTGGGAGACGGTCGAGCCACCGGTGTAGACCGTGCCGGCCACGTACGCCGGGGCGGTGCAGCCGGTCGGCGGCGTCGTCGGAGGCGTGGTGGGCGGGGTGGTCGGCGGCGTGGTCGGAGGGGTCGTGGGCGGGGTGGTCGGCGGCGTCGTGGGCGGCGTCGTCGGGGTGGTCGGCGAGGAGCCGACGGCGGTCACGATCTGGTTGAAGAGCGTGGCGTTGGCGTCGAGGCCGAGCAGCGAGTACATCATCGCGCCGGCGAGGCCGCGCTGGTGGGCGTAGTCGGCACGGGCCTGGATGGTGCGCTGGTCGAGGCCGGTGAAGAACTCGCCGTCCTTGTAGAAGTACGCGGACTTGGCCTGGTCGTCCCAGAAGGTCGTGGCCGGGTTGTCGACGATGCCGCCGAGCTCCTTGTAGTGCGCGATGCCGGGCTGCTGGCTCAGCGGACGGGCGCCGGAGGCACCGGTGGCGGGCTGGGCGAGGCCGTTGGCGGTCCCGGCGGGGACGCCCTTCCAGCCGCGGTAGTAGAACTCGTAGCCCAGGGTCAGCTTGTTGGCGGGGAAGCCGCCGGCGATGCCGTAGGCGGGCTTGCCGTCGATCCAGGAGTCGATGGCGTTGTCGATCGAGTACTTCTCGGTGCCCGGCTTGATCGCGTCGGTCGGGTCGTTCGCACCGGAGTACAGCGGGGACTGGTGGTACGTCGGCCCGTCGCCGTCCCAGGCGCCGTGCATGTCGTACGTCATGATGTTCGCGTAGTCGAGGTACGCGCCGATCTTGTCCGTCTCGATGTACTTGATCTTGTCCTGGCCGGCCGGCAGGGCGGCGGTCAGCAGGTACTTCTTGCCGCCGTTGGCGGCGCCGTACGCGTCGAGCTGCTTGCGGAACTCGGCGAGCAGGAGGGTGAAGTTCTGCTTGTCCTCGGGGGCGTAGTGGTTGCCGAGGTGGCCGCCGTCCGAGCCCGGGTACTCCCAGTCGATGTCGATGCCGTCGAAGATGCCGGCTGCGGTGCCGGGGCCGCCGTAGCCGCCCTCCACCGGGAGGTCGCCCTGGATGTACTGCTTGATGCAGGAGGCGACCAGCTTCTTGCGGCTCGCGTCGGTCTTGGCCGCGTCCGAGAAGTACTTGGAGTAGGTCCAGCCGCCCAGCGAGATGTTGATCTTCAGGTTGGGGTGCTTCGCCTTCAGCTCCTTGAACTGGTTGAAGACGCCCACGATCGGCTGGTCCCACTTGTCGGCCACGCCGTCGACGCTGTCCGCGGCCGAGAAGGACTTCTGGTAGTCGGCGTACGAGTCGCCCGCGCCGTCACCGGCGTTGGGGTTGTTGTCGTCGCCCGCGGCCTTGTTGGCCTGGAAACAGGTGAGGTCGGTCGGGTGGATGTTCCCGAACGAGTAGTTGATGATGTCCAGCTTGGCCGCGATGCCGCGGGTGTCCAGGTGCTTGGGGTAGAACGCGTTCCCGTACACGCTCCACTGGTCGTAGTAGGCGATCTTCACGCCGCCCGTCGACGTGGCGGAGGCGGCGCTGTCGGCGGCCTGTGCGGAACCGAGGCCGACGGTGGCGGCGAGCGCGCCGGCGGCGAGGGCGGAGCTGAGAAGTGCTGCGATCACTGTTCTGCGGGGGTGCACGTGCGGCCTCCGGGTGGGGTGGCGGTACGGAAGTTGGAGCAGTGATATCCGGCGCGTGAACAGCGCGTCAATGGTCTGAACCAGATTGAGGACTAGACCAATTGGCGCGAGAAAGCCCTTGTCAGCGACGCCCGGGAAGCCCGCAGCACAAAACGGAACCGCCCGCCACCACATGTGACGAGCGGTTTAAGGTTCACTTAGGGATCGGCCGTCCGGTCGTTCGGAACTGAACCAACGGCCGGAAGGTCTCCAGGTTTTACTCTCCCGTCGACAGCTCCGGGAGCCCGTACGCGTCCGCGATCAGCTCGTAGCTGCGTACCCGCGCGTCCCCGCCGTGGGCGTTGGCGGTGATCATCAGCTCGTCCGCGCCGGTCCGCTTCCGCAGTCCGTCGAGCCCCTCGCGCACCTCGTCCGCCGTGCCGTGCACGACGTTCCCCAGCCAGGAGTCGACGAACTCCCGCTCGGGCGCGCTGAAGTCGTACGCCTCCGCCTCCTCCGGCGTAGGGATCAGGCCCGGCCGCCCGGTGCGCAGCCGCAGCATCGACAGCGCGCCGGTCAGCACCTGCCGGCGGGCCTCCTTCGGGTCGTCGGCGGCGAGCGCGGCCACCCCGATCAGCGCGTAGGGCGCGTCGAGCACCGCCGAGGGACGGAAGGAGTCCCGGTAGAGGTCGAGCGCGGGGATCGTGTTGTGCGCGGAGAAGTGGTGCGCGAAGGCGAAGGGCAGCCCGAGCGCCCCGGCCAGCCGCGCGCTGAAGCCCGAGGAGCCCAGCAGCCAGACCGGCGGGCGCCCCTTCGGCCCCTGCACCGGCCCGGGTACGGCGTGGATGCGGGCGTACGGGTGCCCGTCCGGGAAGTCGTCGTCGAGGAAGCGGACCAGTTCGGCGAGCTGCTGCGGGAAGTCGTCCGCCCCCTCACTCAGCCGATCGCCGCGGCGCAGCGCCGCCGCCGTGGCGCCGTCGGTGCCGGGGGCGCGGCCCAGCCCCAGGTCGACCCGGCCCGGGGCCAGCGCCTCCAGGGTGCCGAACTGCTCGGCGATCACCAGCGGGGCGTGGTTGGGCAGCATCACGCCGCCGGAGCCGAGCCGGATGCGGCGGGTGTGGGCGGCCAGGTGGGCCAGGATCACGGCGGGCGAGGAGGAGGCGACCCCGGGCATCGAGTGGTGCTCGGCCACCCAGTGCCGGTGGTAGCCGCGCCGCTCCGCGAGCCGGCTGATCTCCACGCTGGTCGCCAGCGCCTGGCTCGCGGTGCGCCCGCTGCCGACGGTGACGAGATCCAGTACGGACAGCGGTACGGGCGCGGTGCCCCGCGCCTCTCCTCGAATCGCGTCGCTCACCGTGGGCGGCCTTCCTGCGCGGGGTCGTCTGTACGGGGAGGGATAACAGGAGGGTGTCTCCGGTTATTCCGGCCATGGCCGACTTCCGTCGCCCCGGGTCCCCCTGCGACCTCGTACGCCCCTCCGGGCACGCCCCGAGCGCCCCCAGGGGGCCCGCGCGGGGGCCCTCGGGGTCCCCACCGGGGCCCCGGGCCGAAAAAATCTTCACGTCCGGAGCGGCCCGAACGCCCGTGCGGGAACCTTCCCGCACTGTCCTGACCTCACTTTCTCCCCTCGGGCTGTGACTCTGGCATATGCCAGAGTGATGCGCCCCAGCGTAGGGCGCCCTTGCACCGCATCAATCTCGCCAACAGCCGCCCCGTACCGGGCCCTTGGCGGCTATCGTGGTACGGAAGCTAGCGGTCACAACCTGGTAGGGGGAAACCGTGGCGCTGAAGCCCGAGCCCACCGCGCCGTTCCACTCGGTGCAATACGCGCTGCGCGTGCTGGAGACGGTCTCACGGCACGGCGGCGGAGTGTCGGACGTGCAGATCGCACGGGAGACCGGCCTGCCCGTCGCCCATCTGACGTCCCTGCTCCTGATGCTCAGGCGCGAGGGATATGTGGAGCAGGTCTCCGACGGCGCCTACGTCATCGGCGACTCCCTCGTCCTCCTCGGCTCCGGCATGACCCGCCGCGAGGCCCTGGAGCTCAAGCTGCAGGAGACCCTGACCGAGCTGCGCGACTCGGTCGGTGCCGCCGTCTACATCAGCCGGTACATCGACGGCGAGGTGAAGATCACCCAGTTCGCCGACGGACCGCGCACCCCGAAGGTCAACGAGTGGGTGGACTTCCGCTCCGCCGCCCACGCGAGCGCCGTCGGCAAGTGCCTGCTGACCCAGCTCGACCAGAACGGGCGCCGCGACCACCTCTCCCGGCACAAGATCGCCCGGCTGACCTCGCGGACGATCACCAACGAGAAGGTGCTGTTCTCCAAGCTGGACAGCCAGCCGCCGACCGTCCCGGTGCTCGACCTCCAGGAGTACGCGGTGGGCACGGTCTGCGCCGCCGTGCCGCTGACGGCGGGCTCGGCGGTGGGGTGCCTCGCGCTCTCGCTGCCGATCGAGCACGCGCACCGGCTGCGCTCGGCGGCCGACACGCTGAACCGGCGGGCCGCGCCGGTGGTGCTGTCGCTGGCGATCTGACCGGCGCCCCGGCCGGCCGCCCGACGGGCTGCCCGGGGGGTGCTCGGCCGTGGTCGGGAGCACCCCCGGGGACCAGGTAGTATTTTCTCTGTCAGCAAGCGCCGCTAGCTCAGTTGGTTAGAGCAGCTGACTCTTAATCAGCGGGTCCGGGGTTCGAGTCCCTGGCGGCGCACCGACAGGGAAAGGCCCCTCGCGAGAGCGAGGGGCCTTTCTTCTTTGCCCGCGCGCCCCGCGCGCCCTTCCGCCCCGCGCCCTCCGCCTCACGCCCGCAGATAGGCGAGGACCGCGAGGACCCGGCGGTGGGTGTCCTCGGCCGGCGGCAGCTCCAGCTTGGCCAGGATGTTGCCGATGTGCTTGCCGACCGCCGCCTCCGTGACGACCAGCCGGCGGGCGATCGCCCCGTTCGAGTGCCCTTCCGCGACCAGGCCCAGGACCTCCCGCTCGCGGGGCGTCAGCGCCGCCAGCGGGTCCCGGTGCCGCCACAGCAGCTGCCGTACGACCTCCGGATCGACCACCGTGCCGCCGTCCGCGACCCGGACCAGCGCGTCCAGGAACTCCTCGACCTGGCCGACCCGGTCCTTGAGCAGATAGCCGACACCCGTGCCGTCCCCGGCGTCGAGGAGGTCGGCGGCGTAGCTGCGCTGCACGTACTGGCTGAGCACCAGCACCGGCAGCCCCGGGCGCTCGGCGCGCAGGGCGACGGCCGCGCGCAGCCCCTCGTCCTGGAAGTCCGGGGGCATCCGCACGTCGGTCACCACGATGTCCGGGTCGTGCGCGGCGACGGCGGCGCGCAGGGCGCCGGCGTCGCCGACCGCCGCGACCACCTCGTGGCCGAAACGGGCCAGCAGCCCGATCAGTCCCTCGCGGAGGAGGACGCCGTCCTCGGCGAGGACGACGCGGAGCGAACGCCGCACGGGATCTCCACTCGTAGCACGGTCGGCCCGCCGGGCGGGCTGGTGAGCGAAAGTGTGCCATCGAGCACCGCGAGCCGGTCGCCGAGCCCGGTCAGCCCGCTCCCCCGGGCCGGGTCGGCGCCGCCGCGCCCGTCGTCCTCGACGGTGAGCCGGAGCAGCCCGCCGGTGTGGCGGGCGGTGAGCCGGGAGCGGGTGGCGCCGCTGTGCCGGGCGAGGTTGGCGAGGGCCTCGCGGGCGGCGAAGTAGGCGGCGCTCTCGACGGGGGCGGGCAGCCTCGGGAGGGCGTCGGCGCGGACGTCGACCGGGACCGGCGAGCGGTCGGCCGCGTCGGCGAGGGCCTCGGCGAGTCCGTAGTCGGCGAGCACCCGCGGGTGGATGCCGTGGATCAGTTCGCGCAGCTCGGTCAGGACCTGTCCGGCCTCCTCGTGCGCCTTCGCGAGCTGCTCGGCGAGCGGGCCCGGCGGGGCGTCGTAGCGGGCGAGGCCGAGGGTCATGGTGAGGGCGACCAGGCGTTGCTGGGCGCCGTCGTGGAGGTCCCGTTCGATCCGGCGCCGCTCGGCCTCGAAGGCGGCGGCGAGCCGGGCGCGGGAGGCGGTGACCTCGCCGATCCGGTCCCGCAGCTCGGCCTCGCGCGGGGCGAGCAGGGCGCGGGCGAGGGCGGCGCGGGCGGCCGCGAGGACGGTGAGCGGGTAGAGCAGGAGGGGCAGCAGGACGAGGCCGAGCAGGGCCGTGGCGATCGCCTGCGGGTAGGAGGTGACGAGGAAGGCCTTGACCACCTTCGCCTCCTCGCCGCCGGCCGCGGCGAGCTGGACGGGCGCGCTCAGCAGCGCGGCGGGCAGGCCGAGGCCGACGGCGAGCGTGATCAGGTCGAGCGGCCAGAGCACGGTGGCGAGCAGCACGGCATAGCCGAGCTCGCGCCAGGTGGCCTGCTCGCGCACCCGGACCCGGAGCCAGGCGGCGAGGCCGGGGGCGTCGGGGAGCCGGTGCGGGTCGGCGGCCGGGTCCCGGTCCAGGAGGAGCAGCCGGCGGCGCTCCAGACCGCCGAGGGCGACCCCGGCGAGGAGCAGGAGCGGGAGCCCGAGGAGGACGAGCGAGAACCCGGCGAGCAGGAGGAGGACGAGCAGGGCGAGCGCCCCGAGGACGGCGCCGGAGGCGAGGTAGCCGACGGCCCGCCAGGGCCAGACGGTCAGCGGGAATCGCCGGGGCCGGGCCAGCGCCTGCCAGGGGGTACGGGGCTCCATGGCGCTCACGGTAGGCGGGGGCGCGGGGGCGGGGCCATGGGCGTGGGGGGTGTACGGGGGGTGGGGCTGGGACTACCCCGGCGCGGGGGCGGGGAGCGCGGGGGCGGGCCGTGGGCAGGCCCGTGGGCGGGGGCGGGCGGGGCCCGATCCGCTGGACGGGCCCGATCCGCTGGGCGGGGGCGGCCCGTGGGCTGGTCCGCTGGGCGGGCCCGATCCGCTGGGCGGGCCCTAACCCGGGAAGTCCCGGCCCCGTTCCGCGTACTGGGCGCGCAGGCTCGCGCGGGCGGCCGGGGTCAGGGGTTCGTACGGGGCGGTCGGGGTGGGGCGCCACCAGGTGGGGTCCGGGGAGCCGAGGGCGGTGCGGCGGAGGGCCACCCGGTGGATCTTGTTGGTGGCGGTGAGGGGGAGTTCGGGGACCACCCGGACGAAGCGCGGCGGCATCTTGGTGCCGAGGTCCGGCTGGGCCGCCAGGAAGGCGCCGAAGGCGGCGGGGTCGAAGGCGGTGCCGGGGCGCAGGGCCAGCGCGGCCATCACCTGGTCGCCGGCGGCCGGGTCGGGGACGGCGTACACGGCGACTCCGGCGGCCCGGTCCCAGCGGGCCAGGATGTTCTCGATCATGGCGGCGGCGAGGTTCTCGCTGTCGACGCGGAGCCGGTCGTCGGTGCGGCCCGCGAAGTAGAGGAAGCCGTCGGCGTCCCGGTAGAAGAGGTCGCCGGTCCAGTACCAGCCGTCGCGGAGCCGGGCGGCCTGCGCCTCGGGGTTGCGCCAGTAGCCCTCGAAGGGGTTGCGGCCCCGGTTGACCAGCTCGCCGACGGCCTCGTCGGCGTTGAGCAGGGCGCCGGCCGGGGAGAAGCGGGCCGGGGGGCATACGCGGCGGGTCTCCGGGTCGACCACGGCCAGGTCGTCGGCGGGGGCGGCGCGGCCGATCGCGCCGGGCGGGGTGCCGGGGGTGCGCTGGATGGCGGCGCCGCCCTCGGAGGAGCCGTACCCCTCGACGAGCCGGGCGCCGAACCGCGCCTCGAAGCGGGCCGCGTCCACGGCGCCCGCCTCCGTCCCGAAGCCGATCCGGACGGCGTGGTCGCGGTCGTGCGGGGTCTCGGGGGTGGCGAGGAGGTACTGGACGGCCCGGCCGACGTAGGTGAAGTAGGTGGCGCCGAAGGCCCGGACGTCGGGGAGGAAGCGGGAGGCGGAGAAGCGGGCGCGCAGGGCGATCCCGGCGCCCGCGACCAGCGCGGGGGCCCAGTCGGCGATGACGGCGTTGCCGTGGAACATCGGCATGCAGATGTAGTGGGTGTCCTCGGCGCGTATCCCGAAGTGGGAGACGAGGGAGGCGCCGGCGGCGGCGAGCCGGCCCTGGGAGCAGACGGCCGCCTTGGGGGCGCCGGTGGAGCCGGAGGTGAAGGAGAGGAGGAGGCGGCTGTCGGGGCCGACCGGGCGGAGGGGGACGAGGTCGTCCGGGGTGGCGGCGGCGTAGGGGGCGAGGAGGGCCCCGTACGCCTCGGTGTCGGTGACCAGGATCCGCAGGCCGGGCAGGGCGAGGCCGTCGAGCAGCGGGAGGTGGGCGCGCTGGGTGACCAGGACCCGGCACTCGGTGTGGCGGATGTCCCGGGCGAGTTCGGCGCCGCGCCGGGTGGGGTTGATCCCGGCGACGGCGGCCCCCGCGAGGGCCGCCGCGCCGAGCCAGAGCGGGTACTCCGGTGTGTTGTCGAGCAGCAGGCCGAGGTGCGGCTCGCACCCCGGCCGGTCGGGCATCAGCTCCGTGAGCAGCGCCGCGCGCGCGGCGGCGCCGGCGGCGACCTGGTGGTGGGTGAGGGCGGTGTGCTCGTCCCTCAGTCCGGTCCGCTGGTCGTCCCACTGGCGTCGTACGAGCTCCGCGACGGTCCCCATGGGGGCGGATGCTAACTGACGCTACGTCAGAACTGAACGTCCGAGCACGCGTAGAAGGCGTTCCCGGTGTCCGCGACCGTCCATACGGCCAGGATGACGCCGCGCCCGGTCTTGCCCGCCGGGATGGTCCCGGAGTGCGAGAGCGTGGCCGGCGGCTGCTGGCTGTTGTACGGGACCACCAGGAAGGGCTGGGTGTCGAGGTCGGCCCTGGTCAGGGCCTTGGTCCCGGTCCAGCCGTTCTTGGTGACGTAGTAGCGGAAGTCCGTGGTCGCGTGGCGGGCCGTGAACTGCCAGCGGAAGGTGTAGCTCTGGCCCGCGGTGACCTTGGTGGTGGGCCAGGCGCCGCCGCGGGGGTCGTCGAGCTGCGAGAAGCGGGAGTTCCCGCCGGCGCAGATCTTCCCGTCGGCGGGGCCCGCGGCCGGGAAGCCCTTGAGCCCCTCGACCGACTGCGGCTCCCACTGGATGTCGCCGCAGTTCTTCACGGTGCCGTTGGCACAGAGTTTCTGGCGGCTGATCGGCGAGTCGGTGTAGCCGTGACTGCTCGCACTGGTGGTGGCGAAGAGGGAGGCGGCGGCGATGCCGAGCGCCACGGCCGCCACTCCTGTCTTTTTGCGCATAGCTTCGCTCCAGGAGAACGTGGGGGAGTTCTGTGGGTCGTGCCGCACGCGCGCGATGACACTGATTCCGGTCTAGACCAAGTACCAAGGTATGGCCGGAAGTTGAGCATGTCCATACCAATGAGCGAGGGTCACGCGCCCTCCCCCGGGCCCGTGCGGCCCGTGTAGAACGCGACCGTCAGGTCCTTCACCAGCGCCTTGCGCTCGTAGTCGTCGAGCTCGACCAGACCACGGGAGGTCAGCCGGTGGACCACGTCGTCCACCGCGTCCACGACCGAGGTCAGGACGCTGTCCCGGTGCTTCGCGTCGATCGCGGCGATCCGGCGGCGGCGCATCGCGGCGGCGACCTCCGGGGCGTACTCGATCCGGGTCGGCTGCGCCGAGAAGACGTCGATGCCGACCGGGGCGCACTCCGCCGACAGCATCCGGGTCAGCGCCTCGCCGACCGCCTCCGCGTCGCGGAGGGTCGGCGCGTCCTCGTGGAAGGCGTCCGCCGGGAGCTGGCTGAGCACCCGGGCCATCGCCGCCTCGACCTGCTCGCGCAGATACTCCTCGTGCCGGGCCACGCCGAGGGCGGCGCGGACCGTGTCCCGGATCCGCCACACGACGAGGACGACGACGTCCAGCGCCGTGCCCTTCGCGTCGACGGCGGGCAGCGGCTCACTGCGCCAGTGCCGCAGGCGCACGTCGACGCGGCGGCGCAGCAGCAGCGGGCTCACCCAGAGCAGCCCGGTGCGGCGGACGGTCCCCCGGTAGTCGCCGAACAGCGTCAGGACCAGCGCGTAGCCGACCCGGCCGCGGCCGAGGCCGCCGAGGAAGAAGAGGGCGAGGAGCACGCCGAGGGCCAGCAGGCCCCACTGGCCGAGGTGGATCCCGTGGTACGGACGCGAGGGCAGCCGCAGCATCCGCGCGGCCTCCTCGGGGACGGCCCCCGTCCACCACACGAGGGCCGCGCACCCCGCGAGCGCGAGGGCCCCGCCGGCCACGCCGACCCAGCCCGGCAGCACCGGACCCGGCCGCTCCACGAGCTGGGGGTCGGCGGTCGGGGCGGGCCGCGCGGGCGTCCGGGCGGGCGCGGGGACCGCCGCGCCGCCGCGCGGGGCCGGCTTGTGCGCGGGCACCTTCGGCTTGGGTACGGGAACGGTCGCGGGGCCCCCGTCGTCGGCCCCGTCCACCTCCTCACGGAACAGCAGGTGCACGGGGATGGACCCGGTGGTCTCGGTCCCGATGACGTTGCGCCGCCGCGTCACGGGGGGCCGCGGGGCCGGGCCGGGTGCGGCGGGCGAGGCGGACGGGACGGGCGAGGCGGACGAGTTGAGAGAGCCGGGCGAGACGGGAGAGGTGGGCGAGGCGGCGACGGGCACGGCGATCCCCTGGGCCCGCGCCCCGGCGATCCACGCGAAGTCGACTCCCCCATCGGCCCCGGACGGCTTCCCGGCGGAGCCGCGCACCGGGCGGGCCTTGCGGCCGGACGCGCGGTCGAGGCGGACGGGGGTGGGGGGCGCGTCGGCGGGGGCCTTGCCGGCGGGGGCGGGTGTGTCGGCGGCTGGGGTGGCCTTGCCGTCGCGCTCGCCGCGCGGGTGGGCGGGGGCCTCGGCGGCGGAGGTGGCCTCGCCGCGCGGCTGCGCCGAGGCTGGGGTGGCGGGTGCGGGGGCCTGGTCCGCCGGGGCCACGGAGGCCGCCGGGCTCGCCGGGACCGGCACGTGGCCCTCCCGGGCCGCAGGGGCGGCGGGAGCGGCGGGGGGCGTCAGGCCCACCGGGGCCACCCGGGTGGCCCGGGTCGCGGGGGTCGCGGGGGCCGCGGGGGCTGCGGGGGTCGCCAGGTCGGCGTGAGGCGGCCGGACAGGCGGGTCCGCCGGACTCGCCGGACTCGCCGGACTCGCCAGGGTCACGGGAGCCTCCGGGGTGGCGCGGGCCGCCTGGGCCGCCGGAACCGCCGGGGTGGCGCGGGCCGCCTGGACCGCCGGGTTGGCGTGGGTCGCCGGAACCGGCGGGGTGGCCGGGGCTGCCAGGGCCGCGGGGGTCGCCAGGTCGGCGTGAGGCGGCCGGACAGGCAGGTCCGCCGGACTCGCCGGACTCGCCAGGGTCACGGGAGCCTCCGGGGTGGCGCGGGCCGCCTGGGCCGCCGGGACCGCCGGGGTGGCGAGGGCCGCCGGGACCGCCGGGTTGGCGTGGGTCGCCGGAACCGGCGGGGTGGCCTGGGTCGCGGAGGCAGCGTGGGGCGTCCGCGTGAGCGTGTCCGCCGGGATGGCCGGGGCCACAGGGGCCTCCGGGGTAGCCGAGTTGGCGCGGACCGCCGGGGCCGGGTGCGGTGTCCGGGCGGGCGGGTCCGCCGGGACCGCCGGGGGCGTCAGCCCCAGCGGGGCTACCGGGGTCGCCCGGGGGGCCGGGGCGGCGTGGGGCGTCCGGGCAGGCGGGTCCGCCGGGGCGGCCGGGGGCGTCGGCCGCGCCGGGGACGTGACGGGAGGCTGAGGCGCCCGGGCCGCCGGAGTGATCGGGCCCGTCCCGGTCGGGGGGACCTGCGGGGCGGTCCCGGCCCCCGGGGCCCCCGGGGTCACCGAGGTCACCGGGGCGGCCGAAGCCGCCCGGGCCCTCGGGCCCGGCGCGCCGGTCGCGGGCGGCGTGGCCGCCGGTCCCGTACGAGCCGCCTGGCCCGCCGAGGCGGCGGGAATCCCCGAAGTCGCCGTGCCTACCGCGCCCTCCGGGTGCGCCGTGCTCGTCGCGGGCCCGGAGGCGGCGGGCACCGCCCGGGTCACCGGGACCCCGGCGCCGACCGGGGCCGTCGAGGGCACCGAGGCCGTCGCAGACGCGGAAGCCGTCGGGCTCACCGCAGGCGTCGAGGCAGCCGGAGCCGTCAGCCCCGCCCGGGGTGCCTGGGCCCCCGAGGCCGCCGCACCCGCCCCGCCCTCCCGGGCCACCGCACCCGACGCGGACACCGGAGCCGTCAGCCCCGCCTGGGCAACCTGGGCCGTCCGCACCCCCGAAGCCGCCGCACCCACCGCCCCCGGCGCGAGCGCCGTGCCGGACGGCGGGGGCGTCGGGGCCACCGGCCCCACCGGGGCCGTCGCCGTCCCCGGGCCCGCCAGGTCAGCCGCCACCGGGCCGCGCGCCGGCGAGCCCGTACCGTCCCCGGAACGGCTCACGGCCTCGCGGGCCGGCTCCCCCTGGGTCGGGTCCGGCGGGTTCGGGCGGAGGCGGCCGTCGGTGAGGCGGCGGGCCGTTCTGGCCGCGTCTCGGGTGGCCGCCGGGCCGGAGTCCGGGGGGTTCGGGGTCGATGCCGTCATTCGGTCCGCCTCACGTTCTCGGGGTCATCGGAACAAGCGCCGCCAGGTCTCCGGGCCCGGGTAGCCGTCGGCCGCGCCGCCGCGCCAGCCCTGGGCCCGCTGGAAGGCCTCGACATTGCGGCGGTCCGCCTCCGTCCACTGCGGACCGGGACCCGACGCGTAGTGCTTGCCGAAGCCCCGCTTCACCAGTTGTTTGCCCAGCTTCTCCACATATGCGCTGGATTGGCCCGGACGGAAGTAGCCACGCCCGGGAAACCCGCTCGCAGTTGCGCTCGACCCGCCCGAACCACTCGAACCGCCGATGTCCTTGCCCTGCCCCGACACCAGCAGCGCCCACGTCTGCGGGCCCGGCAGACCGTCCGCCGCGCCGCCCTTCCACCCCTGGGCCTGCTGGAACGCCTGGGTCGCCTTCCGGTCGGCCTCGCCCCAGCGGGGGCCGGGGCCCTGCGCGTAGAACTTCTTGCCGCCGCGCGCCACCAGCAGCCGCCCGAGCTGCGTGACGTACGCGTTGTTCGCGCCCGGCCCGAAGCTCGCCGCGCCCGGGTACGGCGTCGCCGTGGTGTCCGTGCCCGTGCCCGTGCCCGTGCCCGTGCCCGTGCCCGAGCCCGAGCCCGAGCCCGCGTTGCCCGAGCCGCCGCTCACCACGCCCTTGTAGCGGTAGGCGAGGTAGCGGTCCGAGTTCTCCCAGTACGCGAGCGGAGTCGCCTGCTTCCGGGTGCGCGGCTTGGTCTGCTCGTACGCGATGTACGAGGTGTGGGTGTAGTCCGTCCACCCGCCGAAGATCGTCACGTGCGAGCCGCGCGTCGGGTTGGCGGGGTTGTGGAAGAGCAGGATGTCGCCGGGCTGGAGGTCCGCGCGGTCGACGCGGTCGGCGAAGCGGTCGAGACTGCCGGTCCACTCGTTGCTCCGCAGGTTCCACGCCATGGAGATGTAGCCGGAGCAGTCCTGCCGGTAGCCGTCGCTCCAGTACCGCTCCATCGAGTACGGCACCTGCGCCGCGACCCAGATCTTCGCGCGGTTGATGATCTCGGCCCGGGTCGTCTTCCGCAGGGTGGCGGTGGAGATCTGACTGGTCGTCGGGGTCGCGTCCGGGGACGGCGCCGAGCCGGGACCCGGCGCGCCGTGCAGCGGGCCGGCGCCGCCCTGCGGGGTCTCCGGGCCCGGGACGGCGGCCAGGAGGCGGGCCTCCGCGCCCGCCGCCGCCGTCGTCGCCCCGGCCGTGTCGGCGGAGTCCGCCACCGCGTCCGCCGCGCCCGTGCCCGCGCCGCCGAGGACGACGCCCGCCGCCGTCACCAGGACCAGCGCGCGGCGGGCGCCGTGCGCGGCCGGGGGGCCGCCCGCCCGTACGGGGAGCCCCAGCGCGAGGTCGCGCCGCTGCCGCGCACAGCCCGCGCAGGCGCAGTCCGACGCGGGTTCGATTTCTTCGAAGACCGGCACACTCATGTGTTCCCCTCCACACTCGTCAAGATCTTTTGGAGCTCCTGCACGGGCGCCAGTGTCTCAACTGTCTGGACAAATCGCATTTTGACGGATCGAAGGCTCGATACGACCATCCGACAGGCCGGGCGGGGCGGTGAATGGTCAGGAGCACGGTCGGGGGTCCTGTAGAGTTCTCGATGTCAGCAGGCGCCGCTAGCTCAGTTGGTTAGAGCAGCTGACTCTTAATCAGCGGGTCCGGGGTTCGAGTCCCTGGCGGCGCACGCGCATGACTGAGGCCCCCACCGATGGTGGGGGCCTCAGTCGTATGCAATCGTTCGCTCGTGTTCGGCGTACGGGCTCTGGGCCCGGGGTCGGGCCTCGCCCTACAGTGAGCGGAACCCGACCTCCCGCGGCGGCTCCGGGCTCCTCCCGCGGCCCGTGAGCCCGCGGTCGAGGACCGGTCCGGCCGGCGGCCGGCGGGAGCCGATCCGCCGGCCGGTGCCCGGTCGGACGCCCCCGCCGCGAGCTCGCCGGTGTCAGCCCTTGGCCGTCTTCACCGAGGTCAGGTACGCCGAGACCACCACGTTCGCCGTGTAGGCGCCCGCCTCCCGGTCGAAGGTGCCGCCGCAGGTGATCAGCCGCAGCTCGGCCTGGTCGGGCCGGCGCTGCCCGTACGCCTTCCGGGGGTCGAAGCCCTCCCGTTCGAGGACCTGGACGTCCTCGATGGTGAATTCCGCGACGCTTCCGTCCGAACGGGTTACGTCGACCGTGGCGCCGGGCCTGGCCGCGCTCAGGCCGTAGAAGACCGCCGGGCGGGTCTCGGTGTCCACGTGCCCGACGAGGAGCGCGGCGCCCGAGGCGCCGGGGCGGGTGCCCGCCCCGTACCAGCCGACCGTCTGCGGCATCTCGAACGGCGGCGGGTCGATCGCCCCCGCCGCGTCCAGGCCGCGGGCCACCACCGGGGCGGCGATCCCGACCGAGGGGATCTCGACCCGGCGCGGCTCGACCGCCGCCGTCGGGGCGTGCGCCGGTGGCAGCGGCAGCCCGAGCGGGCGCCCCACGGCGGCGATGTCGCCGGTGGCGGGCGCCGGGACGGCGGGGCCGTCCGCCGCGTCCCGGCCCCAGAGCCACAGGCCGCACAGCAGCAGCGCCCAGGCCGCCCCGGTCAGCGCCCGCCCGGAGGACACCCGGTCAGTCCGCGCCCTGGCCCGCGCCGGTGCCGCGGCGGCGGGCGCTGCGGAAGGCGACGGACACGGCGGCGACGGCGGCCAGGCCCAGGCCCAGCAGCGTGTACGGGGTGCCCAGCCCCTCCTCGGCGGCGGTCTGCGCCACGCCGGGGGCCGCCGGGGCGGCGAAGGCGGCCGTGCCGCCGCCGCCCGCCCGGACCGGGGCGATCGGGGACGGGTGGTGGGTCGGCTCCTGGTGCCGCTTGACGTGCACGGTGCCGACGTCGGGGTGGTCGTGGCCGTCACAGGTCACGCTGATCTTGTACGTGCCCTCGTCGAGACCCGACTTGAGGGTGGTGTCGCCGAACAGCGGGTCCTTCCCGCCGTCCCGGCCGGTGAGACCCGCGTCGGCGACGAACGCCTGGGACTTGGCGGCGCCGGTGGTGCCCTTGCAGCCGGTGACCCGGATGTCGACGTCGGCGCCGGGATGGGTGCTGGCGGGGGTGACGGTGGCCTGGACTCCGTCGTGGGCCAGGGCGGTGCCCGCCGTGGGCGCGAGCACCAGAACCAGAGCCGCCCCCGCGGCACGGAGAGCGATGGGACCTGAACGCATGGTGACCTCCTGATACTGGCAGGGTCACCCGGTTCGGGCCGTTCCGCATCCGCAGGGCGGCGGCCAGGGGACGCGCGTCCCGTCGGTCAGATGCGCTCGACCAGGTCCGCGATCGACTTGACGACCTTGGACGGGCGGAACGGGAAGCGGTCGATCTCCGCCTGCGAGGTCAGGCCGGTCAGCACCAGGAAGGTCTGCATCCCCGCCTCCAGGCCGGCCAGGATGTCGGTGTCCATGCGGTCGCCGATCATCGCGCTGGACTCCGAGTGGGCGCCGATCGCGTTCAGGCCGGTGCGCATCATCAGCGGGTTCGGCTTGCCCGCGAAGTACGGCTCCTTGCCCGTCGCCTTGGTGATCAGGGCGGCGACCGAACCGGTGGCGGGCAGCGGGCCCTCCAGCGACGGGCCGGTCTCGTCCGGGTTGGTGCAGATGAAGCGGGCGCCCGCGTTGATCAGGCGGACCGCCTTCGTCATGGCCTCGAAGGAGTACGTGCGGGTCTCGCCGAGCACCACGTAGTCCGGGTCGTGGTCGGTGAGCACGTAGCCGATGTCGTGCAGCGCCGTGGTGAGGCCCGCCTCCCCGATGACGTACGCGGTGCCGCCGGGGCGCTGGTCGTCGAGGAACTTCGCGGTGGCCAGCGCCGAGGTCCAGATGTTCTCGACCGGGACCTCCAGGCCCATGCGGGCCAGGCGCGCGTGCAGGTCGCGCGCGGTGTAGATCGAGTTGTTGGTGAGCACCAGGAACGGCTTGCCGGTGTCCCGCAGCTTGGTGATGAACGCGTCGGCGCCGGGGATGGGCACGCCCTCGTGGATGAGGACGCCGTCCATGTCGGTGAGCCAGGATTCGATCGGCTTGCGCTCTGCCATGGGTTCGGGACTCCTGCCGTACAAGACTTCCGGTGTGCTGGGGGCGACGCGACAGCTCTGTGGCGACGCCCCCAGCCTAGGTCAGGAAGCCGCGACCGTGACCCCGTCGATCACCCAGTACCAGTTGTTGGAGCCGGTGTAGCGGAAGCGGAAGCTCACGCTGCTCGCCCCGGCGGGGACGGCGACCGGGACGGACTGGGGCCGCGAGATGACGTCCGCCGTGTAGCTCTTGACGACCGTCGGCGTGCCGCCGTTGAACGAGGCCAGGATCTCGGCCGTCTGGGCGCCCTCCTGGCGGTAGAGGGTGGTGAAGCCGAGGGTGACCCGGCTCGCGCCCGCGACCGGGTACGCCGGGGTCACCAGGGTCGAGTCGTAGGTGCCCGAGAAGCTCTTGTCGGCCCACTCGTCGGAGTCGGCGACCGCGAAGACGCCCCGGGCGCGCACGTTGAGCTCGCGGGACTGGTCGCGCTGGGAGCGGGACCAGAACTCGTCGGTGGCGAAGGACCAGCCGCGCCACTCGGTCACGCCGCCGGTGCCCATGGCGTTGTTGATGACGGACCAGCCGGCGGGGGCGGTGCGGGTGAAGCCGAGGACGCCGGCGGGGATGCCGGTCTCGTCGACGCGGCCGGTGAGGGAGGGGTGGAGGGTGTCGAAGGGGTCGGTGGAGCGGTCCTGGACCGGCTTGCCGTCCAGGCCCCAGGCCGGGTCGGGGACGATGCCGAGCTGGCAGAAGACGGTGGCGGCGACGTCGACGAGCCGGGTGTCCACAGGGCGGGCGCCCGCCTCGATGCCGGGGCCCTGGGCGAGGACGAAGGTGCGGCGCTCCTCGATGCTGGAGCCGCCGTGGCCGCCGGCGTCGGTGTGGCCGTGGTCGGTGGCGACGATGACGGTCCAGCGCTCGGTCGCGTACGTCGGGCGGGCCCGGATCGCCGTGAGGAGGCGGCCGAGGTAGGCGTCCTGGACGTCGATGGCGTCGGTGTACTTGGGGCTGGCGGCGCCGTAGCTGTGCCCGATCTCGTCGGTCTCGCCGAAGTAGACGAAGAGCACGTCGGGGTTCTGGTTGCGCAGCACGTCCTCGGTGATCTCGGTGATCACCCGGTCGTTGACGGCGTAGTCGTTGTTGTAGACGATCTTGGCGTCGGCGCCGGGGGTGACCGTGCCGTAGGTGTCGAGCTCGGGCCAGTCGACGGCGGCGAAGAGGGAGAGCCCGGGGCGGACCTGGTGCAGCCGGGCGAGGAAGCCGGGGTAGGTGCCGTAGTCGCGGCCGGTGAAGGTGTTGTCCTTCACGCCGTGCTTGTCGGGCCAGACGCCGGTGGAGATGGTCGACCAGCCGGGGCCGGAGGAGGTGGCGGCCATCGGGTTGGCGTAGAGCAGCGAGCGGCCGTAGGTGCCGTTCGCCATCAGGGACTTGAGGGTGGGTGCCTTGGCGGCGTCTATGCGGTCGTGGCGCAGGCCGTCCATGCCGACGACGAGCACCTTGTCCTTGCTGATGCCGTCGGGGAGCGTCGGGGCGGCGGCGGCCGTGGTGGCGGCCTGGGTGCCGGGGGCGGTCACCAGGCCGGTGGCGGCGACGGCGGCCGTGGCGCCGGCGGCGGCGAGCAGGGTCCGGCGGGTCGGCCGGGCGGACGGCTGGGCGGAGCTGGCGATGCCGGGGATCGGCATGTCGGGAGTCCTCCGTGATCGGGGGTGAACTGACGGCACACCAACGCCCCTGATTGCTCAGGGGCGTCGCGCGATCTGGCGTTGGTCCGTACCCGTTATCTTTTCGCTATACGGGTGCGGGGCGGAAGGGACGTGCGGTGAACTCTCAGCTGCCCGTGGCGGTCTTCCACGCGTCCACGTAGGCGGTGAGGTTCGTGTCGATGTCGGACCAGTCCGGCTCGAAGACCTCGACGCCGTCCATCAGCTTGGCGAGCGCGAGGGCGTTGGCGTCGGTGGGCTTGACGTCCTTGCGGGCGGGGAAGCCGCCGCCGATGGCGCTGACCTCGCGCTGGGCCTGCTCGCCGAGCATGAAGTCGAGCAGCTTCTTGCCGTTCTCGGTGTGCGGGGCCTTGGCGACGAGCCCGGCGGCGTACGGCAGGGCGAAGGTGGTCGGCTTGCCGCCCGCCTTGGCCGGGAACCAGATGTCCAGGTTGGGCATGGACCGGGCCTGGGCGTAGTTCATCTGGACGTCGCCGTTGGCGACCAGGATCTCGCCCTTGTCGACCTTCGGGGCGAGCTTGGAGGTGGAGGAGGACGGGCCGACGTTGTTGGCCTGGAGCTTCTTCAGGTAGGCCATGGCCGGCTCCTGGCCGCCGAAGTCGTGCAGGGCCTTGATGAGCACGGCGGTGCCGTCGCCCGCGACGCCGGGGGTGGAGTACTGGACCTTGTCCTTGTACTTCGGGTCCAGCAGCTCCTCCCAGGTGGTGGGGGCGGGCTTCGCCTGCCCCTTGTTGCGGATGAAGCCGAAGTAGTTGTTGACGACGGAGGTCCACTTGCCGTCGTCGGCCTTGTCGGCGCCGCTGACCTGGTCGGCGCCCTGCGGCGCGTACGCCTGGAGCAGTCCCTTGGAGTCGGCCTGCTGGATGAAGGGGGGCAGGGTGACGAGGACGTCGGCCTGGGTGTTGTTCTTCTCGCGGGCGGCGCGCTGGACCATCTCGCCGGAGCCGCCCTCGACGTACTTCACCTTGATGCCGGTCTGCTTCTCGAAGTCCTTGAAGACCTTGTCGTACCAGCCGTCGCCCGCCTCGCCCTTGAGGCCGTCGGCGCTGTAGACGGTGACGACCTTCTCGTCGGCGGCCGCGGAGGAGCCGCCGCAGGCGGTGAGGGTGGCGGCGAGGGCCAGGCAGCCGGTGACGGCGGCGATCGGCTTGGCGTACGGGAAGGGGGTAAGCATGACGTCGTTCTCTCCTGACGGCTAGCGGTACGAGGCTTTGGTACGGATGCGGGAGACGGCGAGCAGGACCAGCAGGGTCGCCGCCATGAGGACCACCGCGAGCGCGGAGCCCGTGAAGAGCGAACCCCGGTCGGTGGCGGTGAAGATGAGCACCGGCAGCGGGAGCCAGTCCGGCGGGTAGAGCATCATCGTGGCGCTCAGCTCGCCCATGGACAGGGCGAAGCAGAGGCCGGCCGCCGCGGTCAGCGACGGCAGCAGGAGCGGCAGCCGGACCCGGAGCAGGACGTACGAGGGGCGGGCGCCGAGGCTGGCCGCCGCCTGCTCGTACACCGGGTCGAGCCGCCGGATCGCGGCCGAGACGGACTGGTAGGCGAAGGCCGTCACGAGCACGGTGTGGGCGAGGATCACGATCCAGCGGGTGCCGTTGAGGAGCAGCGGCGGCTGCGAGAAGGCGACCAGGACCGCGAGGCCGACGACCACCGAGGGCACGGCCACCGGCAGCATGAACAGCGCGTCGACGATCCGGCGCCCGCGCCTGCGCAGCGCGGCGGCGGCGAGCGCGGCCCAGGTGCCGGCGGTCAGCGCGAGGGCGCTGGCGGCGAGGGCGGTGACGAGGCTGGTGGTGAGCGCCGTCAGCGACTCGCCGCGCAGGGCGGCGGTGTAGTGGGCGGTGGTCGGGCCGGAGGGGAAGGCGCCGGACCAGTGGGTGGAGAGGGAGGCGGCGAGGATGACGAGGAGGGGCAGGGCGAAGAGCGGGACGAAGAGGACCGCGAAGAGGGCCCAGACCGCCCACCTCCCGGCTCGGCTATGCACCAGCACGGCGGCTCACCACCCGGTAGACGGCGTAGAGCCCGACGGAGAGCACCACGTTGACGACGGCGACGACGCAGGCCGAGGCGTAGTCGGATTCGAGGATGGCCTTGCCGTAGACGAGCATCGGGAGGGTCGTGACGCCCTTGGCGCCGGTGAAGAGCACGATCCCGAACTCGTTGAGGCACATCACCAGGACCAGGCTGCCGCCGGCGGCGAGCGCCGGGAGCGCCTCGGGGAGGATCACCCGCCGCACGATCCGCAGCGGGCGGGCGCCGAGCGAGGACGCCACCTCCAGCTGGGCGGTGTCCAGCTGGGAGAAGGCGGCGAGCAGCGGGCGCATCACGAAGGGCGTGAAGTACGTGATCTCGGCGAGGAGCACGCCCCAGGGGGTGGTCAGGAAGTGGAAGGGCCCGTCGGCGGCGCCGGTCAGGTCCGTCCACAGGCCGTTGGCCACGCCGACGGTGCCGTAGAGGAAGAGCAGGGCGAGGGTGATCAGGAAGGACGGGAAGGACAGGAAGACGTCGATGAACCGGGCCACCGCCCGCCCGCCGGGGAACGGTACGAAGGCGATGACCAGCGCCAGCGTGAAGCCGAGGACGAGGCACCCGGCGGTGGCGGCGAGGGCCAGCCACACCGTGGTGACCAGGGCGTCCCGGAACGAGGCGGACGCGAAGACCTCGGCGTAGGCGCCGGGGGCGAGGGACTCGCGGACGACGAGGGCGAGCGGGTAGAGGAAGACGACGGCGAGGGCGAGGACCGGGGGGACGGTCCAGAACCAGGTGGGCGCGCCCGCCCGGGTCCCGGTCCGGGGCTCCTCGGACGGCGTCCGGGGGAGGGCGGGCGCGGCGTCCGCCGCGGGCCGCGCCGCCACGACGCCCGCGCCCGGGCTAGTCATCGTTCACCCCGGCGGCCAGCAGCACCGCGTCCTCGCGGGCGAAGTGCAGGGTCACCTCGTCGCCGAGCGCCGGGGTCTCCCGCAGCTCGCGGACGTCGGCCTTGATCCGCCGGGCGCCGACGTCGACGTACAGCCGGTGGGTGGAGCCCCGCCACTGGACCTCGGCGATCCGGCCGCTCAGCGCGTTGGGCCCGGGGCCGAGGCCGACGAGGTGGGGCCGGACGCACAGGGTGGCGCCCGCGCCCGGCACGGCGTCGGTGCCGGCGACCGGCACGTCGAGGGCGACGCCGTCGAGGGTGACCCCGTCGGCGCCGACGACGACCGGCAGCAGGTTCGCGTTGCCGACGAACGAGGCCGTGAACTCCGTGCGGGGCCTGCGGTACAGCTCCTGCGGGGTGCCGCAGTCCCGCAGCCGGGCCCGGTCCATGACGGCGATCCGGTCGGCGAGGGTGAGCGCCTCGACCTGGTCGTGGGTGACGTACAGGATGGAGACGTCGGGCAGCTCGCGGTGCAGGCGGGCCAGTTCGGCGAGCATCCCGGAGCGGAGCTGGGCGTCGAGCGCGGAGAGCGGCTCGTCGAGGAGGAGGACGTCGGGGCGGATGGCGAGGGCGCGGGCGATGGCGACGCGCTGCTGCTGTCCGCCGGAGAGCTCGCGCGGGTAGCGCCGGGCGTACGCCCCCATGCCGGTCATCTCCAGCGCCTCGGCGACCCGGCCGGGGATCTCGCCCTTGGGCGCCTTGCGCGCCTTCAGTCCGAAGGCGACGTTGTCCTCGACCCGCAGGTGCGGGAAGAGGGCGTACTGCTGGACGACCATGCCGATGCCGCGCTTGTGCGGCGGCAGCGCGGTGACGTCCCGGTCGCCGATGAACACCCGCCCGGCGGCGGGCCGGACGAAGCCGGCGACGGCCCGCAGGGCGGTGGTCTTGCCGGAGCCGGAGGGCCCGAGCAGGGCCATCACCTCGCCGGGCCCCACGGTGAGGTCGAGGCCGTCGAGGACGGTGTGGTCGCCGTACCGGACGGAGACGCCGTCGAAGCGTATGCCGCTGGTCATGCCCCGTACTCCCGCAGCAGGTCGGGGAGTTCGGCGACGGAGGCGAGGACGTGGGTGGCGCCGTGCTCGGTGAGCGCGGCCTCGCCGTGCGCCCCGGTGAGGACGCCGGCGACGATCCCGGCGCCGGAGCGGGCACCGCTGAGCATGTCGTACGAGGTGTCGCCGGCGACCACGGTGTGGCGGACGTCGTCGACGGCGCCGGTGCGCAGGAAGGCGGCGAGCACCAGGTCCGGGTAGGGCCGGCCGCGGCCGCCCGCGTCGGCGGGGCACAGGGTGAGGGCGACGAGCTCGCGCCAGCCGAGCGCGTCGAGGATGGCGTCCTGGGTGACGCGGGCGAAGCCGGTGGTGAGGACGACGGTCCTGCCCTGCTCGCGCAGGGCCGCGATGGCCTCGGCGGCACCGGGGACGGGGGCGATCCGGCCGGCCGTGACGAGCTCTCCGTAGGCGTCCTCGAAGGCCAGGTTGGCCTGCTGGGCGCGCTGTTCGTCGCCGTCGAAGAGGTGCCGGAAGACGGAGATCTTGGACTCGCCCATGGTGGCGCGGACGTAGTCGATCATCGTGGCGGGGTCCTCGCCGAGGCGTTCGGCGGCGGCCGTGAAGGCCTGCTCGACGAGGCCGCCGTCGGCGACGGTGGTACCCGCCATGTCGAGGACGACGAGGTTGTGCTTCTGCATGGCGGTCACCAGCCCAGTTCGTTCGCGGTGGTCTCGGCGATGGCGGGCGAGCAGGTCATGCCGCGTCCGCCGGGTCCGGTCACCAGCCACACGCCGTCGCGCACCCGCTGGCGGTGGACGACGCGGCTGGTGTCGGTGCACTGCGCGTACACGCCGGCCCAGCGGCGCCGGACGCGCGGCAGGGGGCGGCCGAGGAAGGACTCGACGACGCGGGTGAGGTGCTCGTAGGGGTCTTCGAGGGTGTCGAAGGCGAAGGGGTGCTCGTACTCGTGGGTGTCGCCGATGGTCAGCCCGCCGTCGAGGCGCTGCACCATGAGGAGCTGCATCTTGTGGGCGGCGGCCGTCGGGTCCTGCGCCTGGCCCGCGTTGAGGGCGTCCAGCTCGGGGGAGGCGTACGCCGGGTAGTAGCGGAAGGAGTCGGCGTCGGCGACGGAGGTGGTGAGCGGCTCGCCGAGCGGGTCGGTCTGCATCATCTGGAGGCGGACCCGGCGGACCGGGACCGGGCCGGCGATCTCGCGGACCAGGCCGGAGAGCCAGGCGCCGGTGCACAGGACGACCGTGTCGCCGGTGTGGGTGTCGCCGTGGTCGTCGCGGACCGCGTGCTCGCCGACGACCTCGCGGACCTCGCGGTTCGGCAGGAAGGTGTAGCGGCCGGTGGCCAGCAGGGCCTCGCGGAGGGCGAGCTGGGCGGTGCGGGGCTCGACGGCGGCGTCGCGCTCGCACCACAGGGCGGCCTGGGCGACGCCGTTGTCGAACGCGCCGCGCAGGGCCGGGTTCACGGCCAGCGCCTCGGCGGCGGTGAGCAGCTTGTAGCCTCGGGCGGCGGCGTCGGGGCGGGCCAGGGCGGCCTCGGCGACGGCGAGTTCGAGCGCGTTGCGCACGGGGGTGAGGGACCCGATCGCCCGGAAGCCGAGTCCGGGGACGCGGGCGCCGATGCCCTCCCAGAGTTCGCGGGCGCGCAGGGCGGTGTCGAGCTCCTCGCCGCCCGCCCGGCCGCTGACCCATATCTGGCCGAAGTTGCGGAGCGAGGCGCCGCGCGCCTCCGCCTCGCGCTCGATGTGGACGACCTCATGGCCGCGTTCGACTGCGTGCCAGGCGTGCATGGTTCCCACCACGCCGGCTCCTACGACGATCACCTTCATGCCGTTCACGGTCGGGGCGGCGGGTGACCCGGACCGATCGGCTGGGCGACGGGATGGTGAACGGGCCGCCAAACTTGGACTAGACCCGTTATCGTTCCGTTACCGGTGCGGGGTGGGGAAGGGCGCCGAAGGCAGGCGGACGGGCGGGCGCCCCGGGGTCAGCCCTGGCGGCCCAGGTGGGCCGTGAAGCTGAAGCGGTCGCCCCGGTAGAGCGTGCGGACGCGCTCCAGCGGCCGGCCCGCCGTGTCCCGCGAGACGCGGTGGATGAGGAGCATCGGCAGCGCGGGCGGGGTCCCGACCAGCAGGGCCTCGCGCGGGGTGGCCAGGACGGTCTCGATCCGCTCGTCGGCGTCGCCGAAGGAGATGCCGAGCCGGTCGTGGAGATAGGCGTAGAAGGACGAGTCGGGGTCGAAGTCCGTGTCCAGGCGCGGGGCGCGCGCCTCGGAGACGTACGTGCTCTCCAGGCCGACCCGCTCCTCGTCGGCGAGCAGCACCCGCTCCATGTGCCAGACGGGCTCGCCGCGCGCCGCGCCGACCTCGGGGGCGAGCGCCTCGGGGCACGGGAAGCGGTCCAGCGAGATCAGCGAACGCCCGGGGGTGCGGCCCTGTCTGCGGACGCCCTCGGTGTAGCTGGCGAGCGAGAGCGGCTGCTCCAGCTTGGGCCCGGCGACCACGGTGCCGCGCCCCTGGCGGCGCAGCCGGCCCTCCAGCAGCAGCTCGCGCAGGGCCTGCCGGACGGTCTCGCGCGAGACCTCGTAGCGGACGGCGAGATCCCGCTCGGTGGGCAGCGCCCCGCCCTCGCCCAACTCGGCGATGAGCGCGGCGACTTTCGCCTTCACGGCGTAGTACTTCGGGATGCGGCCGTGCTCGGGGATGCCGGAGCGGATCGGCGCGCCGGGGTCATCGGGGCTGTTCGGGTTCTCCACCCGGTGATCGTTGCAGATGGGAGTGAACGGGACGGTGTACGCGGGGTGGCTTACGCGTGCCGCCGGACTCGGGGGGGGGTGGGCCGCGTGGGATGGCTGCACGCGGCGGTGTGCGGGGGGGGCCTACGCGCGGTGCCGGACGCGGCGGTGTACGTGGGGTGGCCCGCGCTCGGCGGCGGACGCGGCGGTGTACGTCGGGTGGCCTGCGCGCGGCGGCGGACGCGGCGGTGTACGTCGGGTGGCCTGCGCGCGGCGGCGGACGCGGCGGGCGGTCAGCATCAGGGCCGCGCCCGCGCCGAGCAGCGCCGCCGCGGCGGGCGCGGTCCGGCGCGCGGACTCGCGGCCGGTGCGGGCCAGTTCGGGCCGGTCCGGACGGGGGGCCGTGCCGGGCGGGGTGGGGCGGGCGGGGTCGGCGGGGGCGCTGGGAGCCGCGCCGCGCTCGGTGGCGGCGGGGGCGGGCTCGCGGTCGGCGGGGCCGACGGTCAGCGTGTAGGCGCCGGACTCGCCGACCCAGTCGCCGTCGTCGCCTCGCCGCTGGACCACGGCGGCGCTGACGACGACCTCGTCGGGTGCGGTGTCGGCGCGGAAGGCGAGGCGGACGGGGACGGTGAGGGTGTGGCGGGCGGGGACGGCGAAGCCGGTGAAGGGGGCGGGGGGTGCCGTGCCTGCGGGGGGCGAGGGGGCGGAGGGGGTGAAGGGGGTGGACGGGGTCGAGGGGGTGGACGGGGTCGACGGGGTGAACGGGGCCGACGGGCTCGGGACTTCGCCCGGGTCGCCGAAGACGCCCACGCTCTCCGCCCGGTCGGTCCCCTCGAAGGCGACGGGCCGCCACAGCCGCGCCCCCGCGTCGTAGAACTCCGCCCGGACCTGGGCGGGGCGCAGGGCGCGGGCGCGGTCGGTGAGGACGAGGACGGGGTGGACGCCGCCGCAGGGCCGGGCGGTGGTGTTGGTGAGGTCGAGGTTCCAGGTGAGGAAGTCGCCGCCCGCGGTGTAGGCGGTGGGGCCGTCCTGGATGCGGGCGGCGAGCGGGAAGTCCCGGGCACCGTCCGCCCCGCACTCGGGCGGCGCCGCCAGGGCGGGCGGGAGTCCCCCGGCGGGTGAGAACGCTACGGCGCGCAGGGGCGCCAGGGCCTGCGAAGGCGCCAGAGCGGGCGGAGGCACCACGCCCGGCGGAAGCGCCGTGGCGGGCGGGAGCGCCCGGGACGGCGGGAGCACTAGGGCGGGCGGGAACGCCAAGGCAGGCGGGAACGCCAAGGACGACGGCACCGCCGCCGCGGCGGCGGCGGAGAACACCAAGGCGGGTGCGGGCGCCACGGCCTGCGGGAGCGCCAGGGCGCGCGGGGACGCCGCGCCCGGCGGGGGTGCCAGGGGCGCGAGGCCCGGCGGGAACGCTGCGGGCGCGAGGCCCGGCGGGAACGCTGCGGCCCGTTGCGGCGCCACGGCGGGCGGGGGCACCACGGCCTGCGGGAGCGCCAAGGCCTGCGCGGCCGGGGTGGTGGCGGCCGTGGTGAGGGCGGCGAGGGCGAGGGCGTTGCGCAGTCGCATGGGGCGGTGCCTTTGCTGCTCGCGGACGTACGGGTCGGCCGCGACGCTGCCACGCGCGGCCGGGCCGCCGCCCGACCGACACGGCCCGGCCCCCCGGACGCCGCGCGATCCCGCCCGATCAGCCTATTTTCCGACCGGCGGGGACGGGAAGCCCGAAGGTTCGGCGCCGAAGACGGGGGCGAGGAGGAGATGCGCCGCGCCCTCCGCGACGGTGTCGGGCGCGTCCGTCACGGCCACCTCCGCCGTCAGGCCCAGCTCGGCCAGCACCCCGCGCACTCCGCGCGCGAAGGGTCCGGGGGCCGCCAGCACCGCCCGGCCGCCCAGCAGCACCCGGTCCATGTCCAGCAGCCGGACCAGGTTCGCCGCGCCCGTGCCCAGCACCCGCGCCGCCCCGTCGAGGTCGCCGCGCGCGAGCGCCGCCAGGCACAGCGCCTCCAGGCAGCCGCGCCCCCCGCACTCGCAGCGCGGGCCGTCGAGCTGCACCGTCTGGTGCCCCAGCTCCCCCGCCCCGGTCCGGCCGCCGCGCAGCACCGCCCCGCCCAGGACCAGGCCCGCGCCGAGCCCGGTACCGAGATGCAGATACGCGAACGAGCCCGGAGCCCCCGGGCACAGCGCCAGGCCCAGGGCGGCGGCGTTGGTGTCCTTGTCCAGCACGACGGGCATCCCCAGCCGCCGCGCCAGCTCCTCGCGCAGCGGGAAGCCGTCCCACTCCGGGAAGCCGGTGACCCTCCCGGGCCGGCCCGCCCGGTGGTCCAGCGGGCCCGGCATCGCGACCCCGGCGCCGAGCAGCCCGGGCGGCGGGACGGCCGGGCGCCCGCCCAGCAGGGCGGCCACCTCCGCGCGGGCCGCCGCCAGCACCGGCTCCGCGCCCGCGCCCAGGTCCAGGGGGGCGCGGCGGACCGCGACGCGCTCGCCCGCCAGGTCGAGCAGGACGGCGGTGAGCTCGTCGCGGTCGAGGTGCAGGCCGACCGCGTGCCCCGCACCGGGTACGAGCCGCAGCACGGTCGCGGGCTTGCCCCCGGTGGAGGCCCGGCGCCCCGCCTCGGCGGCCAGGCCCTCCGCGCGCAGCCGCGCGGTGATCTTGCTCACGGCCTGCGGGGTCAGCCCGGCCCGGTCCGCCAGCTCCAGCCGGCTGATCCCCTCCGGGCCCGCCGCCCGGAGCAGGCCGAGCACCAGGGCGGCGCTGGAGCCGCGTGGGGCCGACAGGGCGGACGGGGCCGACGGGGCGAGCGGGGCGAGCGGGGCGCCGCCAGGACCGGCCCCCGCGCCCGGTCTCAGGCCCGCACCCGCCTCCGTACCGGCACCCGCGCCCGGCGCCACCCCCACACCCACACCCACACCCGCCCCAGCCCCCGCATCCGTACCGTCGCCCGTCCCCACACCCGTACCCCTGTCCGTGCTCACCCCTCCATTGTCCCCCGTGCTTGCACTTTGGCAACGACGTTGCCAAAGTGGACGGCATGACTGGTACCGCCCCCGCCCCCCTCCGCGTCGGTCTCGTCGGCTACGGCCTCGCCGGGTCCGTCTTCCACGCCCCGCTCGTCGCCTCCTCCCCCGGGCTCGTCCTCGACACGGTCACCACCCAGAGCCCCGAGCGGGCCGCCCAGGCGCGGGCCGGGCACCCGGGCGTCACCGTCGCCGGTTCGCCCGAGGAGCTGTGGGAGCGGGCGGACGAGCTCGACCTGGTCGTGGTCGCCTCCCCCAACAAGACGCACGTCCCGGTCGCCACCGCCGCCCTGGAGGCCGGGCTGCCCGTCGTCGTGGACAAGCCGCTCGCCGGGACCGCCGCCGAGGCCCGCGCGCTCGCCGCCCTCGCCGACGAGCGCGGGCTGCTGCTCTCCGTCTTCCAGAACCGCCGCTGGGACGCCGACTTCCTCACCCTCCGCGCCCTCCTCGCCGACGGCGAGCTCGGCGAGGTCCAGCGCTTCGAGTCCCGTTTCGAGCGCTGGCGCCCGCTCCCCAAGGGCGGCTGGCGCGAGTCCGGTGCCCCGGAGGAGATCGGCGGACTGCTCTACGACCTCGGCAGCCACGTCGTCGACCAGGCGCTGGTCCTCTTCGGCCCGGTCGTCCGGGTGTACGCCGAGTCCGACGTGCGCCGCCCCGGCGCCGAGGCCGACGACGACACCTTCCTCGCGCTCACCCACGCGAGCGGCGTCCGCTCGCACCTCTGGGTCAGCGCCACCACCGCCCAGCTCGGCCCCCGCTTCCGGGTGCTCGGCCAGCGGGCCGGCTATGTGAAGTACGGGCTCGATCCCCAGGAGGCCGCCCTGCGCGAGGGCCTGCGCCCCGAGCCCGGCACCCCCTGGGGCGTCGAGCCCGAGGGGCTGTGGGGGCGGCTCGGCTCGGGCGAGTCCCCGCTGACCGGCGGCGGCACCCCGGTCGCGACCCTGCCCGGCGCCTACCCGGCCTACTACGCGGCCGTCGAGGCCGCCCTGCGCGGCACCGGCCCCAACCCGGTCACCGCGCACGAGGCGGCCGACGCCCTCGACGTACTGGAGGCGGCCCGGCGCTCCGCCCGCGAGGGCGTGGCGGTGACCCTGTGACCGCCGCCGGGACCACCGGGCCGGCCGGGGCCGCCGGGACCACCGAAGTCGCCTGGCTTGAGGCGCAGGAGGCCGCGCTGGTCCTCCCCCGGTTCACGCACGAGGACGCCTGGACCCTCGGCACGATCCTGGTGGAGCTGGCCCGCGAGCGGCGCGCGCCGGTCGCGATCGACGTCCGGCGCGGACCACAGCAGCTGTTCCACTGCGCGCTGCCCGGGTCGAGCGCCGACAACGACGCCTGGATCGACCGCAAGCGGCGGGTGGTGGAGCGGTACGGCGTGAGCTCCTTCCTGGTGGGCGCCCGCTTCCGCGCCAAGGGCACCACCTTCGAGCAGTCCTCGCGGCTCGACCCGGACCGCTACGCCGGGCACGGCGGTTCGTTCCCGCTGGCCGTCGCGGGCGCGGGCGTCGTCGGCTCGGTCACCGTCTCGGGGCTGCCGCAGGCCGAGGACCACGCGCTGGTCGTCCTCGGCCTGGAGCGTCTGCTCAGTGCGTACCGGTCGAGCGGCGGCGGCGCCGGCTGACCCACACGAGCGCGCCGCCGCTGGCGGCGAGCCCGGCGGCGGTCACCCCCATGACGATCCTGCCGGTGGTGGAGCCCGCACCGGTGTCGGGGAGTTCGCCGCCGCCGGTGCTGGAGCCGGTGGAGCCGGTGGAGCCACCGGAACCGCTCGTCTCGCCGGTGTCCGAGCCGCCGTCCGTCGAACCGCCGTCCGTCGAGCCCCCGTCGGTCGAACCCCCGTCGGTGGAGCCGCCGTCAGACGTGCCCCCGTCCGTACCGTGCGAGTCCGTCGGGCTCGGCGTGGGGGTCGGAGTCGGCGTGGGGGTCGGGGTGGGCGTCGGGGCGGGCGTCGGGCCGAGGTCGTGGCAGTCCGGCAGGTCGCCGTTGAACGGATAGGCGTGCAGCTCCTGCCCGCCGCCGCCGCTCGCCAGCGACGTGTGGGTCAGCGAACCCGCCGTGTAGAAGCGCCCGTTCATGCCGGGCAGGGTCACCGTCGCCATGCCCGACGGCTGCCCCAGGAGCACGCTCCCCTCGAACTGTCCGCTGCCCTCGAAGGTCGCCCGCGTCGCGTCGGGGAAGTTCCACAGCAGCCGGTCCTGCAGGCCGGCCGGGACGTCGCCGCTGTACGTGTCGATGGTCCGGTCCGCCCCGTAGATGTTGACCAGGACCGTGGCCCCGTCCGGGATGCCGGTGAAGCGGAAGCCCTGCGAGCCGCCGCTCTTCGACTCCAGGTCGAAGTCGACGTCGAAGACCTGGAGCTTGGACGTCCCGTCACCCGTGAAGAGCGTCTCGCTGCCGCTGTTGACGGCGGTGCCGGTCGCCTTGCGGTGCTTGAAGTCCACGTACGCGTAGCAGCGGCTGGCCTCCTGGAGCTGGATCCGGAGCGCCTTGTACTTGTCCACGGCGGCGGTGTCGTGGACGGCCGTCGGGGAGACCGTGCCGCTGAGCGCGCCCCCGTACCGGACGACGCCGTGCACCGGCCCCTCCTCGGCGAGCAGCCGCTGTCCGGCGGCGATGGTGATGTCGCCGCCGGTCGCCATGAAGTCGGTGCCGTCGTCCGGCGGGACGCGCGAACCGACGCCCGCTACGCCGACGTTGTAGATCTGCGAGACGCCGGCCCGCTTGTTCATGTCGAACTTCCCGAGGACGACCACCTTGCCCTCGGCCTCGGCCGCCGCCTGCCGGACGAGGAAGTCGCCGCCGACGAAGACGTTGACGTTGTTGTCGCGCCCGGCGATCGTCCCGTTGTTGACGTCCGGGTACGGGTCGGGGCAGCTCCCCGGCAGACAGGGGCCGAGGCCGCCGGGGAGCGGTTCGGCGAGGCTCGCGGTGGCGAGACCGCCGACGAGGGCGACGGCGCCCGCGACCGCCACTGCCGTTCTGACCAGAAGCCGACGATTCGACACATGTGCACTCATATGGGCCAATATGCAGAATTCGGCGACCTAAGGCGACGCCCCACGCGCAGGGGCGCCCGAGGCGTCGCCCGAACGACTCAGCCCTGGGGGCTCAGGCGCTCTTGAGCTGCTGGCGCTGGCGGCCCAGGCCCTCGATCTCCAGCTCGACGACGTCCCCGGCGCGCAGGTACGGCTTGGGCTCCGGCTGCCCCATGGCGACGCCGGCGGGGGTGCCGGTGTTGATGACGTCGCCGGGGTAGAGCGTCATGAAGCGGCTGACGTACCGCACCACCTCGGCGACCGGGAAGATCTGGTCCGAGGTGTGCCCGTCCTGCTTCAGCTCGCCGTTGACCCACAGCCTCAGGGCGAGGTCCTGCGGGTCCGGCACCTCGTCGGCGGTGACCAGCCAGGGGCCCAGCGGGTTGAAGGTCTCGCAGTTCTTGCCCTTGTCCCAGGTGCCGCCGCGCTCGATCTGGAACTCGCGCTCGGAGACGTCGTGGGCGAGCGCGTACCCGGCGACGTGGGCCAGGGCCTCCTCGTCGGTCTCCAGGTAGCGGGCGGTGCGGCCGATGACGATGGCCAGCTCGACCTCCCAGTCGGTCTTCACCGAGCCGCGCGGCACGAGGACCGTGTCGTCGGGGCCGACGACGGTGTCCGGGGCCTTGAGGAAGACGACGGGCTCCGCCGGGATCGCGGCGCCGACCTCGGCCGCGTGCCCGTGGTAGTTCAGCCCGATGCACACGACCTTGCCGATCCGGCCGACCGGCGGGCCGATCCGCAGCCCGGTCGCGTCGAGCGCGGGCAGCACGCCCGCCCCGGCGGCGGCCCGGACCCGGTCGAGCGCCGAGGCGTCGCCGAGGAGGCCGCCGTCGACGTCGTCGACCAGCGCGGACAGGTCCCGGAGCGTCCCGTACTGGTCGAGGAGGGCGGGCCGTTCGGCCCCTGCCGGGCCGACACGCAGCAGCTTCATGGTCTTCTCCCTGTGGTCGAGGTGGCCCGGGGGGTGGGCCGTCGTGAACCCCGGCCGATGGAGTGCGGCCATCGGAGGATTGGTCGATCCTCCAATGGAACGGGTCACCCCGCAAGACCCCGTTCACACCCTGGACCCTTACGCGGGAGTAACCAGGGCGCCCGCGGCGGGCATGTCCCGGTAGAGGAAAGCCCGCTCGACCGCCGTCCACGTGGTGCTGGTGACGAGGTAGAGCGCGGCGGCCAGCGGCACGGCGGCGACCGAGAGCAGGGTCGCGAAGGAGAGCAGCGGCAGATAGCGCCCCATGGCGGCGGCCACGCCCGCGCCGGGCTGCGCGGGGTCGGCGACGACGGGGGCGGGCTGCCGCCGGGCCCGCAGGAAGGTGTACGTGGCGACGGCGGCGACGATCGCGAAGACCACCAGGTAGACCCGGCCGGCCGGGCCGAAGGCGCCGCCGTGGGCCAGGGCGTCGGCGTAGTGGCCGCCGAGCGGGGCGCCGAGGAGGTCGTGCCCGGCCATCCGCCCGCTGGAGAAGAGGTGGAACATCAGGAAGAACGCGGGCGCCTGGAGCAGGCTCGGCAGGCAGCCGGCGAGCGGCGAGACCTTCTCCTCGGCGTGCAGCTCCATGACCGCCTTCTGCAGCCGCTCGGGGTTCTTGGCGTGCTTCTCGCGCAGCTCGGCGAGGCGCGGGGCGAGCCGGGTGCGGGCCTTCTGGCCGCGGGCGGCGGCGCGGGAGAGCGGGTGGACGGCGAGGCGTACGCACATCGTGAAGAGCACGATGGCGGCGGCGGTGGCGCTCAGGCCGAACAGCGGCTGGAGCAGGTCGGCGAGGCGCTCGACCAGGGAAGCGAAAACGGACATGGGAGCCCTCCGAGGGGTCTCGTCGTGCCGGAAGAGAGACGTTTCGGCGTGACGGAACGCGCGGAGGGGACCGGGAGAACCCGGAGTGCGGAGGAGGTCCGGTCCCGCTACGCGGCCGTCGGGACGGGACGGCCGGGTGCGCGGGGCCTGCGCCGCCCGGGGGCGTCGGGGTCGCGCTGGGGCAGGAACGCGGTGCGCAGGGCCCGTTCGCGCAAGGCGGTGCGGACCCGGGTGGGCGGCACGGGCAGGACCGCGCCGGCGCCGATCAGGGCGCAGACGAAGGCGGTCGCGGCCATGGCGAAGGCGGCGGAGAGTCCGGCGCCGGTCGAGCCCTCGGAGAGCAGCAGGTCGGCGAGGGCGAGGAGGAAGAGGAGCGGCGCGAGCAGGCGCAGCAACAGCCCGTTGCGCATCCCGGCCTCCCGTCCGACCCTCGTCACCGGCCTCTGCCGGCCCTCCCGTTATACACGACCGGTCTCCAGCGGTACGAGGAGCCGGTGGGGCACGAGGAGGGCGCGGCCGACCGGGTCGGCGGGGTCCGGGTCGAGGCCGGCGCCGGGCCGCGTCTCGATGTCGGCGGGGTGGACGGGGACCCGGCAGGCGGGGCACTCGCCGTGCGGGCCGAGCTCGGTGCCGCAGTCGACGTGATGGAAGTGACGCATGGGCGCGATGCCGGTCAGCTCCTCGCGCCCCCACAGGCCGAGGGAGCGCAGGACGGGCCAGAGGGCGACGCCGCGCGCGGTGAGCACGTACTCGTCGCGCGGCGGCGACTCCTGGTAGCGGTGCCGGTCGAGGACCCCGGCCTCGACGAGGGCCTGGAGGCGGGCGGCGAGGACGGCGCGGGGGGCGCCGAGGTGGTCGAGGAAGTCCTTGTAGCGGCGCACGCCGTAGAAGGCGTCGCGCACGACGAGGAGGGTCCAGCGCTCGCCGACGACCTCAAGGGCGCGGGCGATGGAGCACTGCTGGGTCGCGTAGTCCTTGCCGAGGGCCATGGGGACGAGTGTACGGGAATGGGTTCAATGAATGAACCTTCGCTGGTACGGTACGAGGACGCTCAAGGTTCAATGAACGAACCGACGGAAACCGAGGTCCTGCCATGCCGCCCCACTCCGCCGCACAGCCCCCCGTCCCCACCGCGCAGGACGTCACCGCGCAGGACGTCACCGCGCAGGACGTCACCGCGCAGGACGTCACGGCGCAGGACGCCGCCAGGGACGAGGACGGCGTCGGCGGCGGCCGGGCCCGGGGACAGACGCCCCTCCGGACCCCCCGGACCCCCCGGCCCCCCAAGCCCCCGGCCCCCCGCGCCCCCCGGCACGGGCGCGCGACCCTCGCCGTCACCAGCGCCGCCACCGCCCTGACGCTGATGAACTACACCGCCCCGATGCTCACCCTGCCCGGCACCGCCCGCGCCTTCGGCACCCCCGCCGCGCTCCAGGCCTGGCTCCTCAACGGCACCCCGCTCGGCCTCGCCGTCCTCCTCCTGGTCGCCGGCAGCCTCGCCGACGCCCACGGGCGGCGCCGGGTCTTCCTGCTCGGCACCCTCGGCCTCGGCCTCACCACCGCGCTCGGCGGCTTCGCCACCTCCACCCTCACCTTCACCCTCGCGCGCGTCGCCCAGGGTGCGGCGAGCGCCGCCGTGCTCGCGGCCAGCCTCGGCCTGCTGGCCCACGCCCACCCGACGGGCGCGGAACGGATCCGGGCCACCGCCGTCTGGGGCGCCTTCGTCAGCGCGGGCATCGCGCTCGGGCCCCTGCTCGCGGGCACGCTCAGCACGCTGGCCGACTGGCGCTGGACGTACGTGACGCTGGGCGCCGCCACCCTCCTCGTCGCCGCGCTCGGCACCCGTACCCTCGCCGAGTCCCGCGCCCCGCGCGCCGGCCGGACGGACCTGGCCGGGGCGCTCGCGCTGGGCCTGGCGCTGGCGGCGCTGCTCACCGCGCTGACCCTGGGGCGGGACGGCTGGCTGCGCCCGCGGGTGGGCCTGCTGGCGCTCGCGGCGGTGGCCCTGACGGCCCTGTTCGTACGGGTCGAGCGGCGCGCGGCGGCCCCGATGATCGACCTGGCGCTGTTCCGCACCCCGGCGTTCCGGGCGGCGACGGCGGGGGCGCTGTTCACGGGCCTGGCGGTGATCGGCTTCTTCAGCGTGCTGCCCGCCCTGCTCCAGCGGGGCGCGGGGATGGCGCCGCTGACGACGGCGTGGCTCTTCCTGCTCTGGTCGGGCACGGCGTTCGTGGTGGCGCTCCAGTCCCGCAGGCTGGCCGGGCGGCTCTCCGCCACGCACCAGCTCGCGCTGGGCTTCGCGCTGTCGACGGCGGGGGTGCTCGCCCTGTACGGCGCCCTGGAGGGCGCGGGCTGGCCCCGCCTGCTGCCGGGCCTGGCGGTGGCGGGCGCGGGCAGCGGCCTGCTGAACGCGGCCCTGCCCCGGCTCGCGGTGGACTCGGTGCCCCGGGAGCGGGTGGCGATGGGCTCGGGCGCCAACAACACGGCCCGCTACATCGGCTCCTCGGCCGGCGTGGCCCTCGCCCTCGCCCTGTCGACGACGGGCCCGGACACGGCCCTGCTGACGTCGGCGGCGCTGGGGCTGGCGGGGGCGGCGGTGACGCTGGCGACGGGACGGGGCTGACGCGCCCCCGGTCAGCGCGGCAGCCGGGCGTCCGTGAACTCCTCCCGGGCGAGGACGTCGCCGTCCGGACGGGGGTCGTGGGCGTCCGGAGGCCCGTACAGACTCACGGCGACGGCGACGGCGAGATTGACGAGGAGGGCGAGCAGCCCGGCGTTCAGGCCCCAGAGGGGATCGTTCCCGGAGAACACCAGGCAGCAGACGAGCACGACCCCGACGACGAGCCCGCAGACCCCGCCGTACAGCGTCATCCGCCGCCACACCAGCCCCAGCAGGAGCAGCGGCAGAAGCTGCGCCATCCCCTCGTACGAGATGAGGGAGAGCCGGACGAGGGTGGTGGGCGCGGTGTACGTCATGACGAGCGCGAGCACCCCGGCGACGACCACGACGAGCTGCGCGAGCCCCTTCTCGCGGCGCCGCAGCCGGGGCACGAGGGAGAGCACGCTGCGCCCCCACATGGTGCCGATGACCAGCATGAAGACGGCCATCGGGACGATCGAGGAGAGCGCGGCGGCGACGCCGACGAGACCGACGGCCCAGGGCGGCAGGGAGTCGGTGACGAGCTCGAAGAGGGCGAGGTTGGAGCCGGCGCCGGTGAGGCCGGGGACGACGAAGAGGGCGGCCATGCCGAGCAGCATGGGGACGAAGAGCAGCACGTTGTAGGCGGGCAGCCAGACGGCGTTGCGGCGCAGGGTGTCGGCGTCGCGGGCGCCGAGGTAGCCGGCGACGGTGGTGGGGAAGATGACGACGGTGAGGGAGTTGAGCAGGGTGGTGGAGGCGAACCAGCCCACCCCGTACCCGCTGGCCTCGCCCCCGTGCCCGGGCAGCGCGAGCCACTCGCGCTTCTCGTCGGCGAGCCGGCCGAGGAACTCCCCGTAGCCGTCGAAGTAGTGCAGCGGCACGTACACGGCGAGGAAACCGAGGGTCAGGATGACGAGGGCGTCCTTGAGGACGGAGACCCAGGCGCTGCCGCGCAGCCCGCTGACGACCACGAAGCCGGTGGTGACGGCGAAGGCGAGGAAGTAGGCGAGGTCGAGCCCGATCCGCCCGTAGGAGATGGTGGAGAGCACGACGCCCATGCCGGTGATCTGGAGCTGGATGTACGGCAGGAGGAAGACGGTCGCGAGGACGGCGACGAGGGCGCCGAGCCAGGGGCGGCGGTAGCGGTGGGCGGCCATGTCGCTGACCGAGACGAGCCCGTGCTTGCGGGCGTAGCCCCAGAGCATGGGCCCGACGACGTAGCCGAGGGCGTAGCCGCAGGACATGTAGGCGACGACGTAGAGCACGGGGGCGCCGTAGTTGTACCCCCACCCCGCGGCACCGAGGTAGCTGAAGCTGGTGTACCCCTCCCCCGCCATCAGCACCCAGATGAACACGGGCCCCAGCGACCGCCCGCCGACCGACCAGTCGGCGAGCCCGCCGCTCTCCCGCCGGCGGACGGCGAGCAGCCCGAGCAGCACGGTGAGGACGAGGAACCCGCCGACGATCCAGAGCGCCGCGCTCACTTCGGTCCCGCGGCCCGCCGGTCCCCGCGCCGCGCGAGGGCGACGGAGAAGGGGGTGAGGACGGTGGCCCCGAGCAGCCAGAAGAGCAGGAACGGGACGCGGTTGACGAAGGGCAGGGCGGCGACGAACAGCAGGTACGGCACGAGCAGCCACAGCAGATGGGGACGGCGCTTGATCACCTGGTCGAGCCTAGGGGGTGTCTGACAATTCGCGCCGGATCAGGCCGGGTCGTCCGGTGCGTGCGCTCGGCGCCCGGCCGGGATCCGCCGGACAGGCCCTGAGCCCTACGGGGTCACGAGCTTCGCCCAGACGATGAGCCGGTAGGTGGAGGTGTACTCGGGGGTGCAGGTGGTGAGGGTGAGGTAGGCGCCGGGGTCGTCGTACCCGTAGGACGGCTTGTAGAGGGAGCGGGGTACGGGGGCGATGACGCCCCGGTCGCGGGGGGAGGTCTGCGGCAGGACCAGGTCCACGCGGTAGGTGAACGTCCCCCGGCGGGTCCGCACCTCGATGGTGTCGCCCTTGCGCAGCCGGTTCACGTAGCGGAAGGGCTCGCCGTGGGTGTTGCGGTGCCCGGCGAGCGCGAAGTTCCCGGCGCGTCCGGGCGCGGCGGTGCCGGGATAGTGCCCGACATATCCGCGGTCGAGCACGCCGCGCTTGGCGACACCTTCGGCGACGGGGACGGTGAGGCCGATGCGGGGGATGCGGAGGACGGCGTAGGCGGAGGAGGCGGGAGCGGAGCCGCCGGGGCGGGAGCCGGAGGAGGCGTCGGGGGAACCGCCGGCCAGGTCCTCGGACGCGTCACCGGGCGGGATGTCGGTCTGGGCCTCGGGCGAGGCTCCCGGCTGGGCACCGGACCGGTCACCGGACCCGTCACCGGGCTGCCCACCCGGCTCGGCGTCCCACGCCCGCTCCAGCGCGCGGACCTGCCGGCCGGCCTCGGCGCGGGCCTGCTCGTTGGTCCACCACAGCTGCTGGGCGACGAAGAGCACGAGGACGACGCCGCAGGTGACGAAGAGCTCGGCGGCGATCCAGAGCACACGGCCGGCGCGGCCGGCGCCGCCGCGCCCCGCACGCCCCTGCACCACCACCGGATTCCGACGCCGCACGGCGGGCACGATAAGCGCTGGGGCGCCAACTCTCCAGGGCCGTACAGCAGTACGGTGGACGACATGCGCCCCGACATGTCTGCCGACCACACCACCGAAGCCGAGCGCCTGCTCCGCACCGCGGGGCAGTACCCGGAGGACCGCGAACCGCTGCTGCTGCGGGCGGCGGCCCACCTGGAACTGGCGGGCGACCGCGAGCGGGCCACGACGCTGTACGACACCCTCCTCGCCGACGCGCCGGCGCGGCCGCTCCTCATCAGGGCGCTGAAGGCGGCGAACCTGTGGGAGTACGGACACGAGGCCGAGGCCCGCGCGATCATCGAGGGCGTCCGGGCGGCCCGCCCGGAGGACCCGGCGCCGTGGGAGATCGCGGCGGAGACACTGGAGTCGCACGACGAGCTGGAGGAAGCGGAGGCGACGTTCACGGAGGCGGCGACCCTACTGCTCCCGCTGCCGACCGAGGACGCCTCGCACACCCCTGGCGGGAGCGGAAGGGCGGAGGCGGTCCCGTACGCCCCCGGCGGAAGCGGAAGGGCTGAGGACGTCTCGCACGCCCCTGGCGGGAGCGGAAGGGCGGAGGCGGTCCCGTACGCCCTCGGCGGGAGCGGCGGGGCCCAGGAGGTCTCGTACGCCCTCCAGTCCCTCCTCGCGGCCCGCCACCGCGTCCGCCGCCTCCTGGCGCTGCCGCACGACGCGCACGACACCCTGGCGGACGGCCTCCACACGGGCGACGTGCCCCTGGACGAGCTGCACGACCCGAAGCGGCTGTGGTCGCTGGGCTCCTCGGACCCGGCCGAGCTCCAGGCCGAGATCACCCGCCTCCGCTCGGAGCTGGGCTCGTACCGCACCGCGCTGTCCCGCCCCTTCCCGGTCGCGGTCCTGCACTGGCCGGAGGCGGAACTGGACGAGCTGCTGGCCGCCTACCCGGAGCTGGAGGCGGAGTACCCGACCTACCGGGCGCACCTGACGGACATCGAGGCGTCCCTCCGCGAACTCGCCCAGGCCGGCACCCCGAACCTGGGCATCGTCCCGGCGACGGTCCCGTCCTACGAGGCCTTCGCCGCCTCGGAAGCCTCCACCCCGGCCAACCCGGACCTCCTCCCCCAGTACGCCACCACCCTGGCCGCCCGAGGCCGCGCGACGACCTGGCCCCCGCTGCGGGGGGCGGGGTGCTGGTGCGGGTCGGGGCGGGCTTATGGGGGGTGCCACGGGGGCGCACAGGCGTAAGGTCGCGGTCGGGCTCCGACCCGAGTGCTAGAACCCTCCGGCGGTATGGTGCGGCGGCATACTCGACCGTGAGGGATCAGAATGGCCGGCGACTCAGAACCCGAGCTTCCCGCGCACTCGTGGGCTTCGAGCCCCGGGACGCGGCGAAGCATGCAGTCGAACAAAGGGCGCGACACGAAGCCCGAGCGGGCTCTGCGAAGCGCAGCGCATGCTCTCGGCCTCAGGTACCACGTCTCCGAGCGCCCGATCCCGGCGATCAGGAGGACCGCCGACCTCGTCTTCACCAGGGCACGGATCGCGGTCTTCATGGACGGCTGCTTCTGGCATGCCTGTCCTGAACATTTCACCGTCTCACGGACCAATCCGGAGTACTGGGCGGAGAAGGCCGAGAAGAACCGAGCACGCGATCGACAGACGGATCGACTGCTCCAAGAGGCGGGCTGGGCTGTTCTCCGGGTCTGGGAGCACGAGGATCCACACAAGGCGGCGGCCCGCCTACGAGATCTCTACGATCGCCGGATCACCACGCAACGTGACAGAAATGCACGCTGAACAGCAATGGATGCATCGAAAGCAAGCCATGATCGATCACTTTCGTACCAGTTGCGAGATCGATGCCCTTTTCCATACGCCGCGACACCCAATAATGTGTCGTCTTGAACAAAGGTGACGTGCCGGCACGCTGCTCAGCAGATGCCCCCACGACGTCGGAGCGCCCCTCGGTTCATCCGACCTCAAGCGCACGAGACAGGGGAACGGTCACCGCCCATGACCGAGGCATTCGACGGCATGTACGACACCTTCAAGGCTCTCCTGGACTCGTTCCCTCCATCGGAGGCGGTCAAGCGGCTGGAACAGCTCGGCATCAGCTCGGAGATCATCCAGCAGATCCGTGAGCGTCACGAGCGGCAGACGGTTCGGATCAAGGAGCTCGAGGAACCGCACGCGGTCGTCCTGGGCAACCGGGACACCTGGTACACCGGCCCGCACGCCAAGGACAGGTGCTGGCCGGCGATCGTGGACATCCTTCGCAGAGACGGCTGGCCGGAAGAGCCTGCCATCCGGTCTTTGGACGATTCCTCCACCCGCGTCGTCTCGCTGCTGAACCACCCGAAGGAGAGGTCGTTCTCGACACGCGGACTCGTCGTCGGATACGTGCAGTCGGGCAAGACGACCAACTTCACCTCTGTCATAGCCAAGGCCGCCGACCGTGGCTACAAGCTCTTCATCGTTCTCGCCGGCGTCCACAACGGACTGCGCAGGCAGACCCAGGCCCGTCTGGTGCAGCAGCTCGTCGAGCCCAATCCCGCGATGTGGTCGCAGCTGACGGGTCTGGACCGAGACTTCACCCCGCAGGAGAACCCGGCCTCCTACTTCGGCAAGAGCAACGGAACCCGCGTTCTGTGTGTGGTGAAGAAGAACGCGGCGGTCCTACGCAAGCTGAATCGATGGCTCGAGGCGGCGTCCACGTACCTCAAGGACTGCCCGACCTTGATCATCGACGACGAGGCCGACCAGGCGACCGTGGCGACCAAGTCGATCAACCCCCTGATCCTGAGCATCATGGGCACCCTGCCGAGGAGTGCCTACGTGGGGTACACGGCCTCACCGTTCGCCAACCTGCTGATCGACCCGAGTGCGGAGGACCTCTATCCCAAGGACTTCGTGGTCAACCTGCCCAAACCTCAGGGGCACTTCGGTACCGAGGTGCTCTTCGGCCGGTATGCCCTCGACGGCGAGGACCCTGAGCAGGTCGACGACGGGCACGACATGATTCGCTCCGTCCCCAAGGACGACGTGCCCTGCGTCCGTCCCACGACGGCGGCCGACGTCGAGGGCTTCGAACCAGTCATCACCGACACTCTTCGAGCGGCGATCGAGTACTTCTGGCTGGCCACGGCAGCACGGCGCGTCCGCGGCACGGGCAATCCACACAACACGATGTTGATCCACACAAGCGTCAACACCACCGTGCACGACAGTTTCCGCAAGCCACTCGAACAGCTCTGCGACCGCACCGCCACGTCGTTGACCGAAAGTGCCCTTCTCCTTCGTCTGCGTGCACTGTGGGACCGGGAGACCGCTCGGGTCCCCGCCTCGGAGTTCGGGGAGACGAAGGTCTCTTTCGAGGCATTGCTATCCGAACTGCCCGAAGTGCTCAAGAGCTGCCGCATCATCATGGACAACTCGAACAGCGAGTACCGGCTGGACTATGAGAACGGCCCTGTCACGGCGATCGCGGTGGGCGGCAACACCCTTTCCCGAGGTCTTACCCTCGAGGGCCTCTCCGTCAGCTACTTCGTTCGAGCCGTCTCGGCGTACGACACCCTGCTTCAGATGGGACGCTGGTTCGGCTTCCGGAACGGGTACGCAGATCTTCCCCGGATCTGGATGACGGACGAGTTGGCCGAATGGTTCCGACACCTCGCCACGGTCGAGACCGAGATGCGCCGCGACATCGACACGTACATGACCGAGGACGAGACTCCGCTGACCTTCGCCGTACGCCTCCGCACTCACCCCGCCCTGCGCGTGACAGCGGCGGCCAAGATGCGTGACGCCGTGACGGCGGCCTCCTCCTATGGCGGAAAGCGCGTCCAGACCCACTACTTCCACACAGACGCGGAATGGCTGCGCGAGAACATCGACGCCGCACGTGCCCTCGTGAGCAGCTCCGCGGCACACTCGGTCACAGTCGAGAGTCGGCCTACGGAGGGTCGATACGTCTATCGCGGCGTACCCTATGACTTGGTTATGGACTTTCTGTCCGCTTACCGATTCCACGAGCAGTCGCCGGAGAACGACGCCGATCTCCTGACGGGCTACATACGGAAGCGAGTGGCAGCGGGATCGCTCCGCAGGTGGAATGTCGCGATCGTCGGAAACCCTCGTGGGGAGAGCTTCGAATTCGCTCCCGGCGTTTCAGTGGGGCGGAACGTGCGTGCCCGACTCTCCCTTCCCAATCCGACACCCGGCCTCGCCGACATCAAGACCTTGATGAGCCGTCGAGACGCCGCTGTCGACCTCGACGGGGACGTATCGAGCCTGACCGAGAAGGGCATCATGGAACGGCGCCGCGTCGAGCTTCCCGACACCGGCCTTCTGGTCCTGTACCCCATCGACAAGGTGTCCGCGCCCAGCCCCACCAAACTGAGGCGTGAGGCGTTGAACGCCGAGGAGCACGTCGTCGGCGTGGGCCTCGTCTTTCCGGCTCCCCTCCACGACAGCACCGTCGAGAAGTACATTTCGGCAGACCTGTCGAAGATCCGCCTCGAGGACGAGGACTACAGCATCCTCGACAGTGACGACTCATGAATAAGGACACGTTGCGGAGCCTCGTCGAAGAGAGCTGGACCGCTCTGGAGGCCGAACAGACCACGAGTGAGCGACGCATGCGCGTCTCTCACCTGCCGATCGTCGTCGAACACGACAATCGGCCGGCGGTAGCCGTGGACCACCAGGGATACCGTCACGTTCTCGTCCCGATACCGGCTGGTCGGCGCGTGCGTCCCGGGCTGGACGGGCCCGTTCTTCAGCTCCGTAAACGCCCGCTGGAGGATGCCGAGAGCTACCAGACGTACGCGGATCTGGCATGCCTTCGAGGCGACCTCAACGATCTCTTCACGGAGCTGTGCGTCGATGTACTGGGCGCGGCCGAGCAACGGCCGGAGAACGCGCTCAAGGCTCTCCACCATGTCCTCGATCGCTGGAAGGATCTCTTCCGCACCCAGGGCACTCCCCTGACGGCCGAACAGCTCACCGGGCTCTTCGGCGAACTCTCTGTCCTCTGCCGCCTATTGGAGATCGAACCGAGCGCACACCACTTGTGGGCGGGCCCAGCGGGGCATCGGCACGACTTCTCATCCGGATCCAACGCCATCGAGGTCAAGGCCGGCACGAGGGCCGAGCGGAGACCTCGCATACATGGGCTCGACCAGCTCGATCGACCGAACGACGGCTCTCTCACACTGGTGTGGTTCCACCTACAGCCCGCCCAGAGCGCCCTCGGTACCTCCATCGTCACGCTGGTAGAGCGAGCTCTCTCGCTCTGCGACGACGAGGGCGCCCTCATGGCTTCGCTCGCGAACGCCGGATATCACCACGCGGACGCCGAACGCTATCGCGGCGTCCGCTTCCTGCCCCAAGAGGAGAGGTGGTACCGGGTGGACACCGACTTCCCCGGCCTCACGACCAAGACCCTCGTCGAAGCGGGGCTCGCGGTCTCCATCCAGAACGTCGAGTACACGATCGATCTCTCTGGTGACCTCCCCCTCCCCTTGGGGAGCGACGAGGTGTCCCGAGTGATAGAGGACATCCTCCAGGAGGCGCGGTGACGGAGCCCCGTTGGTTCTCCCAGCCCTACCCACCCGAGGGGGCGAGCGCCGCTGAAGGGATCCGCAACCAACTCGGCCGCCCCGAGCTCGACCTGCTCACCATCCTCGTACGTGAGTCGGCTCAGAACAGTTGGGACGCTAGATCCCACACGTCCACGAGCCCCGTCGAATATCGCATCGACGTCTCCACCGTCGGCCCTGCCCACATCGGTACGTGGCGTGAGCTCCTCCTTGCCGACGCACCGACCGATGTGGACCAGTTCCCGCTCCGCGACACCCTCAGACACGGTCCCGTGAGACTCCTGTCGGTGACGGACAGGGGCACTCGTGGGCTAGGGGGCCCGACCCGTGCCAACGACGCCATCGGCGCCGATCGAGATTTCGTCTCCTTCATCCGCAACATCGGAGAGCCCCGCGACACTGCCCTCGGCGGTGGTACCTACGGCTTCGGCAAGGGAATCTTCTACCTGCTCTCGAACCCGGGGACGATCCTCGTCCATACCCGGTGCCGTACGCCGCAGGACGAACTGGAGACTCGCCTCATCGGGTGCACTCTCTGGAAGAGCCACGTGGCCGATCACGATGGAACGAGCCGTCGCTTCACCGGCCGGCACTGGTGGGGCGACGCCTCCGGGGACGTGATCGAGCCGCTTACAGGCAGTCAGGCGGACGCCATGGCACGACGCCTCGGGTTGAGACCGTTCACGGGTGACGAGACCGGCACGACGGTCGTGGTCATCGACCCCAACCTGGACGGACTGGCCCCCTCCGAGGCAGCCGACTACCTGGCCGAGACCATCGCCTGGCACCTCTGGCCCAAGATGATCTCTCCTGAGGGCGGCGATCCCGCCATGCGGTTCTCCGTCACCTGCGACGGAGTCGAGCGCCCCGTCCCGAACCCGCGTGAGGTCGCCCCCCTGGACATGTTCGTCGCCGCCTACGAGGCGTCGAACGGGCCCGAGGGTCGAGACCTGGAGTGCCTCAAGCCCAGGCGCCTTCTCGGTCGCTTCGGAATGGTGAACCGCATTCGGCCACCACTCGATCCAAGCCGTGCAGGACGCATGCTGAACATCGAGACGCTCGTCCACCACGTCTGCCTGATGCGCCCGGCCGAACTCGTGGTGACCTACCGGCCGGGGCCGAAGCCTGCGACCGAGGACCACGCCTACGCCGGAGTGTTTCGAGCCGACGAGTCCATGGACGAGGTGTATGCCAAGGCCGAACCCCCGACTCACGACGCGTGGAACCCTCAATCACTGGAACGCCCGGAGAGTACGTTCGTCCAGACGACGTTCCGCCGCATCGACGAGGCTCTGGATCAGCTGCTCTCACTCGGCGGAGTCGCCCGCTCCGGTGCCCGCGATGTGGCGCTGGGGGCAGCGAGCACGCTGTTCTCGGGACTGGTCGGCGGCGCCTGGGGCATCGGCGGAGCGACCGCCTACAGCAAGCCCGGAAGCACTGTCACACGAGCCGGAGCGCGAGAAAGAGGCGAGAGGGAATCGCACGCCACGGCCTCAGGGCGTAGAGGCCTCGACGGCGTCGCACCGGACGGCGCCGAGCTCGCGACGGAAGCGGCCGAGGGGATCGCGGGTTCCGTCACCGCGGCGGAGAGAAGCGGCGGACAGCGCAGGAGGCCACGGGTCCAGTACGTGGGAGAGCCCTACTACGACGATCGCGGCGACCTGACAGTTCTCGTCCAGGAGTTCCGCCTCCCCGTGCCCGTGTCGCAACGAGTCCACATCGACCTGGCCGTGGCCTTGCCGGGAGCCGGAGGCCGCGAGACCGACCCGCCGATCGGCGCTCAGATGCCGGCGCTCGTGGGCTGGGAGGACAGCGACGGGCGCCTGTACGAATCTCAGACCTGTGAGATCGACGGAGGAGAACCCGTCTGGCGTGCGGTCGTGAGGCCCGCACCGGACACGATGACGGAGATCGGCATCAGAGTGGAGGCGGTGAACTCACCGTGAGTAGGCGTGTCCTTCCGTATCGCATCCCATCCGATGACGTCGTCACCGCCGGACCGTGGCGACTCGCCGTCGACGACGGGGAAGTGCCCCTGCCGGAAGCTCTCCCGCACTGGGACTACCGCATGAACCTCACCCTCCGGCGAACCGTGCGCATCGACCTCGATCGGGCACGTGCCCAGTGCGGCCTTCCTGCGGAGACCGCGCTCGCTCTCGCCGCCGTGTGGACCGCCAGCGGGTCGAATCTGAGTGGCCCGGGGCATCGGGAGCGTCTCACCGATCTCGGCGTGCGCTCCGTGGATCTGGAGGTTCGGCTCTCAGGGGCTGACCTCGGCGGACTCCTCGTCCTCGATACGGCCCTGGTGCTGGCCGAACGTCGAGGCGACGGTCGACCTTCGTCCCCTCGTCGTGCCGGGTCCGTCCTGTGGAGCGAACGGGGCTCGGTGCGGCTGCAGGGCGATGCGCCGCAGTTCCCCATGGCCGTGATCGACTTCGCCCATACCTCTTTCCCGGACGGCGCGGCCTGGCACCTGCAGATCAGCGGCGGCCTGGAGAACGCGACCATGGGCGCCCTCCTGCTCTTGGTCAACGAACGGAACAAGGTCACCACGGCTGCCTTCGAGAACGCGCACAAACCGCGTCCTGTCGATCGTGTCGTGCTCTCCGCGGTGTACGCGGACGCCGCTCGCATCATGATCGAATACGCGCTCTCCCACGAAGACCTCTCGGAAGAGTCCGACTATGCCGAGGACTCACTCGGCGCGACCCTGCTCAGCCTTTTCGATCAGCTCTTCCCCGGCCGGTCGATCACCGACATCCGGCTGCGCCGTGCTCAGTCCCCAGCGCTCTTCGCCTCGGATCTGCAGGCCGCCGTCAAGATCTTCGAGGTGTCCTGATGAGCCTTCTCTACCCCCGCCTGCTGACTCAACAGGCACGTGGCCTCTACGACGAGTATCGCGATCTCACCATCGCCGACCTGAGCGATCGGGTGTCGTACGCACACTCCTCCGCCGTGTACGTGGCCACCGGCGGCGATCGAGTCTCGGCAGAGCGGCTGAAGGACCTGCGCCGTGCCGTCGTCGAGCTGGCCGCAGCCTCCGGGTTCCCCGACAGCTCCGATCGCACCCGCAACTCCGAGTTCGATCTCAGGCTGGCGGAGCTCCTGCACGCGGAAACAGGAATGGTCCCCGCCGAGGCGGCCTCGCGTGACGTCTGGGCCTTCCTCGCTCTCGTCGTGCTCCCCGACGTGGCGTACTGGCGCTATCCGCAGCCGCCCAGAGACCGAGTTCTCGGGACAGACCTCACTCGGCACGTGTTCGGTCGCCTCTGGTGGCGTGCTCAGCTGGTGCGCTCTACCGACAGCACGACCCCGTACAGCGCTCTGCGGATCCTCGGGGAGGCCGCGTTCGACCAGATCTACGCACGCCGTGCCGCTCTGGGCGGAAGCCCCCACATGGTGCGAGCGATTCTTCGGGTCTGGAACCGGTTGGACCTGAGGGGCCTCAGCGAACGAGAAACCCTGCGCGACTTCCTCAAGCGCCTGCTTCGTCTCGCCCCGTTCGTGCTCTTCGACGGCATCGAAGACGAGGCCCTGGACGAGGAGCTTCTCGCCGTGGCTCTGGAAGCCGTCGAGGCTCAGCGGCCGAAGTCCCGGGGCGCGGTCGACGCACGGTTCAAGTCCATCGAGATCTGCTCGGGATCAGGCGCCCAGGCACTGGGGCTGGAGCTGGCGGGTTTCGATCCGCTACTGCTCATCGACAGTAAGGCCGACGCGTGCTTCACCATCGATCGCAACCGGGCCGGCTGGGACGTCGTGTGCATGGACGTCACGGAGTTTCACGCCGAGATGCGTCCGGACGTCGCCGGCGTGGACCTCTTGAGCGCCGGTCTGCCTCGCGTGAAGTCGTCTGCCACGACAGGGCGCGTTGAGGACACAGAGGAGCGACGCGTCCTTCGGACAGTGGTCGATCTGGCATGCTCGATCAAGCCGAGCGCCCTTCTCTTGGAGAACGTGCCGGACCTGGTGGAGAGTCCCGCGTTCCAGGCAGACCGTGCGTGGATAGAGGAAGAGCTGTTCAACGCGGGATACCGTGCAAGCTGGCGAACCCTCAACGCCGCGGACTTCGGCGTTCCACAGAATCGCAGCAGCGGCTTTCTCGTGGCGCTGCGGGAGCCGTACTTCTCGCGATTCCAGTGGCCCGAACCGCACGGAACCCCGCCCCCGACCGTCGGCGACGTGCTCGGTTCCTCGATGGCCTCACGCGGGTGGCCTGGCGCGGAGCAGTGGACGAAGAACGCCGACCGCATCGCGCCCGCCCTGGTCGGAGGATCAGACCGCCGAGGCGGTGCCGACCTCGGCCCCACCGGCAGCAAGAAGGCATGGGCCGCCCTGGGCGTGAACGGAATCAGCCTCGGCGACGAACCGCCCGGCCCCGACTTCCCGGCCGATGATCACCCCAAGCTGACCGTCGAGCAGGCCGCGATGATCCAGGCGTTCCCTCCGGGCTGGAGCTTCGCGGGCGGCAAGACGTCCAAGTACCGACAGATCGGTCACGCCATGCCGCCTCCCCTGGCGACGGCAGTCGGGCTTGCCCTCGCTGCAGCTCTGCGAAGCTAAGATCGCACCATGCGCGCGTCCCGTCCCATGCCCCACGAGCCCATCACCGTCCTAGATCTCTTCGCAGGCTGCGGTGGCTTCACTCAAGGGTTTCACGAGTACAGGCCGGACGGGGCGATCGGCGACGAGCCCGTCTTCCACAGCATCGCGGCCGTCGAGCACAACAAGGCCGCAGCAGCGACCTACGCCATGAACTTCGGCAGCGGTCGACGCGACCAGAATCTACCTGCGGCTCAGGTCTACTTCGGCGACATCGAAGAATGGAAGCCGACGGAGGAAGCCTCGCACGCCGATGTGATCGTCGGAGGCCCTCCGTGCCAAGGGTTCTCCGCTTTGAATCGCAAGAAGAAGGGGAGCGAGCGCAACCGCCTCTGGGAGGAATACGTTCGCATCGTCGCGGAAGTCCGCCCAAAGGTGTTCGTGATCGAGAATGTCGACCGTTTCCTCAGGTCGGATGAATTTCAGAATCTACTGAAAGAAGTCCACCCACAAGGAAAGTTGGCCGACTACCGCCTCGTCGACCCGCCGGGGCATCAAACCTCTGACACAGAGGACGAGAAGGCTCGACGCTATCTCCTTAACTCTGCCAATTACGGTGCCGTTCAAGCCCGACGTCGAGCCATTGTGATCGGAGTGCGCCGCGACGTCGGAGATGGACGATCGATGGCTTACCCCCTTCAGACGCATTTCCGTAGAGCAACGAAGACGATCGGGACATCTGCGCAGCAACTGGACGGAACCATCGAAGAGTTCCGGTCATGGCTGGCGGTGGACGGCGTGTTCGACGAATCGGAAGGAATCCTCCTCAAGGGAACGGAGCTCCCCGACACCAAGGACTACATCGCCGAGGTGGACGATGTCATGCCGGGGGCTTTCAGTACAGAGGATCTACACATCCGCAGAAGCCCGGAAGTCCTTTCGCGAGCACGCTACAGAGCGATCCCGCCGGGCGGAAACCGGAAGGATCTGCGCAACAAGTGGTTCACCGTCGACGAATCCGGCTCTATTGAGATCTTCCCAGAGCCGAACCCTACGGGCGTGAAGACACCCGTCAAATATCTCTCCACCGAGAGCTGGGACAAGCACAACACGGGTACAGGCGATGTAATGGGGCGCCTTCGACTCGGCGAGCCTTCCGTGACCATCAGAACCGAGTTTTTCAAACCCGAAAAGGGACGCTACCTGCACCCCGAGCTGAATCGACCCATCACCCACTTCGAGGCAGCCAGAATTCAGGGATTTCCTTCCGAGTTCCGATGGTGCGGCTCGAAGACGGAGATCGCGATGCAGATCGGGAACGCTGTGCCGATCCCGCTCGGCAGAGCGATAGCCTCCGCCATCTACGCCTTCCTCCGCGGCTGACTCTCGGCGAGGGCGACACCGTCGGACTGCTCTGGGCTCCCGCGCCCGACAGACCGTCGGTGAGTCGTGCCTCGGCAAAGTCGTTCCCGCCTTCACACCGTCGTCGACCAGAAAGCCCCCGCCATGCCCAGCCCCCGCATCCCCTCCCCCGCCATAGCCGCCGCCGGGCTCGTCGGTGGGTACGCCGTCGCCAGGTGGACGAAGAAGCGGCCGCTCGGTGGGGTCGTGCTGGCCGTGGCCGGTGGGGTGGCGGCTCGGGAGTGGCGGGCGGTCGGTGGGGCGAAGGTCGCCGGTGGGCTGACGGGCGCGTACGTGGCCGCGTTCGCCGGGTCGCATGTGCTGGCGAAGAAGATCGGGGCGTGGCCCGCGGTGTTCGCCGTGGCCGGTGGGATGGCCGGGGCCGCGTACGCCGTGACCCGGCGCGCGGCCTAGGTCTAAGGGTTCGCGGGCGGAGGGAGCGGTGAGGCGCCGCTCCCCGTTCCGCGCTAGCCGCCGAGCGGGCGCACCTCGATGCTCCACGGGCCGTCCGCGCGCGCGTACGCCAGGCACGGGCCGGCCAAGGGGGCTTCGGCCTGCCAGGGGCCCGTGTGGTTGGCCAGGACGTCGAGGAAGCCCGAGCCGTCGGGGGCGAAGGTGTCGGTGAGGAAATAGCCGCCGTCGGAGGCGGTCGGGGTGCCCCGGTAGTGGAGGGGCGCGATCGCCGGGCCGCCCGTGGAGCGGAGGACGTCGGAGGCGGGGCGTTCCGCGTACGTGTGCAGGGTGACCGCGTCGGTCAGGTCCGTGAGCTCGATCGTCCACGGGGCCTCCGCCTGGATCCGCAGGGCCCGGACCGGGCGGTCGGCGGCGTTGGCCAGGGCGCGGGCGGCGAACGGGCCGTCCGTGTAGACGAGCCGGCCGCCCGCGCGGAGCCTGCCGTCCAGGGCGTCCACCACGAAGTGGCCCGGGCCGTGGTGCGTGATGCCGATGATCACCGGCTGCGCCCGTGGACAGCTCCACCACCCGGTCCGCGGTGCCGGTCGTCCGCTGGAGGACCGGGGCGCCCGCCGTGGTCAGGGCGGGCGCGGGCCGCCCCGGCGCGACAGGGGGGCGGGGCGAGGGTCTTGGAGACTCCGGTCAGAGGACGCGGGGTGAGCGCGGCGCCGCTCGGCTCGCTCCGTCTGTTCCGGCCCGTTCTCAGGTTGCCTGTGCTCCGGCTCAGCCAGTTGCTCATCGCGCTCCCCCGTCCGCGGTCGTGTCCAGCAGACCCTATCCCCCCGCCGCCCGGCTGACCGTGTAGATCAGCAGGCCCGCCAAGGCGCCGACCACCGTGCCGTTGATGCGGATGAACTGGAGGTCGCGGCCGATGTTCGCCTCGATCTTCTTGGAGGTCTGGGTGGCGTCCCAGCCCGCCACCGTGTCGGTGATCAGCGACGTGATCTCGGCGCGGTAGGTCGTGACCACGTACGCCGCCGCGTCCTCCGCCCAGCCCTCCACCTTCGTCTGGAGGCGCTCGTCCGAGGACAGGCGCTGGCCGAGCGAGATCAGGGAGGAGCGGGCGCGCCGGCGGAGCTGGCTCTGGTCGTCCTCCGCCGCGGCCAGGATCAGCGCCCGCACCGAGGACCACGCCGACGCGATGAGGTCCTGGACCTCGGGCCGGGAGACCAGGTCCGACTTCAGGCGCTCCACGCGCGCCCGCGTGTCGGTGTCCGACTGGAGGTCGGAGGCGAAGTCCGTCAGGAAGCGGTCGATCGCCCCGCGCGCCGGATGCGACGGCATGTCCCGCATCTCCGTCACGAAGCGGAGCAGCTCCTTGTAGACCCGCTCCCCGATGCGCCGGTCCACGAAGCGCGGCGTCCAGCCCGGCGCCCCGCCCTGCACCGCGTCCATCACCGAGTCCCCGTGCGTCACCAGCCAGTCGTGCGCCCGGGTGCAGACCAGGTCGACCGCTCGGTGGTGCGAGCCGTCCGCGACCATCCGCTCCAGGGTCTTGCCCAGCCCCGGGGCGATCTCGGCGGATTCCGCCCGCCGGGTGATCGCCTCCCCCACCACCGCCTGCACGTCCGAGTCGCGCAGCACCGTGAGGGCGCCGCGCAGCGCCGCCGCCAGCTCCGAGGTGACCCGGTCCGCGTGCGTCGGGTCCGCCAGCCACAGCCCGAGGCGGCGCGCGATGCCGAAGCCGCGCAGCCTGCCCCGTACGACGTCGGCGGAGAGGAAGTTCTCGCCCACGAAGGTGCCGAGCGACGCGCCGAGCTGGTCCTTCTTGGTGGGGATGATCGCCGTGTGCGGGATGGGGAGGCCCAGGGGGCGGCGGAACAGCGCCGTCACCGCGAACCAGTCCGCCAGCGCGCCCACCATGCCCGCCTCGGCCGCCGCGGCCACATAGCCCGCCCACGCGCCGGCGCCCTCGTTCTTCGCCCACGTGGCCAGGCCGAAGACCACCGCCACGAACCCGAGCAGGCCCGTCGCCAGCAGCTTCATCCGCCGGACGCCCTTGCTCTTCTCCTCGTCCGCCGCCGTGTACGTGAAGCTCACCATCACCTCACCTCCCTTTCTCCCTATCTCAGTGACTCCCGGGCGGCATCCGGAGTTCCCCCCGTTCCGGCGGTTCCGGGAGTTCCGGGGGTTCCCTCGCCTCCTCCGCCTCCGTACATCTTCGCGATCACCGCCTCGATGTCCGGCTCCCGCACCGACAGGTCCACCAGCGGGTACGCCGCCGCCACCGCCGACACCACCGGCGCCGCGGACGACTCCGCCGGGATCGCCAGCCACTGCCTCGGCCCCTCCGCCCGTACGAAACGGGCGCCCGGCACCTCGATCGGCCCCTCCTCCCGGGCCAGGTCCACCACCAGCAGCCGCTCGCTCCCGCCCGCGCGGTGCAGTCCGGCGAGCTCCCCGTCGTACATCAGGCGCCCGTGGTCGATCACCATCACCCGGCGGCACAGCTGCTCGATGTCGGTCAGGTCGTGGGTGGTGAGCAGCACCGTCGTGCCCCGGCTCGCGTTCAGCTCGCGCAGGAAGCCCCGCACCTTCGCCTTCGAGACCACGTCCAGGCCGATCGTCGGCTCGTCGAGGTACAGCACGTCCGGGTCGTGCAGCAGGGCCGCCGCGATGTCCCCGCGCATCCGCTGGCCGAGGGAGAGCTGGCGCACCGGCACGTCGAGCAGGTCGCCGAGGTCGAGCAGTTCGACGCAGCGGGCGAGGTTCTCGGCGTAGCGGGCGTCGGGGATCCGGTACATCCGGTGGACCAGCGTGTACGAGTCGCGCAGCGGCAGGTCCCACCAGAGGGTGGTGCGCTGGCCGAAGACCACCCCGATGCGGCGGGCCAGCCGGGTCCGCTCGCGCGCGGGGTCGATGCCGGCCACCCGCAGCCGGCCGCCGCTCGGCGTGAGGATGCCCGTCAGCATCTTGATCGTGGTCGACTTCCCGGCGCCGTTCGGGCCGATGTAGCCGACCATCTCCCCGCGCGCCACGGTGAACGAGATCCCGTCCACCGCCCTGACCTCCCGCTTCTCCCTGCGGAACAGGCCCGTCCGGCGGCGGACGGTGAAGACCTTCTCCAGGCCCTCCAGTTCGATGAAGGGGGTGGTCGGCGGGTGGGGGTGGTCGGTCGGGGGTTCCATCGGGTCTCCTCAGCTTCCTGTCGATCGGTAGCCGCGCAGCCCCGCCCGCCACGCCAGTCCCGCCGCCCCGCAGCACACCAGCGCCACCACCGGGGACAGGAACGCCGTCCAGCCCGGGATCCCGGCCGGCGGCGTCCTCCCCAGGACGTACAGGGCCGGCAGCCAGTTGACGAAGGCGAGCGGTACGACGAAGACGACGCCCCGCACCAGGTCCTGCGCGAAGATCGTCGGCGGGTACTGGAGCATCGTGTTCCCGCCGTACGTGAACGAGCTGGTCACCTCCGCCGCGTCCTGCAGCCAGAACAGCGTGGACGCCCCCAGCACCATCAGCGCCGCGAAGATCAGCGCGCCGCTCAGCAGCATCACCGGCACCAGCAGCAGCTTCAGTGCCGACCACTCCACGGAGTCCAGCAGCACCACGCCCCACCCCAGCACCAGCAGCCCCTGCGCCACCCGCCCGAGCCGCCGCAGCGCGAACTTGTCCGCCGCCACCTGGGCGAGGACCGGCGCCGGGCGCAGCAGGAAGGTGTCGAGCGAGCCGTCCCGCACCCGCTTGCCCATCCTCGGCAGCGAGCCCATCACGAGGTCGGCCACGGCGAACGAGGTCCCGGCCGTCCCGTACAGGAACGCGACCTCCGCGAACGAGAAGCCGCCGAGCCCCTTCACCTGACCGAACATCAGCAGGATCACGACGAAGTCGAAGAAGGTGACGAGGAAGGAGGAGAGGAGGGTCAGGACGAAGGAGGAGCGGTACGCGAGGGTGGAGCGGATCCACATGCCGGCCACCAGGCGGTATGTGCGCCAGGACTCGGCCGCGCCCGTCGTCGGGCGGTACGGACGCCAGGACTCGGCCGCGCCCGTCGTCGGGCGGTACGTGTGCGGGGACTCATCCACCCTGCACCACCACCTTCCGCGTCGCCAGCGCCTGCACCCCGCGCCCCGCCGCCAGCAGGGCCAGCGCCCAGCCGCCCTGGAAGGCGTACGCCCCCAGCAGTCCCCAGCCCTCGTACCGCCCCAGGTACACGTCGGCCGGCACCTGGAGCATCGAGGCCCAGGGCAGCACGCGCGCGAGCTCGCCCAGGGCGCCGGGGAAGACGTTCAGGGGGAGCAGCATCCCGGAGAAGAACAGGCCGCCGAGCCACGCCGCCTGGAGCACGCCCTGGCCGTCGAGCAGCCAGAAGGCGCTCATCGCCGCCAGGTACCAGAGGGCGAAGCTGACGACCGCGCCGAGCGCCACCGAGCCGAGGAACGCCGGCCAGGTCCACCAGTGCCCCGGCAGGGTCAGGTCGAAGACGAGGGCGCCGAAGAGCATGGGGGCGATCCCCCGGGCGAGCAGCTGGTAGGCGGCCCGGCCCAGGTTGGCGGCGAACCACCAGGCCTGGAGGTCGGCGGGGCGGTAGAGGTCCACGGCGATGTCGCCGGTCCTGATCCGCTCGACGAGCTCCTCCTCGAAGCCCCCGCCCATCAGTCCGCAGACGGTGATGAGGCCCTGGCCGATCCACACATAGGCGAGGGCGTCGCCGCTGTCGTACCCGCCGAGCGAGGGACGGGCGTCCCAGAGCGCGATGTAGGTGTACGACAGGATGAAGCCGAAGACGGTGTTGGTGAAGATCCCCGCCGCCGTGGCCACCCGGTAGGTGGCATGGCGTCTGAAGCCACCGGCGGCCACGGTCGCGTAGAGCCGCGGCATGTCCCTGCTCCCTCCGGCCGGTCATCGCACGCAAAGAGCACGACCTTAGAGGGAATTCCCGCGCCGTCGCGACCGATTTCCCGGATACGTGGGGGCAGGATGTGACGTTATGTCCCCTTCTTCCCGCATCCCCGGCGGCGGTACGGACGGCCCCCACCCGGCCGACTCCGCCTGGGCGCCCAGGGATCCGTCCGTCCCCGCACCCCCCGCACCCCCCGCTCCTCCCCGGCCCCGGCCCCGCCCCCGCTCCCTCCCCCGCCGGGTGCTGCGCGCGCTGCTCGGGCTGTCCGTCCTCGGCGGCCTGCTCCTCGCCGGCGGGCTCGCCGCCGGATACCTCCTGGTGGACATCCCGCCCGCCAACGCCGCCGCCGTCGCCCAGTCCAACCTCTTCCTCTACCGCGACGGCACCCCGATCGCCCGCGCCGGCGAGGTCGACCGGGAGAGCGTGGCGCTCGCGCGGATCCCCGCCGGGGTCCAGGACGCCGTGCTCGCCGCCGAGGACCGCGACTTCCACACCTCCCCCGCCGTGGACCCCCGCGCCATGCTCCGGGCCACCTGGAACACCCTCACCGGCAAGGGCCGCCAGTCCGGCTCGACCATCACCCAGCAGTACGTCAAGAACTACTACCTGGGCCAGGAGCAGACCCTCACCCGCAAGGCGAAGGAGTTCTTCATCGCGCTGAAGCTGGGCCGCGAGAAGAGCAAGGACGAGATCCTGGAGGGGTACCTGAACACCAGTTACTTCGGGCGCAACGCCTACGGGATCCAGGCCGCCGCCCGCGCGTACTACGGCAAGGACGCCAAGGACCTCGACACCTCCGAGGGCGCGTACCTCGCCTCGCTGCTCAACGCGCCCAACGCGTACGACGTCGCCGCCCACCCCGAGAACCGGCCGCGCGCCCTCGCCCGCTGGCGCTACGTCCTGGACGGCATGGTCACGGAGGGCCGGCTGACCCCCGCCGCCCGCGCCGCCGCCGTCTTCCCCGCCCCGCGCCCGGCCCACGCCTCGGCCGGGCTCTCGGGCCAGCGCGGCTACCTCGTGCAGGCGGTCGGGCAGTACCTGACCGAGCACCGGATCGTCGACGAGAAGACGCTGGCCGCGGGCGGCTTCCGGATCACCACCACCCTGGACCCGGCCAGGCAGGACGCCCTCGTCCGGGCCGTCGACGCGCACGTGACCGCCCGCCTGGACCCGGCCCGCAACCCCGCCGACCGGTACGTGCGGGTGGGGGGCGCGGCCGTCGAGCCGGGCAGCGGCCGGGTCGTCGCCCTCTACGGCGGCGTCGACTACACGCGGCAGTACGTCAACAACGCCACCCGCCGCGACTACCAGGTCGGCTCCACCTTCAAGCCCTTCGTCCTCGCCGCCGCGCTCCAGCACGGCGCGTTGACCCAGGAGGGTGAACGGATCACCCCGAACACCTTCTACGACGGCGACAACCGGCGCCCGGTACGCGGCTGGAACGGGGCCCCCTACGACCCGGCCAACGAGGACGACACGGACTACGGCGAGATCACCCTGCGCTCCGCCACCGACCACTCGGTCAACGCCGTGTACGCGCAGCTCGCCGTCGACGTCGGCCCCGGCCGGGTCCGCGAGGCGGCGGTCGCGCTCGGGCTGCCCGGGAACACCCCGGACCTCACCGCCTCCCCCTCCATCGCGCTCGGCCCGGCCACCGCGAGCGTCCTGGACCTCGCGCAGGCGTACGCGACGCTCGCCAACCACGGCGCCCACGGCACGTACACGCTGGTCGAACGGATCTCCCGGGGCGGCGAGGAGCTGGCGCTGCCCGGCACACCCGGTCCGGGCGGGGCGCGGCAGGCGATCGGCCGCGAGGCCGCCGACACGACGACGGCCGTGCTGCGCGGCGTCGTCCGCGACGGCACCGGCACGGCGGCGCTCGCGGCCGGGCGGCCGTCGGCGGGCAAGACGGGCACGGCCGAGGACGACAAGGCGGCCTGGTTCGCGGGCTACACCCCGGAGCTGGCGACGGTGGTCGCGCTGCTGGGCCAGGACCCGGAGTCGGGGCGGCAGGAGCCGCTGTACGGGGCGCTGGGCCTGCCCCGGATCAACGGGGGCGGGGCGCCCGCCGAGATCTGGGGCCAGTTCACCCGCGAGGCGCTCGCGGGGGTCGCGCCGAAGGAGTTCGACCTGCGGCTCCTGGAGGGCGCGGAGGAGCTGCCGGAGGTGCCGCCGGTACCGGACTTCCCGGACCCGGCACAGGGCCTGGAGGGCCCGGGAGCGCCCGGCCGGGGCCCGGGGCGGGCCCCGGCGGCGCCGAAGGGCGGGAGCCGGGAGCGGGAGCCGGAGCGCGCACGGGAGCGGACCCCGGATCCGGTACGGGAACCGGTCCGCGAGCCCGTACGGGCACCGGCACCGGCACCGATCCCGGCTCCGGAGCCGGATCCGGAGCCGGTACGGGAGGCACCGCCCGGGGCACCCCCGCTGCCGCTGCCGTTGCCGCCCACGACGACAGGGTCAGGAGCCCCCCGGTGAACGGGTGAACGGGTGAGCCGGTGAGCCGGTGCCCCGGCGGCGGCGCGGCGGGGGTCAGTGCCCCGAGGTCGCCTTCAGGCCGACCACGGCCACCAGCAGCAGACAGACGAAGAAGATCCGGGCGGCGGTCGCCGGCTCGCCGAGCACCAGCATGCCGAACACCGCCGCGCCGGCCGCGCCGATGCCGACCCAGACGCCGTAGGCGGTGCCGATCGGCAGGGTCTTGGCGGCCTGCGAGAGCAGCAGCATCGAGAGGACGATGCCCGCGCCGGTGAAGACGCTGGGCCAGAGACGGGTGAAGCCCTCGGTGTACTTCATGCCGATCGACCAGCCGACTTCGAGCAGACCGGCGATGATGAGCAGGACCCAGGCCATGACGACGAACCTCCGCGAGACGGGACTACAGGAGTGCGTCGTCTTGTCGTGTAGCCCGGTACGGCGCGTCTCGTCGGGTGTCCCCAGCCTAGCAAAGGACAGGCAAAAGGCCTGGTGACACCGGTCACCAGGCCGTCGTACGAGGGGGCGCGACTACAGGTAGAGCCCCGTGGAGTCGGACTGCCCCTGGAAGCGGTCGGCGGCGACGGCGTGCAGGTCGCGCTCGCGCATGAGGACGTACGCGACACCCCGCACCTCGACCTCGGCACGGTCCTCGGGGTCGTACAGGACCCGGTCGCCGATCTCGACGGTGCGGACGTTCTGCCCGACGGCGACGACCTCGGCCCAGGCCAGCCGCCGGCCGACGGCGGCGGTCGCCGGGATGAGGATGCCGCCGCCCGAGCGCCGTTCCCCCTCGGGGGTGTCGGTTCGGACCAGGACCCGGTCGTGGAGCATCCGGATGGGCAGCTTGTCGTGGGTGTTGTCGCTCACGACTCGAACCTACCTGGCCGGGCGTGTCGCCCGTACCCGGGACCGGGTGACCGGGCGGATCCCTTGCTCAGTCCTTGCCCTTGCGGGCGGAGGCGGCGATCAGGCCGACGACCGCGACGGCCACCAGCGCGACCGGCACCACGCGCTCCAGGCGGGGGGCGCCGTCCTCGTGGGTGAAGCGGGCCTTCACGTCCGAGACGGCGCGGTTGACCGCGACGAAGGCGCGGCCGGCGGTGTGGTCGACCGTGGCGGCGACCTTCGCCTTCGCGTCGCCGACGATCGTCTTCGGGTGCACCCGAATGCCGATCTCGTCGAGAGTGACGGCGAGCTGCTCGCGTCGGCGGACGATGTCCGCCTCGATCTGCGCAGGGGTCCTGGCGTCCGACACCGCGCTGCCTCCGTAGTCGTGTACCGGCGAGTACCGGCGTGTTCCGGTCGTCGGTGGACAGTCTGTCAGCTTCCGTGCCCGCGGGTCGTCCCCGACCCCCATTAGGCTCTGAACGCGTACGCGAACATTCCCGAGGAGAGCCATGAGCGAGCGACTGCAGCCCGGCGACACCGCCCCCGCCTTCACCCTGCCCGACGCGGACGGCAACGAGGTCTCCCTCGCGGACCACCAGGGCCGCAAGGTCATCGTCTACTTCTACCCGGCCGCCCTGACCCCCGGCTGCACCAAGCAGGCCTGCGACTTCACGGACAACCTGGAGCTGCTGGCGGGCGCGGGCTACGACGTGATCGGCGTGTCCCCGGACAAGCCGGAGAAGCTGGCGAAGTTCCGCGAGAAGGAGCACCTGAAGGTCACGCTGGTCGGCGACCCGGAGAAGAAGGTCCTGGAGGCGTACGGCGCCTTCGGCGAGAAGAAGCTGTACGGCAAGGTGGTGACGGGCGTGATCCGGTCCACGATCGTGGTGGACGAGGAGGGCAAGGTCGAGCGCGCCCTCTACAACGTGAAGGCGACCGGCCACGTAGCCAAGATCATCAAGGACCTGGGGATCTGACCCCCACTCCTGTGACGGAGGCTGCCCGGCCAGTAGCATGACCGGACAGCCTGCGGCCGTGGTGGAATTGGCAGTCACGCTGGGTTTAGGTCCCAGTGGGGTAAAACCCGTGGGGGTTCGAGTCCCCCCGGCCGCACTCGTTCGTCCGTCCGCTCGCGCGTCGACGCGCGAGCGTCAGCCCAACAGCTCCCGCACCACCGGCACCAGGGCTCGGAAGGCCTTGCCTCGGTGGCTGATCGCGTTCTTCTCGGCCGGGGTGAGTTCGGCGCAGGTGACGCTCAGGCCCTCCGGCTGGAGGATCGGGTCGTAGCCGAAGCCGTTGGTGCCCGCGGGGGTGTGGCGCAGGGTGCCCGGCATCCGGCCCTCGACGACGCGTTCGGTGCCGTCCGGCAGGGCGAGGGCGGCGGCGCAGGCGAAGTGGGCCGCGCGGTGCGGGGTGCCGATGTCGGAGAGCTGGGCGAGCAGCAGGTCCAGGTTGGCCTTGTCGTCGCCGTGGCGGCCGGCCCAGCGGGCCGAGAAGATGCCGGGGGCGCCGTTCAGGACGTCGACGCAGAGGCCCGAGTCGTCGGCGACGGCGGGCAGTCCGGTGGCCTGGGCGAGGGCGTGCGCCTTGAGGAGGGCGTTCTCCGCGAAGGTGACGCCGGTCTCCTTGACGTCGGGGATCTCGGGATACGCGTCCGCGCCGACGAGCTCGTGGTCGAGTCCGGCGTCGGCGAGGATCGCGTGCAGTTCGGTGATCTTGCCCGCGTTGCGGGTGGCGAGGATCAGACGGGTCATGTCCCGATTATCCGGGGCCGCGACGGGTTGCGGGCACGGCCCCGGTCCGGTGCGGCTAGCCGGGGGTGCAGACCTTGCCGACCTCGGTCGCCGCGTCGGTGATCGGCTTGATGTCGGGGGTCGCGTCGCCGTTCTTGACGGCCGTACGGACGGTGTCGACGCCCTTGGTGAGGTCGTCCACCGCCTTGGTGAGGTCCGCGTTGTCCGTCGTGTTCTTGAGGTTGCCCAGCTCCGTGTCGATGCTGTTCAGGGCCTCCTCGATCTGCGTCGGGTCGTTGGAGGCGCTGGAGACGGCCTGGGAGAGCTTGTCGACCGAGGTGGCGATGGCGTCGGCGGTCTTGACGCAGTCCATGGCCTTGTCGAGCGCACCGCAGCCGACCAGGCCGGTGAGTGCGGCGGCGGTGGCGACGGCGAGCGCTATGGAGCGGCGGCGCTTCAAGAGTTGGGTCCTCCCCCTCGTACCTGCGTGTGTGGACGGGGCGCACGGTTCGACCCGTGCGCCCGTATCCAGACAGACGTCGGGGGCCGTCAGAGAGTTCCTTCGAGCGCCTTGCGCTGGATCTCGGCCAGTTCGGCGCAGCCGCCGGAGGCCAGGTCGAGGAGGGCGTTGAGCTCCTCGCGGTCGAAGGGCTCGGCCTCGGCGGTGCCCTGGACCTCGACGAAGCGGCCGTCGCCGGTGCAGACGACGTTCATGTCGGTGTCGGCGCGGACGTCCTCCTCGTAGCAGAGGTCGAGGAGCGGGGTGCCGTCGACGATGCCGACGGAGACGGCGGCGACGGTGCCGGTCAGCGGCTTGCGGCCGGCCTTGACCAGCTTCTTGCCCTGCGCCCAGGCGACGGCGTCGGCGAGGGCGACGTACGCGCCGGTGATGGCGGCGGTGCGGGTGCCGCCGTCGGCCTGGAGGACGTCGCAGTCGAGGACGATGGTGTTCTCGCCGAGCGCCTTGTAGTCGATGACGGCGCGCAGGGAGCGTCCGATGAGGCGGGAGATCTCGTGGGTCCGGCCGCCGATCTTGCCTCGGACGGACTCGCGGTCGCCACGGGTGTTGGTGGCGCGGGGGAGCATCGAGTACTCACCGGTGACCCAGCCCTCGCCGCTGCCCTTGCGCCAGCGGGGGACGCCCTCGGTGACGGAGGCGGTGCAGAAGACCTTGGTGTCGCCGAAGGAGACGAGGACGGAGCCCTCGGCGTGCTTGCTCCATCCGCGTTCGATGGTGACGGGGCGGAGCTGTTCGGGGGTACGGCCGTCGATACGAGACATGGGTCGAGCGTAGCCGCACCTGACGAAGGGCCCGCTCCCCTGCCGGAACGGGCCCTTCGGTGCTGTGTCAGTCGCGCGAGCGACGGCTCACATCATGTCTTCGATGTCGGCGGCGATCGGGTCCGCGTCGGTACCGATGACGACCTGGATGGCGGTGCCCATCTTCACGACGCCGTGGGCGCCGGCGGCCTTGAGGGCGACCTCGTCGACCTTGGACGGGTCGACGACCTCGGTGCGGAGGCGGGTGATGCAGCCCTCGACCTCTTCGATGTTCTCGATGCCACCGAGCCCGGCGACGATCTTCTCAGCCTTGCTGGCCATGTGTTTCTCCCTGTCCGTTCCGTTCAAAGAACGTGAATCTCGGCGCACCGAAGGTCCGCTTTGTCACGGTAACCCACGGTTGGACCAGTCTCGCGAGCGAAGTCCGCCGTTCTGCCGAAAGATGACGATCACCGGCGGCCTGCCCACGATCGGCCCCGGGGAGCCTATCGCAACTGGTCTACACCAGTACGAACGAGAGCCGGGTCCGGAACATTCCGGAGTCCGTGTCGGGTCAGGGAGGACGCCGATGAGCAGTACGAGCGCCGCAGCCGCACCGAAGAAGTCGCCATGGGGCGGCTTCTTCCAAGGGCTGCAGAAGATGGGCCGCAGCCTTCAGCTGCCCATCGCCGTCCTCCCCGCGGCCGGCATCATCGGCCGACTGGGCCAGCCGGACGTCTTCGGTGACGACGGGCTGGGCTGGACGGACGTCGCCAAGGTCATGGCGGGAGCGGGCGGCGCCCTGCTCGACGCCGAACTCGGCCTCCCCCTGCTGTTCTGCATCGGCGTCGCCATCGGCATGGCGAAGAAGTCGGACGGCTCCACCGCCCTCGCCGCCGTGGCCGGCTTCCTCGTCTACCGGGGCGTGCTGCACGCCTTCCCGAAGGACTGCCCGACCGGCACCAAGGACATCGGCGGCGGCTGCCTCGGCGTCGACGACTCCTTCGCCGGCTACACGTACCAGAACCCGGGCGTCTTCGGCGGCATCGTGATGGGCCTGCTGGCCGCCTACTTCTGGCAGAAGTACCACCGGGTCAAGCTGGTCGACTGGCTCGGCTTCTTCAACGGGCGCCGGCTCGTCCCCATCATCATGTCCTTCGTCGGCATCGCCTTCGCCGCGCTCTGCCTGTGGATCTGGCCGCCGATCGGCGACGGCCTGGAGAGCTTCTCCGACTGGCTCGTCGGCCTCGGCTCCTGGGGCTCCGGCATCTTCGGCGTGGCCAACCGCGCGCTGCTGGTCATCGGCCTGCACCAGTTCCTCAACGTGCCGGTCTGGTTCCAGTTCGGCTCGTACACCAAGCCGGACGGCACGGTGGTCCACGGCGACATCAGCATGTTCCTCGCGGGCGACCCGGACGCCGGACAGTTCACCTCGGGCTTCTTCCCGATCATGATGTTCGCGCTGCCCGCCGCCGCGCTGGCGATCACCCACTGCGCCAAGCCGCACCGGCGCAAGCAGGTCGGCGGCCTGATGCTCTCGGTCGGCCTGACCTCGTTCGTCACCGGCATCACCGAGCCGCTGGAGTACTCGTTCCTCTTCATCGCGCCGGTGCTGTACGCGATCCACGCGGTGCTGACCGGTGTGTCGATGGCGGTGACCTGGGCGCTCGGCGTGCACGACGGCTTCAGCTTCTCGGCCGGCCTGATCGACTACGTGATCAACTGGGGCCTGGCGACCAAGCCATGGATGATCATTCCGATCGGCCTCTGTTTCGCCGTCGTCTACTACGTGCTCTTCCGCTTCGCGATCACCAAGTTCAACCTGCCGACCCCGGGCCGCGAGCCCGAGGAGCTGGAGGAGGAACTGGAGCGGGACAACACGAAGGCATAACGCCCGGACGGGCTTTCGCCCCGGCCCCAAGGCCCTCGGACCTCATGGTCCGGGGGCCTTATGTCGTTCGTTGTCCAGCTATGGCTCGGGCCGCAAAATTCGAAGGTTCCTTATCTAAGTCACACGTGCTACAACTGGTCTACACCATTAATTGGTGTAGACCACGCGGTCCAGACCACCGCGTTCCACGAGACGCCGCCGTCACCCCCTTTCACTGTCCTCTGGCGGCGCCTTGCCCACTGGAGGAAGTTGTGTCCACGGCTAGCGCCGCCCCCGCGGCCAAGAAGAAGGGCTCCGGCGCGATGGCTGTCTTGCAGCGCATCGGCCGCAGCCTCATGCTGCCGGTCGCCGTGCTGCCCGCCGCCGCGCTGCTGGTCCGGTTCGGCCAGGCAGACATGCTCGGCAGGGAGTCGTTCCCGGACTTCGTCAACAAGCTCGCCAGCTACATGGCCGCCGGCGGTAGCGCGCTGCTGGACAACATGGCGCTGCTGTTCTGCGTCGGCATCGCCATCGGCTTCGCGAAGAAGTCGGACGGCTCCACCGCGCTGGCCGCCGTGACCGGCTACCTGGTCTTCCAGAAGGTGCTCGCCACCTTCACCGACAGCAACCTGCCGAAGGTCGCCGCCGTCGCCGACGGCAAGATCGTCATGAACGACGCCCCGGTCAACGCCGGCGTCCTCGGCGGCGTCATCATGGGCATCATCGTGGCCCTGCTGTACCAGAAGTTCTACCGGACCAAGCTGCCGGACTGGGCGGGCTTCTTCGGTGGCCGTCGCCTGGTCCCGATCCTCTCCGCCTTCGCGGGTCTGGTCATCGGCATCGTGATGGGTCTCATCTGGCCGGTGCTCGGCTCGATCATCCACAACTTCGGTGAGTGGCTGGTCGGCTCCGGCGCCGTCGGCGCGGGCATCTTCGGTGTCGCCAACCGCGCGCTGATCCCCGTCGGCATGCACCACCTGCTCAACTCCTTCCCGTGGTTCCAGGCCGGCAGCTACACCGACGGCGGCGTGGACTACCACGGCGACATCGCGCGCTTCCTGCACGGCGACCCGACCGCCGGCCAGTTCATGACCGGCTTCTTCCCGATCATGATGTTCGCCCTCCCGGCGGCCTGCCTCGCGATCACCCACTGTGCCCGCCCGGAGCGCCGCAAGATCGTCGGCGGCATGATGTTCTCCCTCGCGCTCACCGCCTTCGTCACCGGCGTGACCGAGCCGATCGAGTTCACCTTCATGTTCATCGCCCCGGTCCTCTACGCGGTCCACGCGCTGCTGACCGGTGTCTCCCTGGCGCTCACCTGGGCCCTCGGCATGAAGGACGGCTTCGGCTTCTCGGCCGGCGCGGTCGACTTCCTGCTCAACCTGGGCATCGCGTCCAAGCCGTGGCTGCTGGCCCTGGTCGGCCTCTGCTTCGCCGCCCTGTACTACGTGGTCTTCCGCTTCGCGATCACCAAGTTCAACATCCCGACGCCGGGCCGCGAGTCCGACGAGGAGCTGGCCGAGCTGCAGAAGGCCGAGGCCAAGTAAGCCGGTACGGCCGCCCCGGCACCGCCGGACAGCCGACAGCGAAGGGCCCCGGAACCGACAGGTTCCGGGGCCCTTCCCGTATGCCCGGCCGCCATGGGGCGGCTCCTGACCGGAGCCGCCCCCGGCTCAGACCTCGTACACCGCGCCCGCGTACGCCAGCTCCGCCGGCCCCGGGTACACCGCGCGCGCGTCCGACAGGTTCCGCTCGCCGTCCGTCCACGGCGGGATGTGCGTCAGCACCAGCCGGCCCACCTCCGCGCGGGCGGCCTGGGCGCCGGCCTCGCGCCCGTTGAGGTGGAGGGCCGGGATGTCCTCCTTGCCGTGGGTGAAGGAGGCCTCGCACAGGAAGAGGTCCGCCCCGCGCGCCAGCTCGTCCAGCGCGTCGCACACCCCGGTGTCCCCCGAGTAGGTCAGCGAACGGCCCCCGTGCTCGACCCGGATCGCGTACGCCTCGACCGGGTGGCACACCTTCTCCGTGCGCACCGAGAACGGGCCGATCTCGAACGAGGCCGACTTCAGCGTGCGGAAGTCGAAGACCTCGGCCATCGCGTGCGGCGAGGGCGTGTCCGCGTACGCCGTGGTCAGCCGCTGCTCCGCGCCCTCCGGGGCGTAGACGGGGATGGCCTCGCAGCGGCCCCCCTCGTGGCGGTAGTAGCGCGCGACGAAGTACCCGCACATGTCGATGCAGTGGTCGGCGTGCAGATGGCTCAGGAAGATCGCGTCCAGGTCGTACAGACCGATGTGGCGCTGCAGCTCGCCCAGGGCGCCGTTGCCCATGTCGAGGAGCAGCCGGAAGCCGTCGGCCTCTACGAGGTAGCTGGAGCAGGCCGATTCCGCGGACGGGAACGAACCTGAGCAGCCGACGACGGTGAGCTTCATGGAGCGTGAACCTCCGTGGACGGGTGCGCGGGGCGCGGGGAGGGGAGGTCGTGCGATCTGTCGAGCGTACGGCGCGCTACGCCCCGTCGCTCCTCCGTGGCGGCCCGTTGTGGGCGAACTCACGGGCGCTGTCACCGGTTCGGATGGATGGCGGGGCGTCCGGGCGGTGCGGGGGCGGCGACGGTACGGTCTTGAGGTATGGACACGTCGTGGTGGCCCGCGCTGGCCGCGGTCGTGGTGCTGGCGCTGATCGCGGCCGTCACCGAGGGGCGCCGCCGTTCGGCGCGCCGCCCCGAGGGCCGCAGCCGTCCGCCGGCCCGCCCGACCCGGCCGGCGGCCCCGGGCGGCAGGCCCGCGCGCGGCCGGCCCGCCCGGGGGAAGGCGCCTTCGGGGCGGCTGCCGGGGCCGGGTGAGATCTGGTGGGCGGAGGTGCCGTTCGAGGACGGCCCGGGTTCGAAGGACCGCCCGTGCCTGGTGCTCGGGGTGCGCGGGGAGCGGGCCCTGGTCGCCAAGATCACCAGCAAGTACCACGACGAGCGGCCCGGGGTGATCGCGCTGCCGCCGGGCTCGGTGGGCGACGCGCAGGGGCGGCCGAGCTTCCTGGAGACGGACGAGCTGCGGGAGGTCCCGCTGGCGGACTTCCGCCGCAGGGTGGGGACGGCGGACCCGGTGGTCTGGGACCAGGTCCGCCATCTGGCGCGCTGAGGACGGGCGGTGGGGGGATCGGGGGATCCGGGGGGACGGGGCCGGGCCTCAGGCCCAGAGCTGGTCCTGGACCGCCGCGATCGCCTCCTCCGTCGTCGCCGCCGTGTAGAGGCCGGTCGACAGGTACTTCCAGCCGCCGTCGGCCACGATGAAGACGATGTCGGCGCTCTCTCCGGCCTTGACCGCCTTGTTGCCGACGCCGATGGCCGCGTGCAGGGCCGCGCCGGTGGAGACGCCCGCGAAGATGCCCTCCTGCTGGAGCAGGTCGCGGGTGCGGGTGACCGCGTCGGCCGAGCCGACCGAGAAGCGGGTGGTGAGGACGGAGGCGTCGTACAGCTCGGGGACGAAGCCCTCGTCGAGGTTGCGCAGGCCGTAGACCAGGTCGTCGTACCGGGGTTCGGCGGCGACGATCCTGACGTCGGGCTTGTGCTCGCGCAGGTAGCGGCCGACGCCCATGAGGGTGCCGGTGGTGCCGAGGCCCGCCACGAAGTGGGTGATCGACGGCAGGTCGGCGAGGATCTCGGGGCCGGTGCCGGCGTAGTGGGCGCCCGCGTTGTCCGGGTTGCCGTACTGGTAGAGCATCACCCAGGACGGGTTCTCGGCCGCGAGCTCCTTGGCGACGCGGACCGCCGTGTTGGAACCGCCCGCCGCGGGGGACGAGATGATCTCGGCGCCCCACATGGCGAGCAGCTGGCGGCGCTCCTCGCTGGTGTTCTCCGGCATGACGCAGACGATCCGGTAGCCCTTGAGCTTGGCCGCCATCGCGAGCGAGATGCCGGTGTTGCCGCTGGTGGGCTCCAGGATGGTGCAGCCGGGGGTGAGCCGGCCGTCCTTCTCGGCCTGCTCGATCATGTGGAGCGCGGGGCGGTCCTTGACCGAGCCGGTGGGGTTGCGGTCCTCCAGCTTGGCCCAGATGCGGACCTCGTCCGAGGGGGACAGCCGCGGCAGCCGGACCAGGGGGGTGTGGCCGACCGCCGCCAGCGGGGAGTCGTAGCGCATGTGGATCAGACCATGCCACCCGCGACCGCGGGCAGGATCGTGACGTTGTCGCCGTCGGTGAGCTTGGTGTCGATGCCGTCGAGGAAGCGCACGTCCTCGTCGTTGAGGTAGACGTTGACGAAGCGGCGCAGCTTGCCCTCGTCCACGATGCGGGCCTCGATCCCGGCGTGGCGGGTCTCCAGGTCGGCGAAGAGCTCGGCGAGGGTGCCGCCGCTGCCCTCGACGGCCTTGGCGCCGTCGGTGTAGGTGCGGAGGATGGTCGGGACGCGGACCTCGATGGCCATGGGGTGGGCTCCTGTCGGAAGGGGCTCGTACGGGCGGGTGGCGTGCTGGGCGCGCGGCTGGGGCCCCCGCGCGGGGGCTCGTGCTGGCGGGGTGCGCTCGGTCCGGGCGTGTCAGAGCGCGGCGCGCGGCGTACAGATCGCGCTGGCGAGGCGGCACAGATCGACGTGCAGGCGCGCGACGAGCAGGGGTGTGCCCGGCGTCTCTTCGCTCACGTCGTGGGAAACCATGCGGTCATCGTATCGATTCCCGGTCCGGGTTCCGGAATGTGATCTCACATGACGGACAGTTTCTGACCAACGGGCGGACGGGGCAGATAGACGACGAGCGGCGTGCCGGTGGCCGGATGCGGGATGACCTCGGCTTCCACCCCGTAGACCCGCTTCAGCAGCTCCGGGGTGAGCACCTCGGACGGCGCGCCCTCGGCGACGACCCGGCCCCGGTCCAGGACGTAGAGCCGGTCGCAGTGGGCGGCGGCGAGGGTCAGGTCGTGCAGGGCGAGGAGGTTGGTGGTGCCCAAATGGCGGACGAGGGAGAGCACTTCAAGCTGGTAGCGGATGTCCAGGTGGTTGGTGGGCTCGTCGAGCACGAGCAGCGCCGGGTCCTGGACGAGCGCCCGCGCGACCAGCGCCCGCTGCCGCTCGCCGCCGGACAGCTCGGGGTAGGGACGGTCGGCGAGGCCGAGGATGCCGACCCGGTCGAGCGCCGCGTCCGCCCGCTCCCGGTCGTCCGCGGTGTCGCCCTCCCAGAAGCGCTTGTGCGGGGAGCGGCCGAGGGCGACCAGTTCGCGGACGGTCAGCTCGAATTCGAGGGCGCTCTCCTGCGGCACGGTCGCCACCCGGCGGGCCCGGGCCCGGGGACCCATGGCGCGCAGGTCCTCGCCGTCGAGGAGGGCGCGGCCGGAGGTGGCGGCGAGGGTGCCGTAGACGCAGCGCAGCAGGGTGGTCTTGCCGCTGCCGTTGGGGCCGACGAGGCCGACGGTCTCGCCGGGGCGGGCGACGAGGCCGGCCTCGTACAGCCGCCCTTCGTAGCCGAGGGCCTCGATCCGCAGTTCGGCCGTACGGGGAGGGGTCACAGGGTCGCTCCGTCCGCGCGGCGGCGCATCAGCCAGAGGAAGAAGGGGCCGCCGGTGAGGGCGGTGAGCACGCCGACCGGGATGTCCTGGGGCGCGGCGACGGTGCGCGCGGCGAGGTCGGCGAGGACGAGGGCGAGCGCCCCGCCGAGGGCGGCGACCGGGAGCAGCCGCCGGTGCGGCGCGCCCACGGCCATCCGGGCGGCGTGCGGGACCATCAGGCCGATGAAGCCGACGGCGCCGCTGGCCGCGACCATGACGGCGGTGACGAGCGAGGCGAGGACGAAGACGGCGGCGCGGAAGCGGGCGGTGTCCAGGCCGAGGACGGTGGCGCCCTCCTCACCGACCAGCAGCAGGTCGAGCGGGCGGGCGAGGGTGAGCAGGACGCCGATGCCGAGGGCCAGGACGGCGGCGGGCAGCACGAGGCTGTCCCAGCGGGCGCTGCCGAGGCCGCCGAGGGACCAGTAGAGGGCCTCCTGGAACTGCTCGGGCCGGCCGGCTACGACCAGCAGCAGCGTGGTGAGGGCGGACAGGATGTACGAGACGGCGACCCCGGCGAGGACGAGCCGGGCGCCGGTCATGGTGCCGCCGCGCCGGGCCAGGGCGTAGACGAGGACGAGGGCGAGCAGGGCGCCGGCGAAGGCCCCGGCGGGCAGGGCGACGGTGGTGGTGATCCCGCCGGCCACCCCGAGGACGAGCACGCAGACGGCCCCGGCCGAGGCTCCGGAGGAGATGCCGAGCAGGAAGGGGTCGGCGAGCCGGTTGCGGACGAGGGCCTGGAGGACGGCGCCGACGACGGCGAGCCCGGCGCCGACGACCGCCCCGAGCAGCACCCGGGGCAGCCGCACGTCGAGCACGATGGTGCGGTACGGGGAGGGCCCGGCCCGCCCGGTCAGGATGTCGAGCACCTGGCCGGGCGGGATGCGGACGGAGCCGAGCGCGAGGGCGGCGACGACGGCCGCGGCGAGCGCCACGAGCAGTCCGGCGACGACCGCCGTGTGGCGGAGCCGGGTCGTCGGACGGTGGGTCATCGAGCGGCGGGGTGGAGCTGCGCGGCCAGCTTGGCGACGGCGGCGGGGGCACGGACGCCGAGGACCGCGTCGGAGAGCGGGAGCACGGCGAAGCGGCGGTTCTTGACGGCCGGGACCTCGCGCAGGGCGGGGTCGTCGAGGAGCCGCTTCTTCTTCTGCTCGACGGTGGTGGAGCCGTAGTCGTAGATGACGATCACGTCGGGCTCGCGGTCGACGACCTGCTCCCAGGTGGCGTCGCCGAAGGTCTTGTCGAGGTCGGAGAAGACGTTCCGGCCGCCCGCGCGGGTGATCAGCTCGTTGCCGATGCCCTTGCCGCCGGCGGTGAAGGCGGTCTTGTCGCCGCTGTCGTAGACGAAGACGGAGACGGGCGCGGCGCCCTTCAGGCGCTGCTCCGCGGCGGCGACCCCGGCCCGCGCCTCGCGGTTCCATGCCTCGGCCCGGTCGGGGACGCCGAAGGTGCGGCCGACCTCGGTGACCTCGCGGTAGACGTCGTCGAGGGCGGTGCGGCCGGAGGGGCAGTACTCGGTGTTGAGGCGGGTGGCGATGCCGGAGCGCCCCAGGTCGTCCCGGGAGCGGCCGGCCTTGGCGTCGAAGGCGGAGGAGTAACCGCCGTACACGAAGTCGGGGTTCGCGGCGAGCAGCGCCTCCTTGGAGGGGTACTCCTTGGCGAGCACGGGGACGGCGTCGTACGCCTTCTTGTAGGCGGGGAGGACCGCGTCGTCCAGGTAGGCGGTGCCGACCAGCGACTTCTGCAGGCCGAGGGCGAGCATGACCTCGGTGACGTGCTGGTTCATGGTGACCGCGCGCTTCGGCGGGGCCTGATAGGTGGTGGTCACACCGCAGTTGGTGACGGTGTACGGGAAGCCGGGGGCGGCCTTCGCGCCCTTGTCGGCGCCGGGGGTGCTCGCGGGGGCGGAGCAGGCGGCGAGCAGGGGTATGAGCGCGGCGGCGGTGAGCAGCGGGCGACGCCAGGACATGGGCAGGCCTCCAGACGGGGATCCGCGTCCCCGGTCGGTACTGGCAGGCGGCAGGTCAGTTCCTGGCTTCCGGCCCTGGTCAGGGGCGGGTCACAGTGGCGGGACCGTGCCGGATTCGCACCGGCTTCCTGGGTCCTGCCGCCCTCGTTTGCCGACAGTGTCTCACCCGGCCCGCGGACTACTCGTACGCCTCCACGATCTCGACCTCCTCCTCCGTCACGACGCCGTCGACGATCGTGTAGGAGCGGAACTGGAAGGGCCCGGCGTCGTCGGTGTCGGCGGTGGAGACGAGGACGTAGTGGGCGCCCGGCTCGTTGGCGTAGGTGATGTCGGTGCGGGACGGGTACGCCTCGGTGGCGGTGTGCGAGTGGTAGACGATCACGGGCTCCTCGTCCCGGTCGTCCATGTCGCGGTAGAGCTTGAGCAGGTCCGCGGAGTCGAACTCGTAGAAGGTCGGCGAGCGCGCCGCGTTCAGCATCGGGATGAAGCGCTCGGGGCGGCCGCTGCCGACCGGACCGGCGACCACGCCGCAGGCCTCGTCGGGGTGGTCCGCGCGGGAGTGTTCCACGATCTGGTCGTACAGGGCCCGGGTGATGGTCAGCATGCCTAGAGGATAAGCAGACGGGCCGTTCCGTACCGAGAAGTGGTACGGAACGGCCCGCATACTGAGACTGTGCAGGTCAGGTCAGGTCCGGCCCAGTCAGGGCAGATCAGGCCCGGTCAGGGCAGGTCGGCCCGGGACCGGCCGGGTCAGGACTCGGCCGACTCCTTGCCGGCTCCCCGGTCGGCGCGCTTGGCGAAGGCGGCGCCCTCGGGGTCGCGGCTCTTAAGGACCAGGTAGGCGACGGCCAGCAGCAGGCCCCAGACCGGCGCGCCGTAGAGCGCGACCCGGTTGCCGGCGTCCATGGCCATCGTCACCACGACCATCGCGATGAAGGCGAGCGAGAAGACGCTGAACCAGATGCCGCCCGGCGCCTTGAAGGAGGAGTGCGGCAGCTCGCCCCGGTCCGCCTTGAGGCGGTAGCGGATCTGGCAGATCAGGATGACGATCCAGGCCCACATGCCGGAGATGGTGGCGAAGGAGACGACGTAGTTGAACGCCTCGCCGGGCCACTGGTAGTTGACCCAGACGCCGACCATCATCAGCGCGGCGGAGAAGGTGGTGCCGACCAGCGGCGTGCCCGACCGGGTGAGCCTGGTGAAGACCTTCGGGCCCTGCCCGTTGAGCGCGAGGTCGCGCAGCATCCGGCCGGTGGAGTACATACCGGAGTTGCAGGAGGACAGCGCGGCCGTCAGGACGACGAAGTTGACGATGGCGGCGCCGATGCCGAGGCCCATCTTCTCGAAGGCCGCGACGAAGGGGCTGACACCCGGCTGGAACTCGGTCCACGGGACGACCGACAGGATCATGATCAGCGCGCCGACGTAGAAGACGGCGATGCGCCACGGCACGGTGTTGATCGCCTTCGGCAGCACCGTCTTCGGGTCCTTGGACTCGCCCGCGGTGACGCCGACCAGCTCGACGGCGAGGAAGGCGAACATGACCATCTGGAGGGTCATCAGGGTGGAGAAGATGCCGTCCTTGCCGGCGAAGAAGCCGCCGAGGTCCCACAGGTGGGTGACGGAGGCGGTGTCACCGGCGTCGGAGAAGCCGAGGGTGAGGATGCCGGCGCAGATCAGGATCATGCCGACGATCGCGGTGACCTTGACCATCGAGAACCAGAACTCGAGCTCGCCGAAGAGCTTCACGGAGATCAGGTTGGCGCCGTACAGGACGATGGTGAAGACCAGGGCGGAGAGCCACTGCGGGATGTCCCACCAGTACGTCATGTAGGTGGCGGCGGCGGTGACCTCGGTGATGCCGGTGACGACCCAGAAGAGCCAGTAGGTCCAGCCGGTCGCGAAGCCCGCGAAGGGGCCGATGAACTCGCGGGCGTACTCCGAGAAGGAGCCCGACACCGGGCGGTACATGAGGAGCTCGCCGAGCGCCCGCATGATGAAGAAGATGACGAGGCCCGCGACGGCGTACGCGAGGATCAGGCTGGGTCCCGCGATGGAGATGCCCTTGCCGGCGCCCAGGAACAGGCCGGTGCCGATGGCGCCGCCGATCGCGATCATCTGGATCTGACGGGCGCCGAGCGCCCGGTGGTAACCCTCGCCCGAGGCGGAGTCCGCGGCCTCATTGCCGTCGTGCTGCTTGTCGACCTGCACTGAGGTCATGGTGGTGCGCCTTTCTCCATGCCGATCCGCGCGACTGCGAGTGCGTCTGCCGCGGACCAGGTCCTGATCCCCCCGGATGTGGATGGAGTGCTACCGGCGGTCAGCCGGCCAAAGCGCCCCCGGGAACAAGGGTGGCGTCCCCGGGTGGTCGTGAAGATTTATCACGGGCTCAACCGTGATCGACGGGGGGCGCTGTGGCACGAACCACACAAAAAGACGGACAAAAGGGACTCAATGGAGCAAAGACGGTCACTTGGGTAACGCATTCGTTATCCGGATTTGAGCGTCCGCTGAGCGAACACCCCCGGAACGGGCCCCGGGGACCCCCGGAACGGGCCCCCGCTACGACAGGAGCGTCTCCACGAGTGACTCCTGAAGCGCGCCCAGCCACAGATAGGCCATCACCATCGGCTTGCGCGGATCGGAGTCGGGCAGCCGGTACAGCTGCTCGCTCTCGTCGTCGTCGGTCACCTCAAGGCGGGTGCCGATGGTCAGCCGCAGGTCGTTGAGCGTGCCCAGCCAGGCCCGGGAGGCGTCGGGCGCCAGCTTGAGGACCGCGCCGCCCTCCCCCGTCGCGTCGACGGCCGGCGAGTCGAGGCCGCGCACCACCACCAGGGCGTCCTCGCGCTTGCGGGCGCGCAGGTCGTTCTCCGTGTAGCGGCGGAAGTCCGAGGCGGCCTGCCGCAGCTCGTCGGTGCCGTCCCCGTACGCGTCGGGGAAGAGCCGGCGCAGCGCCGGGTCGGAGGGCGGCTCGCTCGGCCCCTCGGCGAACAGCGCGGCCAGCGGGTCCTCGCCCTCCACCGGCTCGTCGCCGGGCCCGATCAGCTCCAGGAGCTGCACGGCCAGCGAGCGGAGGATGGAGATCTCGACCTCGTCGAGCGCGATGGCGGCGCCGCCGCCGGGCAGCGGCTCGAAGCGGCCGGCCATCAGCCGCGGTCCTGGGTGAGGGTCGCCCACAGCCCGTAGCCGTGCATCGCCTGCACGTCCCGCTCCATCTCCTCGCGGGTGCCGCTGGAGACCACGGCCCGGCCCTTGTTGTGCACGTCGAGCATCAGCTTGTGCGCCTTGTCCTTGGAGTAGCCGAAGTACGCCTGGAACACGTACGTGACATAGCTCATCAGGTTGACCGGGTCGTTGTGCACGAGGGTCACCCAGGGCACGTCGGGTTCGACGACGGCGGAGACCTCCTCGGCCGATTCGGTCCGTTCGATCTCGATAGGCGCAACGCTCACCCCGTCCATGCTGCCACCCCGACCGCCCCACCGCACAAACGGGTGCCCTTCTCGGCGCGCCAGTATTCGTCAGAGTGACGAATACTGCGGTAGCATCCTCCTATGAACGCTGCGGACCTTGGGCTGCCGGTGGACGTTCCGTCGACGGCGCTCTTCACCGATCAGTACGAGCTGACGATGCTCCAGGCGGCCTTGCGGGCCGGCACCGCGGACCGCCGGTCCGTCTTCGAGGTCTTCACCCGCCGGCTGCCCGAGGGGCGCCGCTACGGGGTCGTCGCCGGCACCGGCCGGGTGCTGGACGCCGTCGAGAACTTCCGCTTCGACGCGGACGTGCTCGGCTTCCTGCGCGAGCGCGGGATCGTCGACGAGCCGACCCTGGAGTGGCTGGCCGGCTACCGCTTCTCCGGCGACATCTGGGGCTACCCGGAGGGCGAGGTCTACTTCCCGGGCTCGCCGCTGCTGCGGGTGGAGGGCTCCTTCGCCGAGTGCGTGCTCCTGGAGACCGTGATCCTCTCGATCCTCAACCACGACTCGGCCATCGCCGCCGCCGCCTCCCGGATGTCGGCCGCGGCGGGCGGCCGGCGGCTCATCGAGATGGGTGCCCGGCGCACCCACGAGCTCGCCGCCGTCGCCTCCTCGCGCGCCGCCTACGTGGGCGGCTTCGACTCCACCTCGGACCTGGCGGCCGGCTTCCGCTACGGCATCCCCACCGTCGGCACCTCCGCCCACGCCTTCACCCTGCTGCACGACAGCGAGCGGGACGCCTTCCGGGCCCAGGTCGACTCGCTGGGCAGCGGCACCACCCTGCTCGTGGACACCTACGACGTGGCCGAGGCCGTCCGGACCGCCGTCGAGGTGGCCGGACCCGGGCTCGGTGCGGTCCGGATCGACTCCGGCGACCTGCTGCTCGTCGCCCACCGGGTGCGCGCGCAGCTCGACGAGCTGGGCGCCCGGGACACCCGGATCGTGGTCACCTCCGACCTCGACGAGTACGCCATCGCCTCGCTCGCGGCGGCGCCCGTCGACGCGTACGGGGTCGGCACCCAGCTCGTCACCGGCAGCGGGCACCCCACCTGCTCGATGGTCTACAAGCTGGTCGCCCGCGCCTCCTCGGCCGACCCCAGGGCGCCGCTGGTGCCGGTCGCCAAGAAGTCCGTGGGCGGCAAGGCGTCCATCGGCGGGCGCAAGTGGGCCGCGCGCCGCACCGACGCGGCCGGGGTCGCCGAGGCCGAGGTCGTCGGCACCGGCCCCGTCCCGGCCGCGCTGGCCGACCGGCAGCTCCTGGTGGAGCTGGTGAAGGGCGGGACGGTGGTGGCCCGCGAGCCGCTGGAGGCGGCCCGCTCCCGGCACATCGCGGCCCGCGCCGGGCTGCCGATGTCCGCGATCCAGCTCTCCCGGGGCGAGCCCGTGCTGCCGACCGAGTACGCGTAGCCGCGGACGGCCCGCCGCGCGCCCCGAGGAGGCGCCCGAACGCCGGTGGACGCCCCCTCCCCTCCGGAGGGGGAAGTCTCTAGGCTCACAACCCACCCATCCGACGCGCTAAGGACACCCGCCATGCACCGCGCATTGATCGTCGTGGACGTTCAGAACGACTTCTGCGAGGGCGGCAGCCTCGCCGTGGCGGGGGGCGCGGACGTCGCCGCCGCCGTCACCGACCTCATCGGCCAGGCGGCCGGCGCCGCCGCCTACCGGCACGTGGTCGCCACCCGCGACCACCACATCGACCCGGGCGCCCACTTCTCGGAGCGCCCGGACTACGTCGACTCCTGGCCCAGACACTGCGTGGCGGGCACGGAGGGCGTGGGCTTCCACCCGAACTTCGCCCCCGCGGTCGCCTCGGGCGCCGTCGACGCCGTCTTCGACAAGGGCGCCTACGAGGCCGCGTACAGCGGTTTCGAGGGGCGCGACGAGAACGGCGTGACGCTCGCCGAGTGGCTGCGCGAGCGCGGGGTCACCGAGGTCGACGTGGTCGGCATCGCGACCGACCACTGCGTGCGGGCGACGGCCCTGGACGCGGCCCGGGAGGGCTTCCGCACCCAGGTGCTGCTGGACCTGACCGCCGGGGTGGCCCGGGAGACCACCGGGCGGGCCCTGGACGAGCTGCGGGCGGCGGGCGTGGAGCTGACCGGGAAGCCCGTCACCCCCGGGGAGGGGGCGCTCTAGACCGCCCTCGGGAGCGAGCGTATGGGGTGCCAGAGCTCCTGGGCGGTGATCCGCCAGAGCATCCCGTCCGGGTGGTGCAGGACGGCCGTGATCTCGTCCGGCGTCGGCGGCTCGGTGTTGCCCCGCAGGTAGACGGCCCGCAGCCCCAGGTTCCGCAGCCGGGTCAGGGCGCGGGCCCGGTTCGCCGCGTGCACCAGGAAGCGGACGGTGGCCCCGTCGCCGGCCGGGCTGGGCAGTCCTATGGCGACGACGACACTGCCTCCGGGCAGTCTGCAGAAACCCCCATTGGGCATACGGAACCACTCCCCCGTGGAACGACTGTCAATAAGGTCAGGCGGCCTAGGCCGTAAGACGCACCTAAACACGATCGGCCGCCGCCCGCTAGAGGGCGACGGCCGATCACGCTTTGACCTGCGACGATTCAGAAAACTCGCCGTTACTTGGTCGAGGGACCCACCTGGACCGTGATCGTGGAGCCGTCCTTGGCCTCCTTGACGACCTGGATCTTGGTGTTGGTGTCAGTTACCTGGACACCGGAGCGCTCGGTCTCCTTGAACCAGTAGACGCCCTTGCGGTCGTCGAAGGTCGGGTTGCCGGCCTGGGACGGGACCCAGGTGCCGACGCCGGCCTTGTGGAGCTGGAAGCCGTCCGTGCGCGAGATGCTGAACGGCGAGTCGTACGCCTGGACGCGCCCGCGCATCAGGGTGCCGTCGCCCCACTTCAGCGGGGACGGGTGGGCGTCGATCGGGAGGACACGGCCCACACCCGGGTGCTGGGAGGTGTTGTTGTCCTTCTGGGACAGGTCCCACTTCCAGATCAGCAGACCGTTCTGGTACGGGTAGTGCTCGACCCAGCTGGCCTTGTCGCCGGTGAAGCCGAAGTTGTACGGGCCGACCTTGAGGGTCTGGTCGTACGAGACGTACTGGCGGTTCTCCGCGATGTAGTACTGCTCGTACTCCTTCGCGAAGCCCTTGCCGATGCGCGAGAAGCCCTTGGCGACCCAGCCGTTGTCACCGTTCTCGGCGTTGTCCGAGAAGACCGGGGCACCGTCGGCGGTCAGCGTGATGGCGTCGGCCGTGAAGCCCTTGCCGCCCGCGCCGCCGTCCGTCTGGTAGCGGAAGCGGAGGTCGAACTTCTTGCCCGCGTAGGCACCGAGGTCGTAGACCAGCTTCTGGTGCTTCTCCGAGGCGCCGGTCAGCGCCGGGGCGCCGGAGGCGTCCTTCTGGAGCGGCTTGCCGTCGGCGGTGCCGTCGAGGGCGTGCCAGTTGGCGCCGCCGTCGGTGGAGGCCTCGGCGTACAGGTAGTCGTAGTCCTGCTCGATGTCGTACCAGCCCTGGAGCTCCAGGGAGGCCGACGTCTTGCCGGTCAGGTCGACGGGGCGGGTGAGGGTGTTCTTGAGGTCGTCACCCATGTCGCTCCACCACTGCGTGGCGCCCTGGGCGGGGGCCACGACGTCCGTGGTGACGGACTTCTTCGGCAGCTCGACGACGAGCGCCTGCGGGTTCTTGGTGTTGTACTCCGAGACGCCCAGCTTGTGGGTGGTCTTGGTGCCCCGCTGCCAGTCGTTGACCTTGGCGTAGTTCAGCCAGCCGAGCTGCAGCTTGTCCCAGGCGTTCATGTCGCCGGGGAGGTCGCCGATGGAGTCCTTGCCGGTGCCGAGCCAGGAGCCGGAGGACATGAGGGTCCAGAAGCCCGTGGAGTTCTCGCCGCCGGCGGTGTCGTAGTGGTCCGGCAGACCGAGGTCGTGGCCGTACTCGTGCGCGAAGACGCCGAGGCCGCCGTTCTCCGGCTGCATCGTGTAGTCGCCGACCCAGATGCCCGAGTTGCCGATCGGGGTGCCGCCGGACTTGTTGCCCGCCGGGCCGGTCTTGCCCGCGTCGGTGCCGTAGGCGTACCAGCGGTGGGCCCACAGGGCGTTGGTGCCCTCGGCGCCGCCGCCGGCCGACTCGTCCTCGCCCGCGTGGACGATCTGGAAGTGGTCGATGTAGCCGTCGGGCTCGTTGAAGTTGCCGTCGTTGTCGAAGTCGTAGCGGTCCCACTGGTCGTACTGCGCCAGCGTCGCCTTGATCTCGGCGTCGGTCTTGCCCTTGGCCTTCTGGTCCGCGTTCCAGGCCACCAGGCCGTCGCGGACGGTGTCCCACACGTTGGCGCAGTTGGTCTGGCCGCAGTAGTTGGAGCCGTAGCGGGCCTCGTTGTACGGGACCTTGACCCAGTCGGAGACCGCGCCGTCGACCGAGTAGCGGCCGGACGAGGTCTTCTCGTAGTAGGTCTTCAGGGACTGCTTCTGCTGCCCCTTCTTGTCCTTGCCGGTACCGAAGTACAGGTCCTGGAAGTGCTGCTGGTTGTAGTCCGCCTGCCAGGCCGTGGAGTTGTCGTTCTTCCGGTCCGGCTTGGCTATCGCGTTGTGCAGCGGGCCGGGCGTGCCGCCGTACTTCGGCTTCAGCTCGTCCGTGTCGTCGTCCTTGCGGTCGACCAGGGTCGTGTTGTCGACCTGGTCGCCGAACTCGACGAGGATCGTGAAGATCTTGTCGGTCTTCTCGCGGCCGAGCTCGACGTACTTCTTGCTGTCGAGCTTGACGACCTTCGAGCCGCCCCGGTTCTCGACCTTGCTCTCGCCGTTCAGCACCTGCTCCAGGGCAGCCTTGCGCTGCTGGTCCTGCTGCTTGCTGTACGGGCCGTCGAGGTCGTGGTCGACCGTGGTCTTGTCCACGGAGCGCGCGCCGGGCGCGGACGCCGCCGGCACGCTGCCGTGGTTGTCGGCCCAGGCGGTGGTGAAGGTCGAGGCGGTGGCGGCGGTAGCCGCGAGCGCCACGACGACTGCGGACGCTCGGATCGCCCGTCGTCTGTTGGTCACTTGGATCTGTCCTCCCCGGCGCCCCTCGCCGCGGACCGGTGTGGGGTATCCGCCGGCGGGTCTGCGCGTCACAAGTGACGACATTCGACCGGAGTTGCCGAAGAAAAGACAGATCTTGACTTGGACACACCAACTGCACTATGCAGGAGCGGATTTCCGATAATCGAACGCGTGCCGAACACCGGGCGAGCTCCCGGTGGCCTTTCGTGCGCCCCTGCGCCCCCCGTGCCTCCGCACCGTGGGTTAGGTCACGCTTACTTCTGGTTCCCCTCGGGCATCCACCGTCGTAGAGTCGCCCATTGCCACGCGCACGTCGCCACGCGCACGCTCGCCCGAGGGACGGTACCCGTCATGCAGCGTCCGACCGCCGCACAGTCCGCCTACGGTTCGGCCACCGTCGTGTTCGCGACCGTCGCCCTGCTGCTGCTCTCCGGCACCACCACGACGCTCGGCATCGCGGCGATCTGTGCCGCGGGGCTGATCCTCGGGGTGCTGGTGGCGGTGACGATGCCGGTACGGAAGCGGCCAGTCAAGCCTTCGGTCGCCGGCGGAGCCGCCGGGCCCGCCGGCTCCGCCGCCCCCTCGAACGAGGAGATCCGGGTGCCCGCCGCGCGCGTGGGCGCGGGCGCCGACACCCGGATCCGCTCGTAACCCCGCCCCGTCCCTCCCCGTACCTCCCCGTCCCCGCCCGGTCCGCCCCTCGCCCGTCACGGGGCGACCTGCACCACCACCGTCTTGGCCGCCTTGTCGTGCAGGCCCTGCTTGTAGGGCTTGTCGACCAGGATCAGGATCAGCAGGAGCAGCGGCCACAGGCAGGCGCAGCAGATCAGCGCGGGCACCCACAGCACGATCGCGCGGATCAGCGACGCGTTCATCGAGGGCGTGGAGCCGTCGTTGAGCATCCCGACCCGCAGCTTCAGCCACTTCTTGCCGAGGGTCTGCCCGCGCTTGGCGTTCATCAGGGTGTCGTAGCCGACGTACGCGACGATGGTGATGAGCTGGAAGACGAGCTGCCCGCCGCCGTTGAGGCTGTTGACCGTGTCCCCGAAGTCGTTCCCGCTCTCGGTGGCCCGCTGGTACACGTTGAAGGGGATGCCGAGGATCGCGAGCGGCACGGCGATGATCAGCCAGTCGACGATCCGCGCGGCGACGCGCCGCCCCGTCTCGGCGAGCGGCGGCATCCCGGCGAGCGGGTCGGCCCCGCCGTAACCACCGCCGTAACCGGACCCGTAGGGCGGCGGCGGGCCTCCCGGCGGGGGCGGGGGCGGCGTGGAGTCGTACGGGTTCCCCGGCGGCGGCCCGCCCTGCGGGGGCGGGGGCGGCGGGGGCGGCGGCGGGCCGGAGTCCGGCGGGCGCTTGGCGAACGGGTCGTCCTCCGGCGGCTGACCCGGGGGCGGCGGCGGCTGATCGTTGCTCATGGGGGCAGTGCACCCCGGACGCCGGGCCCCCGCAATCGAGCACGGCCCGTTCGGGGGACGGGGCGGGGCGGGGCGGGGGCCGAAGGCCCGGGGCCGGGGGCCAGGTCCAAAGGCCGGGGGCCGGGGGCGAGGGCCAAAGGCCGGGGGCCGGGGGCCGGGATCCGGCCTACCGGGCGACGAAGGTGCGGGCCGCCTTGTCGTGCCAGCACTGGCGCCACGGCCGGTCGACCAGACACCACAGGACGTTCATCACCCCGAGCACGAGCAGCCCGAGCACGCTGTAGACCAGCCAGCGGCGCAGCGCGGCGCCGAAGGAGGGCGGCTCGTGCGCCTCGATGTCCCACACCTGGATCCCGCACAGCTTCTTGCCGAGCGTGCGCCCCCAGCGGGCCGTGGGCAGCGCCTCGTAGAGCACGCCGAGCACGAGGAGCGCGGCGAGGGCGATGCCGAACTGCACGCTGGTCGTCGAGTCGACCAGCCAGACCTGGACGGTGACGCCGGACCGCTTGGCCGCCGCGATCTTCTCGTCGATGTGCGCGAGGGCGGCGGTGACGAAGGGGTACGCGGCGGCCCCGGCCATCGCCCCGAACACGAGCGTGTCGACGAGCCGGGCCACCAGCCGCCGCCCCAGCCCGGCCGGGCGCGCGGAGGCCTGCGCCTGCGCGAGGGCGAGGAAGGGATCCGCGACGGGCGGCTTCCAGGGGACTACGGGGTCCTGGGCTTGGGGCTGGGGCTGGGCCAGGGGCTGGGATTGGGCCTGGGGCTGGGATTGGGCCTGGGCCTGCGGCTGGGCCTGAGCCTGCGGCTGGGCCTGGGCCTGCGGCTGGGCCAGGGGCTGGGGCTGCGGCGTCCGGGGGGCCGGGGCGGTCGCTTGCTGAGGCGGCGACGGCTGCGGCTGGGCCTGCTGCGGGGCTTGGGGCGCCCACGAGGGGGCTACGGGCATCCCGCCGAGCCGGGCGGCGGCCGCCGCGGCCCCGGCGGCGCTCGCGGGGGCGCTCCCGGCGGCGGTCTGGCCCGGCAGGCCGGCCCGCTCTTCGGCCGCGCCGCCGGCCGGGGGCCAGACGGGGGCGGGGCCCTGACCGGGCAGCCCCGCGGACTCCCGTACCGGCTCGGTCCGTACCGGCTCCACGGCCGGACCGGCACCCGCCCGAGGCCACACCGGAGCGGCGGCGGCCCTCGGGTCGGCTGCGGCCTGGGCGGTGTCCGAGGAGGGGGAAGAGGCCGAAGAGGCCGGGGAGGCGGAAGAGGTGGAGGGGGTGGAGGCGCCCGGGGCGCCGTCCGCGTCCTCGCGTCCCCACGACACCCTCTGGTCGCGTTCGCCGCCGAAACCCGTCTGGACCGAGGTCGTCGCGTGCCAGACCGAGGCGGGCTCCGGGTCCGGGTCCGGTACCGGGGCCTGGGCCGGGGCCTGGGTCGGATCCGGGTCGGTGTCGAAGAAGACCGGGCCGGTCTCCTCGACCGAGGGGACGGACGGCGGCACGGACACGGGTGCGGGTGCCGGGGCCGGGCTCGGGGCCAGTTGGGGGGCGAGCGCGGTCGGCGGGGCCGGCGGGGCCTCGCCGTCGGCGGGGGCGGGCCGGCTCGTCCCGGGCACCCACGCGCCGCCGTTCCAGTACCGGATGTACCCGGGGATCGACGGATCCGGGTAGTAGCCCGCCCGCGGTACCTCTCCGCCGCCTCCAGGAGGAGTAGCCACTGCCCCGACTCCGTTCAGTCACAACGCCCTTGGTCCGCGCGGTCGCGCCCCGACCGCGCCACGCCCAAGGAGGACAGTAACGAAGAACGCCCCCGCGGGGACAAGGAGCCCGCCAGAAAGCCCGCCTTCGGGGGACGGAACCCGATTTTCGTCACACAGAGTGATATTCGGGCCCGCACTCACCCGCCCCGGAAAAAATCTTCGGAAACTTCTCCGAAGTCGCGTAATGGATCGCCCGGACCGCGCTCTCTCCTCGTGAAGGCCCAGCCACGGGCCCCCACGAGAGAGAGGCGTCACCGCCATGCAGAACACCGAGAAGAACAACGTCGTCGAGCGCGAGCTGGAGCTGAAGCTGGTGCTCTCCCCCGAGCGCTCCGTCCCGGTCCCCGCGCGCCTCGCGTACCGCGTCGACGACCCGTACGCCGTGCACATCACCTTCCACATCGGCTCCGAGCACCCGGTCAACTGGACCTTCGCCCGCGAGCTGCTCGTCGAGGGCGTGTTCCGCGCCTGCGGCCACGGCGACGTGCGCATCTGGCCGACCAAGGTGGACGGCCGCAACGTCGTCCTGGTGGCGCTCTCCTCCCCCGACGGCGACGCCCTCCTGGAGGCGCCGTCCGCGCAGGTGTCCGCGTGGCTGGAGCGGACCCTGCGCGCGGTGCCGCCGGGCACCGAGACCGAGCAGCTCGGCATCGACGAGGGTCTCGCCGAACTGCTGGCCACCAGCGCGATCGTGGACGAGCTGTGGCTGCGCGACCCGTGGCCGTCGGACGAGTCCACGGACGGCGAGCTGTGACTCCGGTACGGAGGTGCCCGGCAGGGAGGCGCCCGGTACGGAGGCGCCCGGTAGAGAGGCGCCCGGCACGAAGATCCCCGGTACGACGGTCCCCGGTGCGAAGGTCAGAAGAGCTTGCCGGGGTTGAGCAGGCCCAGCGGGTCGAAGGTCCGCTTGATGCCCCGCTGCAACTCCAGACCCACCGGCCCCAACTCCCGCGCCAGCCACTCCTTCTTCAGCACGCCCACCCCGTGCTCCCCGGTGATCGTGCCGCCCAGCGCGAGCCCGAGCGCCATGATCTCGTCGAAGGACTCCCGGGCCCGCCGCGACTCGTCCTCGTCGGCGTGGTCGAAGCAGACGACGGGATGGGTGTTGCCGTCGCCCGCGTGCGCGCAGACCCCGATGGTCAGCCCGTACTTCTCCGCGATCGCCGTCGTCCCGGCCAGCATCGCGGCCAGCTTGGTGCGCGGCACGCAGACGTCGTCGATCATGGTCGCGCTCTTGATCGTCTCCAGCGCGGTGAGCGACAGCCTGCGGGCCTGGAGCAGCAGTTCGGACTCGGCCGCGTCCTCGGCCGGCACGACCTCGGTGGCCCCGGCCGCCCGGCAGAGCTCCGCGACGGCGGCCAGGTCGGCCCCCGGGTCCGGACTGTCGAAGGCGCACAGCAGCAGCGCCTCGGTGGTGTCCGGCAGCCCCATGTGGGCCAGCTTGTTGACGGCCCGGACGGTGGTGCCGTCCATCAGTTCGAGGAGCGACGGCGTGTGGCCGCGCTCCATGATCGCGCAGACGGCCTCGCAGGCGGCGCCCGCCGAGGGGAACTCGGCGGCCAGCGCGAGCTGGACGGGCGGCTGCGGCCGGAGCGCCAGCACCGCCCCGACGACGATGCCGAGGCTGCCCTCGGAGCCGACGAAGAGCCGGGTCAGGTCATAGCCCGCGACGCCCTTGGCGGTGCGCCGGCCGGTCCGCAGCAGCCGCCCGTCGGCGAGCACGACGTCCAGGCCGAGCACGTACTCGGCGGTGACCCCGTACTTCACGCAGCACAGCCCGCCGGACGCGGTGCCGATGTTGCCGCCGATGGTGCAGGTCTCCCAGCTGGAGGGGTCCGGCGGGTAGTACAGGCCCTGTTCGGCGACGGCCCGCGAGAGCACCGCGTTGACCACGCCCGGTTCGACGACGGCGATCCGGTCGACCGGGTCGATCTCCAGGATGCGGTCCATCTTGACCAGGGAGAGCACGACGCAGCCGTCGGAGGCATTGGCGCCGCCGGAGAGGCCGGTACGGGCGCCCTGCGGCACCACCGGCACCCGCAGCGCGGTCGCGGTGCGCATCACGTGCTGGACCTGCTCGACGGTGCGCGGGAGCACGACGGCCGCGGGGGTGCCGGCCGTGCAGAAGCTCGCCATGTCGTGGGCGTACGAGGCGGTGACGTCCGGGTCGGTGAGCAGCGCCTCGGCGGGGAGTCCGGCGCGCAGTTCCCGGTGGAGCCGCGCCTGAAGATCGTCCTGCTGAAGATCGTCCATGGGTCCAGCGTGGCACCCGGGGCCATCGGTGTGAACCCGCCGGGACCGGCGCTCGTGTGCTCTTCGTACAGCGGCCCGCGGGCGCACAGTGAGCGCCATGAGGAGCGAGAACGTGTCGCGGACGGTGCTGGCCTGCGGTGTGGGCGCGGTGCTCGCCGCGACGGCGCTGCTGTACGTGCCGGAGCTGTTCGGCCGCGAGCCGCAGCGCCCGCCCGGTCCCGCCGAGCGGGCGGCGAACGCGGCGCACGCCGGGGCCCGGGCGGCCCTGCCCGACCTGGTCGCGCTGATCGGGGACCGCGAGACCTGGCTGAAGGCCCATCCCGGTGACGAGGCGTCCTGGGCGGTGCTCGGCGCGGCCTATACGGAGCGGGCGCTGCGCCGCGCGGACCCGGCGGACCTGCCGCGCGCGGAGGAGGCCCTGAAGCGGTCTCTGGCCTTGCGCCCGGCCGCGCGCGGGAAGCAGGGGGGTCGCGGGAACGTCGACGCGGAGCTGGGCATGGCGGCGCTGGCGAACGCGCGCGGCGACTTCGCCGCCGGGAAGCGCTGGGGCGAGCAGGCGCGCGCGGCGGGCCCGAAGCGCTGGTCGGCGTATCCGGCGCTGATCGACGCGTACGAGGGCCTGGGCGACTACAAGGCGGCGCAGAAGGCGACGGAGACCCTGGCCGAGCTGCACGCGGGCCCCTCGGTCAGCGCCCTGTCGGCGCGGCTGTACCGCAACCGGGGCTGGCGCGAGGACGCGGGCGCGGCGGCGGCGGACGCGGTGGCGCTCGCGGAGTCGGACGCGGACAAGGCGGCGGCCCTGGCGCGCCTGGGCGACCTGGCGGGGGAGCGCGGCGAGCCCGCGGAGGCGCTGGGCTCGTACGAGACGGCGCTGCGGCTGGTCCCGGACGACCCGCCGTCGCTCGCGGGCCGGGCCAGGAGCCTGGCGGCGCTGGGGCGCACGGACCAGGCGGTGCACGGCTGGCAGACGGCGCTGGCCCGGCAGCCGCTCCCGGACCTGCTGCTGGAGGCGGGCGAGCTGTTCGAGTCGCTGGGCCGGGACGGGGACGCGCGGACCCTGTACGAGCGCCTGCGGACGCAGCGGCTGCCGCGCGCGGAGGTGGCCCGGGGGCTGCTGGCGGCGGACCACGGCGATCCGGCGGAGGCGGTGCGGCTGCTGCGCGCGGAGTGGGCGCGGGGCCACCGGGAGGTGCGGGTGGCGGACGCGCTCGGCTGGGCGCTGTTCCGGTCGGGCGAGCCCAAGGAGGCGCTGGAGTACGCGAAGCGGGCGACCGACGAGGGGCTGCGCAGCGCGCTGTTCGCCTACCACCGGGGCGAGATCGAGCGGGCCCTGGAGGAGGGCGGCCCGGCCCGCCGGCACCTGGCGGAGGCGCTGCGGATCGACCCGTCCTTCTCGCCGCTGCTCGCCCCGCGCGCGCGGGAGGCCCTGGACGCGCTGGGCGACCTGCCGGACGAACTCCCCAAGGACGTACGGCCGGACACACGGCCGGACGCACGCCAGGACACACGGCCTCAGGAGCCGAAGAAGGCGGCGCGGACGCCGGGCGGGAAGCCGGCCTGAAAGGACCCGCCCGCGCGCGGGCGCGCGGGGCGGTGCCCCGGGCGGCCCCCCGTGACCGCCCGGGACGTGGGGAAGGGCCCGGCCCCGGGACGCGTCACCCGGGTCCGGGCCCCTCGTTCGGGGCGCGGCGGCCGCTAGAGGTTGCCGCGCTTGTCCTGCTCGCGCTCGATGGCCTCGAAGAGGGCCTTGAAGTTGCCCTTGCCGAAGCCCATGGAGCCGTGGCGCTCGATCATCTCGAAGAAGACGGTCGGGCGGTCCTGGACCGGCTTGGTGAAGATCTGGAGCAGGTAGCCGTCCTCGTCGCGGTCGGCGAGGATCTTCAGCTCGCGCAGCTCGTCGATCGGGACGCGGGTGTCGCCGACCCACTCGCCGAGGGTGTCGTAGTACGCGTCCGGGACGGACAGGAACTCGACGCCGGCGGCGCGCATCGCGCGCACGGTGGCGACGATGTCGTTGGTGGCGAGCGCGATGTGCTGGACGCCGGGGCCGCCGTAGAACTCCAGGTACTCGTCGATCTGCGACTTCTTCTTCGCGATCGCCGGCTCGTTGATCGGGAACTTGACCTTCTTGGTGCCGTCCGCGACCACCTTCGACATCAGCGCCGAGTACTCGGTCGCGATGTCATCGCCCACGAACTCCTTCATGTTCGTGAAGCCCATGACGTTGTTGTAGAACTCGACCCACTCGTTCATACGGCCGAGTTCGACGTTGCCGACGCAGTGGTCGATCGCCTGGAAGGTGCGCTTGGCCGGCGGCTCGACGATCGGCCGGGCGGCGACGTAGCCGGGCAGGTAGGGGCCGTCGTAGCCGGAGCGCTCGACGAGGGTGTGGCGGGTCTTGCCGTACGTGGCGATGGCGGCGAGCACGACGGTGCCGTGCTCGTCCTTCAGCTCGTGCGGCTCGACGAGCCCGGTGGCGCCCTGGGCCACGGCGTGGGCGTAGGCGGCGCGCGCGTCCGGCACCTCGATCGCCAGGTCGACGACGCCGTCGCCGTGGGCGGTGACGTGCTCGTCGATGAAGCGGCCCCAGTCGCTGGTGGCCTTGATGACGGAGGTGAACACGAAACGGGCGGAGCCGTTGGTGAGGACGTAACTGGCGGTCTCCCGGCTGCCGTTCTCCGGTCCGGAGTAGGCGACCAGCTTCATGCCGAAGGCCGTGGAGTAGTAGTGCGCGGCCTGCTTGGCGTTGCCGACGGCGAAGACGACCGCGTCCATTCCCTTCACCGGGAAGGGGTCGGCCTCACGCGCGGTGGTCGGGGTGTGATCGAGGGTCTCAGTCATGACAGCAGAGTCCCGCCGTCCGGCAAGCTGCGCAATAGTTTCTTGTTCCCCTGGTCAATCTGCACAGCGATGGGCCACCATCGGCGTGCGACTTGTACATGATGACCATCAGGAGACCCGCATGGCGATCGATCATCTGGACGGACGGCTCATCGTGCTCCTCGCCGAGGAGCCCCGGATCGGCGTCCTGGAGGCCTCGCGCCGCCTCGGCGTGGCGCGCGGCACGGTCCAGGCACGGCTCGACCGGCTCCAGTCCCAGGGCGTGATCCGCGGCTTCGGCCCCCAGGTGGACCCGGCGGCGCTCGGCTACCCGGTGACCGCCTTCGCGACCCTGGAGATCAAGCAGGGGCAGGGCGCGGACGTGCGGGGCCATCTGGCGACCGTCCCGGAGGTGCTGGAGCTGCACACGACCACGGGCCACGGCGACATGCTCTGCCGGCTGGTCGCGCGGTCCAACGCGGACCTCCAGCGGGTGATCGACCGGGTGGTGGGCTTCGAGGGCATCGTCCGGGCGTCGACGGCGATCGTCATGGAGAACCCGGTCCCGCTGCGGATCATCCCGCTGGTGGAGCAGGCCGCGGGGGACGGCGACGCGCGGCACTGACACCCCGGCACTCCCTCCAGAGTTGCAAAGAAGTCTCTGCAAAAAACCCTTGCAGAGATCCCTTTGCAACTCTACGGTGGAGTCATGCCCGAGAAGCCCGAGCCGAAGCCCGAGCCGGAGCACGACCCCTCCGCGCCCGCCGCAGCCCCCGACGTCGAACCCGGCGCCAGGGTGCTGGACCCGCGCTCCCTGCGCGGCCTCGCCCACCCCCTGCGCATCCAGCTGCTCCGCGCCCTGCGCCACCACGGCCCCGCCACCGCCTCCCAGCTCGCCGAGCGCCTCGGCGAGTCCAGCGGCGCCACCAGCTACCACCTGCGCCAGCTCGCCGCCCACGGCTTCGTCGAGGACGACCCCGAGCGCGGCAAGGGCCGCGAGCGCTGGTGGAAGGCTGCCGCGCAGGGCACGACCTTCGACGAGGCGCTGTACGAGAACACGGACCCGGAGGTCCAGGGCGCCGTCGAGATCTACCTCCACGAGATAGCGACCATCCACACCCAGGAGCTCAGCACCTACCTGGGCACCCGGCACCAGTGGGCCGAAACCTGGCTCGGCGCCTCCGACATGAGCGACTTCACGCTCCACCTGTCCCCCGACCGGCTGCGCGAGCTCGACGGACGCCTGCACGCCCTGATCAACGAGTACCGGGACACCGAGGACCGCGAGGCCCCCGACACCCAGCGCGTCCGGATGCACCTGCACGCCTTCCCCCAGCACGGCGAGAACTGACACCGCGACCCGAAGGACCACGCCATGCACTCCGACATCCACCACGTCCTGCACGACCTGACCGCCGCCGAGCTCCACCGCACCGCCGGCGGCCTCGCCGCCTCGGCCGCCCCGGCCGGCCCGCGCCCGCCCGCCACCCCGGTCCGGGTCCAACTCGGCTGGAAGCTGGTCGAGTTCGGCCTGCGGCTCGCCGTCCCGCAGCCGCGCGGCGGCTGCGCCACCGCCTGACCCACAGCAGCACCAGCCATCCACCGGGGGGAAACACCGTGCGAGAACGCACACCACTGGCGACCGTCCTGGCCGCCAACGCCATCTCCATCAGCGGCAATTCACTCACCCTCATCGGCGTCCCGTGGTTCGCCCTGGAGACCACCGGAAGCCCCGGCAAGGCCGGCGTCGTCGCCTTCTTCGCCGCCGTGCCCGTCGTCCTCTCCGCGATCTGCGGCGGCCCCGTCATCGACCGGATCGGCCGCCGCCGCGTCTCCGTCGCCTCCGACCTCGTCTGCGCCCTGGCCCTCGCCGCGATCCCGCTGCTCAACCGGGCCGGACTGCTCCAGTTCTGGATGCTGTGCGCGCTGATGGCCGTCACCGGCCTCTTCCACGCCCCCGGCGAGACCGCCCGGCACGTCCTCATCCCCGACCTCGCCCGGCACGCCGGCACCCCGCTCACCCGGGCCACCAGCCTGTACGAGGCCGTCTCCCGCGGCGCCCGGATGACCGGCGCCGCCCTCGCCGGCGTCCTCGTCGCCCTCATCGGCGCGGACACCGTGCTCTACGTGGACGCCGTCACCTTCGGCGTCTCCGCCCTGCTCGTCCTCGCCGGACTGCGCGGCATACCCGCCGCCGAGCCGCTCCGCGGGGCGCCGCCGCTCTCCCTCGCCGCGTACCGCACCGACCTGCGCGAGGGCTACTCCTTCCTGCTGCGCACCCCGCTGCTGCTCGGGATCAACCTGATGGTGATGGTCACCAACGGCCTCGGCCAGAGCTGGAACGCGGTGCTGCTCCCCGTACACGCCCGCGAGGAGCTCGGCGGCTCGGCCGCCATCGGGCTGCTCGTCGCCGTCTTCGGCGGCTGTGCCCTGATCGGCGCGCTGCTCTACGGGGCGGTAGGCCACCGCTTCCCGCGCCGCCCGGTCTTCGCCGTCGGCTTCCTGCTCGCCGGCGCCCCCTCGTACGTGGTGGCGGCCTGCACGGACACCACGCCGCCGCTGCTCGTCACGATGGCGCTCGGCGGGCTCGGCGCCGGAGTGCTCAACCCGATCCTGTCCACGGTCTTCTACGAGACCGTCCCCGAACAGCTCCGCACCCGCGTCGGCGGCGCCAGCACCGCCGGGGTGCTGCTGACCACCCCGCTCGGCGGCCTGGCCGCGGGCTATCTGGTCGAGCGGGCCGGCATCACCACGGCCCTGCTCTCCTTCGCCGCGGTCTACTTCCTGGCCACGCTCTCCCCGCTGGTCTTCCCCGCCTGGAAGACGATGGAGCGCCCCGCCGGGCCCGCCGGGCTCAGCAGCCCGGGACCTTCGACTCCTGCCCCTGCCCCAGGGCCCGCAGGGACGACACCGCGTCGCTGAGGGTGGTCACCGGCACCAGGCGCAGCCCCTCGGGCAGTTCGGCCCGCGCCTGGGAGCACTCGTCCTTCGGCACCAGGAAGACGGTGGCCCCGTCGCGCGCGGCGGCCTGCGTCTTCAGCGAGACCCCGCCGACCGCGCCGACCTTGCCGTCGGGCGTGATCGTGCCCGTACCGGCGATGGTCCGGCCGCCGGTGAGGTCGCCGCCGTCCCCGTTCCCGTCGATCTTGTCGACGATGCCGAGGGAGAAGAGCAGTCCGGCGCTGGGCCCGCCGACGTCGGCGAGGTGGAGCTGGACCTTCACCTTCGCCGGGTCGAGCTTCAGATAGCCGAGGGCGGCGAGGGAGGCCGCGTCCTGCGACTCCTTCATCTGCCCGAGGTTGCGCTGCTCGATCTCCTTGTCGGACTTGCCCGAGGGGTAGACCGACTCACGGGGCAGCACCGCCCGGTCCGTGCGGAACCAGGCGTCGGCCACGTCCGCGAGACCGATGTCCTCGGAGGGGCCGGTCGCCAGGATCGTCGTCATCCGCAGCTGCCCCTCGGTCTGCCGGACCGGGACACCGCTCACGGTGATCACCTCGCGCCCCTTGTCCGCGCCGAGCACGTCCGCGGTCGTCCCCGGCTGCGCGATCGAGAAGGGCAGCGGCGCGAGCCCGGCGACGGCGAAGAGCGCGACGACGGGAACGGCGCAGAGGGCGAGCGCGCGGGGACGCGAGAGGCTGGAGAGGGAGAACACGCCCCCAATCTACTGGGCCGGGCCCGTCCGGCGGACGCGCGCGTCCCCGGGGCGGGGCCAAGGCCCCCTCCCCCGCCTGCGACACCCCCTACCGCGGGGCCCTACCGCAGGGCGTCGGCGACCTCCCGTGCCGCGTCCACGACCCTCGGCCCGACCCGCTCCGGCACCGCGTCCGAGAGCATGACGACACCGACGCTGCCCTCGATCCCGGTCACCCCGACCAGCGGCGCGGCGGCCCCGCTCGCGCCGGCCTCCAGCTCGCCGTGGGTGAGGGTGAAGCCCGGTTCGATGAGCTCGCCGAGGCGGGCGGCGAGTATGGCGCGGCCGGCCGCCCCGCGGTCCAGCGGATGCCGGAAACCGGCCCGGTAGGCCACGTGGTAGTCGGTCCAGGTCGGCTCGACGACGGCGACGGCGAGCGCCTCCGCCCCGTCGACCAGGGTCAGATGGGCCGTCGCGCCGATGTCCTCGGCGAGCGAGCGCAGCGCGGGCAGCGCGGCCTCCCGCACCAGCGGATGCACCTGGCGGCCGAGCCGGAGCACGCCGAGCCCGACCCGGGCGCGGCCACCCAGGTCGCGGCGGACGAGGGCGTGCTGTTCGAGCGTGGCGAGCAGACGGTAGACGACGGTCCGGTTGACACCGAGTCGGTTGGACAACTCGGTGACGGTCAGGCCGTGGTCGGTGTCGGCGAGCAGTTTGAGGACTCTGAGTCCTCGGTCGAGCGTCTGGGAGGTCTCCGCGGTCACGACGCCCTCTCCTTCGGAGTGAGTGACAGCGGACTCGTACGAGAGCTGCGACACCGGTCCCATCGGCGACGCACGTCAGAGGCCGCCGGCAGGACGGGGCACACCGGCTGCGCTCCGCGGCGGCGCTGCCACGGGGCGTTTGCTTGAGCCGGGACAGTAGCGAGCCGCTCCGCTCAGCGGAAGACCTCGTCCAGAATCCGGGCGCGCGCGACCGGATCCGGGCGGTTCGGGACCTAAGTCGGCTGAACAGGGGACTTTGGCTGACAAGATCACCCAAGAGGCGCCCTTAGCGTGGAGGAGCAGGAGGCCCGACCGTGGGGGCCGGTCCTCCCTGCGCGTCCCGTTACCCGGGACGACCGAGGGGCCCGTACACAGCCTGTGTACGGGCCCCTCGTCTATGCCGTCCGGGCCCGTCCGGGCCGTCCGGGCGGGCCGGTCACCGCATCCGGGTGGCCCACTCCTGCACCTTCTTGATCCGCTCGCGGAGCTGCCCGGCGGTCGCCTCGGCGCTCGGCGGCCCGCCGCACACCCGGCGCAGCTCCGTGTGGATCACGCCGTGCGGCTTGCCGCTCTGGTGAACGTACGCGCCGACCATCGTGTTGAGCTGTTTCCTCAGCTCAAGGAGCTCCTTGTGGGAAACCACGGGCCGCCGCTCGGCCGGCAGCTCCAGCAGGTCCGCCTCGCTGTCCGGCCGCTTGCGGCTGTGCGCGATCTGCCGCGCCTGCCGCTTCTGCAGCAGCAGCTGCACCTGGTCCGGCTCCAGCAGCCCGGGAATGCCCAGGTAGTCCTGCTCCTCCTCGCTGCCGGGGTGCGCCTGCATCCCGAACTCGGCGGCGTTGTAGAGGACCCGGTCGAAGACGGCGTCGGACTCCAGCGCCTCGAAGGGCAGCATGTCCTGCTCGCCGGTGTCCTCGTCCTGCTGCTTCTCGGCCTCGGCGAGCTCCTTCTCGGACTCCGCGTACGGGTCCTCCTCGCCCTCCTTCTTCGGCCGGTCGAGGACGTGGTCGCGCTCGACTTCCATCTCGGTGGCGAAGCCGAGCAGGCTGGGAATGGTGGGAAGGAACACCGACGCCGTCTCACCCCGCCTGCGGGATCGCACGAAGCGCCCGACGGCCTGCGCGAAGAACAGGGGCGTCGAGATGGTCGTCGCGTACACCCCGACGGCGAGCCTCGGCACGTCGACACCCTCGGACACCATCCGGACGGCGACCATCCACCGGTCGGTGCTCTCGCTGTACTCGTCGATCCGCCCGGAGGCGCCGGCGTCGTCGGAGAGGACGACGGTGGCCTTGGCCCCGGTGATCTCGCGGATCAGCTTGGCGTACGACCGCGCCGAGTCCTGGTCGGAGGCGATCACCAGCCCGCCCGCGTCCGGAATGGACTTCCGGACCTCGGTGAGCCGCTGGTCGGCCGCGCGCAGCACATTGGGCATCCAGTCGCCGCGCGGGTCCAGCGCGGTGCGCCAGGCCTGCGACACGGCGTCCTTGGTCATCGGCTCGCCGAGCCGCGCGGCGACCTCGTCGCCCGCCTTGGTCCGCCACCGCATGTTGCCGCTGTAGCTGAGGAAGATCACGGGCCGGACGACGCCGTCGCCCAGGGCGTTCCCGTATCCGTAGGTGTAGTCGGCGGAGGACCGCCGGATCCCGTCGTTCCCCTCCTCGTACGCGACGAAGGGGATGGGGTTGGTATCGGACCGGAAGGGTGTACCGGTCAGGGCGAGCCGCCGGGTGGCGGGCTCGAAGGCCTCCAGGCAGGCCTCGCCCCAGGACTTGGAGTCGCCCGCGTGGTGGATCTCGTCCAGGATCACCAGCGTCTTGCGCTGCTCGCAGCGGTTGCGGTGCAGCATGGGCCGCACCCCGACACCGGCGTAGGTGATGGCGACCCCGTCGTACTCCTTGCTGAGCGGCCCGGCGCTGTAGTCCGGGTCCAGCTTGATCCCTATCCGCGCCGCTGCGGCGGCCCACTGCTTCTTCAGGTGCTCGGTGGGCGCGACGACGGTGATCTGCTGCACCACGTGGTGGTGCAGCAGCCAGGACGCGAGGGTCAGGGCGAAGGTGGTCTTGCCGGCGCCCGGCGTGGCGACCGCGAGGAAGTCACGGGGCTGCTCCTGGATGTACTTCTCCATCGCGCCCTGCTGCCAGGCTCGCAGCTTGTTGGCGGTACCCCAGGGGGCACGGCCGGGGAAGGCGGGAGAAAGGTGATGGGAGGAGGTGGCGGTAGTAGTCACGGTCTCCGGTTCGACGCTCGTCCAGATATGACAACCGGGCCACCTTACCGGTGCGCCCCCTCACGGGGGCGCCGCGGCACCCCCGCGTGAGACGGTCCTCACAGCCCCCGCAGCCGCTCCGCGATGACCGAGATATCCCCCTCCGCACCCCCGGCGACATCGATGACCAGGGCATACGCCCGATCAAGATCGACATCATCGAGACCGACCCCGTTGACACCGAGGAAGACGGCGGCGGACAGCCAGGCGGCCCGCTTGTTGCCGTCGACGAAGGGATGGTTGGCGGCGATCCCGTGGAGCAGCGCGGCGGCCTGCTCGTACACCTCGCGGTAGGCGCTCTCGCCGAACATCCGGGCCCTCGGCCGGTGCACGGCGGACTCCAGCAGCCCGGGCGCCCGCAGCTCGGGCACCCCGCCCCCGAAGGCGACGGCCGCGATGTCGAGGACCTCGCGCACGCCGAGGAAACGCGTGCTCACTCCCCCAGCCTCCTCAGCAGCGTGGCATGCCGCCCGGCAAGCCGCAGCGCCACCTCCCGCACCCCCGCCCCCTCGGCGGCCACATACCGCCGCAGGGCCTCGCCGACGAGCTCCTCGACACCGATACCGCGGGCGTCGGCGAGGTCGAGGACGTCATCGCCGACGGAAAGGGTCACGCGTTCCATGGGGGGACCCTAGGGAGGCGCGGGCGGGCGGGGCGACCTGTTTTCCGGGGCGGGCGAGGGCGGGGGGCGGTGCCGGAGGGCGGGGGCGCCGGCGGGGGTCCGGTGCCGGAGGGCGGGGGTGCCGTCGGCGGGCGCGTAGGTCCGCAGCTCGCCGGTGGCGGTGGCGGAGCGCGTACGGCCGGGCAGGGGCGGGCGGGACGAATGCGGGCGGGGTGGGGCGCGCCGAGTGGGGCGGTGCGGGCCGGGCGGGGCGTCCCGGCCGTACGAGGGTTCCCCTACGCGCCGACGACGGCGGCGGCGCCCCCCGGAGCCGTCCGGACCCCGAGCCGCGTGGCGACCCAGGCCCCCGCCCCCGCGACGACGGCCATCGGCAGGAAGACGGCGGCGAAGGCGACGGGATGCGAGGCGCCGGTGGCGGCCCCGGTGGCGGCGTGCCCCACGGCGCCACCGCCGAGCGCGGCGAAGGCGGCGCCGCCGGCGGCGAGGAGCAGCACGTTGGAGAGCCCGTCGGAGATCTGGAGCGCGGCGGAGTTCGCGCCCGCCTCCTCCGGCGCGGAGAGCTTGAGCAGCAGCACGCTGGTCAGGGCGATGACGATGCCCATGCCGAAGCAGCCGAACGCCCAGGCCACGGCGACCGCCCAGGCGGGCACGGAGTGGATCAGCACGCTGGGCGCGGCGGCGATGGAGAGCGCGACCAGCACCATGCCGCCGACCATGAGCCGCTCGCGGTACGGCTCGGTCCAGGGCCGCGCCTGGACGTAGGAGCCGAGCGCCCAGGTCAGCCCGCCGACGGCGAGCGAGAGCCCGGCGAGCGTGGGGCTCAGCCCGCGCTCGGTGACGAGCATGAGCGGTACGAAGGACTCGGCGGCGATGAACGCGCCGGCGGCGATCCCGCGCAGCAGCACCACCGAGGGCAGCCCGCGGGCGGCCCGGTACGTCCCTCGGGGCAGCAGCCCGCGCACGGCGGGCACGAGCAGGGCGGCACCGACGGCGGCGGGCAGCAGGGAGAGCCAGCGCAGCTCCTGCCCGGCGTACTGGAGCAGCGCGGCGCCGAAGGAGATGCCGAGGGCCAGCCGGATCCGGCGCCGGTCGAAGGGCGGGACGGGGGCGCTGGGGTCGGCGGGCCCGGAGGCGGTCCGGCGTATCGCGGGCAGGGCGAGGGCGAGCGGGAAGACGACGAGGACGGGAATCCCGACGAAGACCCAGCGCCACCCCAGGTGCTCGGTGATCGTGCCGGAGGCGAGCGGTCCGACGACGGAGGGGACGACCCAGCTGGCGGCGAAGGCGGCCATGATCGCGGGCCGGAGGTGCTCGGCGTAGGCACGGCTGATCACCACGTACAGGGCGACGATGACGAGCCCGCCGCCGAGCCCCTGGACGGCCCGGCCGAGGATGAACAGCCACATGGTCCCGGCGGTGCCGGAGAGCAGCAGCCCGACGACGAAGGCGCTCATGCCGGCGGCGAGCGGGCCGAGCGGCCCGCTGCGGTCGGACCACTGCCCGGAGAGGACCATGGCGAAGAGGCTGGTGGTGAAGTACGCGGAGAAGGCGAAGGCGTAGAGCGGCACGCCGTCGAGCTCGCGGGCGGCGACGGGCATGGCGGTGCCGACGGCGGTGGCCTCGAAGGCGATGAGCAGGACCACGGAGACGATGCCGACGCTGAGCGCCCGGTGCGCGCGGTCGAGCACGCTTCCGCCGCCTACGGGAGGTGCCGGGGCGGCGGGAGGGGCGGCTGTTTCGCGGGGTTCGAGGGCGCTCATCCCCCCAGAGTAAGGGCCGTCGCCGGAGGTGACCCCTGTCGCGAGGAGGTGAAGAACTGGTCCCTTGGTCGTAGGCCCGTGAACGCCCTGTGGCGCCCGTATGGCAGTCATGTTGCACGCCGCCCGAAACCATTGAGCACCCGGACCACCGGCCCCTAACGTCGTACCCGTCACCACCACGACCGTGTGCCCGAGTGGTTGAGGGGCTCGCCTGCAAAGCGAGTTACGTCGGTTCGATTCCGATCACGGTCTCCGAGGGAAGGGGCGCCCCGAACGGGGCGCCCCTTCCGCACGCCGGGCCTCAGGCGGCCGGCCGGGCCCCTCGCCCGGCTCAGCCCCGCCGGGACCGGAGCGCCACGACCACCACGGCGCCCCCGACCAGCACGGCCGCGCCGACGCCGAGCCCGATCCACAGGCCGGCGCCGCCGCCGTCACCGCTGTCCCCGGACTGGGCGGCGGGAGCGGGAGCGGGCGCCGCGGAACCGGAGCCGGAGCCCGGGCCGGAGCCGGACGGTGTCGCGGACGGCGTGGCGGCCCCCGCCCCGTCGAGGTCCGCGAGGGGCCGCACGTCGGCGGGCCCGGGATCCCCGGGCGTCTTGAGCGCCCGGAGCGGCCGGATGGCCCCGTACCCGATGTAGTCGTTGCGCCCGGCGCCGTCGTCGGGGGCGGCGATGGTGTTGAGCATGACCTTGAGGACCTGGTTGTTGGTCCAGTCGGGGTGCTTCGACCAGATGAGCGCGGCGGAGGCGGAGGCGAGGGCGGTGGCGTCGCTGGTGCCGGTCGACGTGCAGAGCCCGGTGCCGCCCCCACAGGCGTGGACCGTGTCCTTGCCCGGGGCGACGAGGTCCACCTGGGGGCCGTACTGGGACGTGGGGATCCGGGTCAGCTTCTTGTCGATGGCGCCGACCCCCACCACCCCGGGCGTCGCGGCGGGGTATTCGGCCTCGTTCAGCTTGTCCCCGCTGTTCCCGACCGCCGCGAAGACCAGCGCGCCCTTGCCGAGGGCGTACTTCACCGCTCCGGTGAGCCGCTCCGAGCCGGACTTCGCGCCCTGGGAGATGTTGATGACCTTCGCGCCGGAGTCGGCGGCGTACCGGATGGCTTCGGCGGCCATCGCGTTGAACTCCTCGTCCGCGGCCTGCCGGCTCCTGTTCGGGTCCGGATCCGGCAGCCGGATCGGGAGGATCCTGGCTCCGGGCGCCAGCCCGAACGCGCCGTCCCCTCCCCGTGCCTTGCCGGTCCCGGCGATCAGGCCGGCCATTCCCGTGCCGTGCCCGTCGAAATCGGTGTGCTCGTCGCCGGACTCACGGGACGCGGCGAAGTCCCTGCCGTCGAGCACCCGCCCGGCCAGATCCGGATTCTTATCGTCCACGCCGCTGTCGATGACGGCGACGGTCACGCCCTCGCCCTTGCTGATCTGCCAGATCTCCTCCGCGTGGAGGGTGTCCAGGTGCCATTGCCGGGAGCGGATGGTCTCCGCGCTCGCGGGTACGGACGCGATGCCCACCAGCAGCATCCCCAAGGCCGCCGAGGCCCCCGCCCGGACACGGCTTCCCCGCCTACTGCTGGTACGCATCTGCTTCCTCGCGCCGATCAGTCGATGACGGGCGGTGCCACGCGGCGCCTGCCCTGCTGCCAGGTCTCCTCGTCCTCGACCAGGTAGTCGGGACGCTCGCCGCGCTCCTCCTCGCGACGCCCTGCGGCGGGGACGGCCCCGCCCCGGCCCACCGGTCCGGTGCCCCGGGCCGCCGGCTCGCCCTGAGCGCCGCCCCGGACCAGACCGGAGCCGCCGGGGGTGAAGGGACGCCCGCTCGCGGACCCCGGCCGCTGCGGCCGACCGCCCACCACTCCACCGGTCTCACCGGCCAGGCGCCGGCCGCCGCTGATGCCGCTCTGGGCGGCACCCGTGCCACCGCCGCCCATCGGACCGCCCATGCCGTGACCGGCCATGGGGCCGCGGCCCGTGGCGTTGCCGCCGCGCCCGGTGGGCTCGTTCCCGATCACCGTGCCGCGCGGGAGACCGGCGGCGGACCGACCGGGCGTCCCGGGGACCGGCCGGCCGCCGCTGATGCCGTCACGCGGCATCGTGGGCAGCGGTCCGGTGCTCCCTCGCCCGGCGCCCGGCCCGACCCCGACCGGCCCGGCCGGCGTGCGGATGCCGCCGCCGGGCGGAGCCGTCCCCGGCCCGCCCCCCTTGCCGTACGGAGGGGGCACGACTCCGGGCCCGCCGGGAAGGGTGACCGGCGGCGTCACACCCGTGTCCGGCCGGGTGACCGGCGGCTGGACACCCGTCGTCGGGGGCGTACCGATGGCGGGCGGCGGCGCCGTACCCACGCCGCCGTCGATGCCCAGGTCCACGGGCACCTCGGGCCGGACGGCATGCGTGGGACCGGTGGTGTCGCGGGAGGGCGGAACCACCTGGGGATCGGGGACCGTCCGGACGTCGTACTGCGTACGCGTCGAGGCGGTGTCCGTCCCCACGGAACGGGTGTCGCCGCGCGTCGTGGACCCGATGTACTCCGACTCGTCCCTCTTGCGCGTCGAGTCGGGCGGGACGAACGCGTCCGGCGGCGGCTGGAACGACGGCAGCGTGAAGTTCGCCATCTGCCGGCTCGACCACTGGTACGCCCCGGAGAGCCGCTCCATCTCGGCGGCGGCGGCCTGCCGGTTGGCCTCCTCCTTCGCCTTGACGGCGGCGGCGTCACTGCCGTCCGGCGCCATCTGGGCGCGCGCGTCGCGGGCGATCTGCTGGGAGTCGGGGTCGTTGTGGTACTTCCGCGCGGCCTCCAGGTTCTCCTTGGCGGACGCGCTGCTCGTGTAGCGCGGGATGGCGCTCTGCGCGACGGAGATCGCGTCGGCCGCCTGCACCAGCCAGTTGGCGGAGTGCCCGCTGTAGTCGGCGAGGCTGTGCGTGGTGCTCGCGAGGCTGGTCGTCCACTCCATGAACGCCTTCTCGGCCTCGCCCCGCCACTCCACCCGCCCCGGCCGCTTCTTCAGCTCGTCGGCGATCTCCCGCATCTTCGTCGCGGCGTGGTTCAGGCGGTCGCTGGCGTCGCGCACGTAGAAACTGCTGGCCTCGTCCAGCCAGTCCAGCATCTGCTGGTGCGGCATGGCACGGAAGTCCGTCCCCCCGCCGCCTCCGGCATTGTCGTTCTTCTCCATGAGCCGCCTTCCCCGTATCCCCGTTGGTCCCCGTGATCCCCGTGATCCCTGTGATTTCTGTGATCCCTGTGATCCCCGTGATCCCTGTGGCCTCAGGGGTCCCCCCGCACCGCCCCGGAGACCCCCGCCCCTGCTCCCGCTCCGCTAACCGAGATCGGCACTCCCGCTGCCGCCGGCCGTCTCGGTGGCCTGCGGCTGATCGGCGGGCCGCGCGGGCTGCTGGACGGTGCCGTCCGGCCCGGTCCCGCTCCCGGTCGCGTCCGGCTTGCCCGAAGGCGTCGTGTCGTAGCCGGCCCGCTGGTCGGCCTTGGCCTTCGCCTCGGTGGTCCGGCGGCTGATCTCCAGCATCCGGTACCGGATGTCGTCGTCCGTCCGCTGCATCCCGTCCTTGGACATGCCGACGGCGATCCCCATGCCCTCCAGGCAGTCGGACAGCAGCCCGGAGAGCCTCGTCAGCTCGTCGAGCACGTTCTTGTACGACGCGAACAGGTCGTTCGCCTCCAGCCAGGCGGAACCACCGCCGCCGAACTGGGCGCGGGACACCGGCTCCGCCGACATGTTCGCCTTGCCCGCCGGAGACTTCAGGAGATCGGCGATCATCTCGTCGATCCCCTTCTTGAACTCCAGCATGGACTCGGAGTTGTAACTGACGGCTTCCCTGCTCATGCCCCGCATGGCGTACGCGCCACCGGAACCGTCCACGTAGGCTTCCACGCCCGGCGCTCCTCCCCCGTGAGAATGGGCCGTCCCCGAGTCTAGGGCTCGACCGACGACGGCAGCAGCCCCTGAACCGGGCCCGCCGGGACGCACACGGGAAGGCCCAGATCATCGGCACAGCCGATCTTCCGGCTACTTCAGGTACTCGTTGATCCTCGACGTGGCGAGAGCCGTCTTGATGTCCGCCTCCTCCTTCGCGTGCGAGGCGGCGCTGTAGTCGAGGTGGTTGGAGATGCTGGCGCAGGCGTCGAGCAGGGTGCCGAGCTGGGACGACCAGGTGTCGTGCACCTCCGCCATCGCGGCGCCGGTCCGGAAGCCGCTCGCCTTCAGCCCGGTCGCCGCATCGGCGGTCTGCGTACGGGCGTGGTTGCCGTCCTTCACCAGCCGCCCGTGCAGGACGTACGCGGCGCCGCCGATGGCCCCGAGCCTGTCCTGGTCGACGCTCAGGTCCGCGGTGCCCCCGCCCGGCCCGGCGGTCGCCTGGTTGAGGCGGGTGCCGACCGGGGCCGCGGCGCCCCGGGCCATGGCCCATTCCCGATCGAACGACATGCTCTCCCCCGAGCCGCTGGATCAACCCGTGCACGTGGTGCGGGCGGGCGGGAACATCCGCCCACGTCACGCGGAGGCTAAGGGGCTTGCCGGGCTCCCCCAGGCACCCCATACCGGTCTCCGCCACACCTCCGGAGCCGAGTCCCCTCGCCCCCGAGGCCTCAAAGGGCTCCGACGTGCGACGAACACCTCGACCACCCTCAGCACCCGGCCTCAACAACGACGGGAAACATCCCTCTCGACCGACTGCTTTGCGGTTGCTCGCTGTTGACGACGCGCCCTTCCCACCCCTTGAAGGGCACTCACGCTACCCGCCGCCCCTCATGACTGCGCGACTGCAACGCGCAATCTGTCAGCTTCCGAACGGCGGCTGCTGCTGCTGGGGCGGCTGCGGTGCCCCGTAGGGAGCGTAGGGCGGCGCCGCGGGCGCGACCGGAGGCACGGGAACCACGGCCGCCCGACGCCGAGCACGCACGACGACAGCCGCCACCGCTCCACCGACCAGGACAGCCGCACCGACACCCAGGGCGATCCACATACCGCCACTGCCACCCCCCTCCTCGGCAGGAGCGGGAGCAGCGGACGAAGCACCGTCCGCCGGAGCGGGAGTCCCCGAAGCGGAAGCCGAGGCCGACGGCGAGGCGGACGCCTCGGCGGCGGCGAGGTCGGGCAGCGGATAGACGTCGGCGGGGCCAGGGTCGCCGGGGGCGGTCAGGGCGCGCAGGGGGCGGATCGTGCCGTAGCCGATGTAGTCGGTGCGCTCCTTGCCGCTCTTCGCCTTGCCGGCCGTGTTGAGCATGACGCGCAGAACCTGGTTGTTGGTCCAGTCCGGGTGCTTGGACCAGATCAGGGCGGCGGACGCGGAGGCGAGGGCGGTCGCGTCGCTGGTGCCGCTGCTGTTGCAGAGCTGGGTGTCCTTGGTGCAGACGTGCACCAGGTTCTCGGCCGGGGCGGCGAGATCGACCTGGGGACCGGTCTGGGACTTGGGCCACCAAGCGGCCGTCTTCGTCGTGCCCCCGACACCGACCACACCGGGCGTCGCGGCCGGGTACTGGACGGCGTTGTCCGTGTCCCCGGTGTTTCCCACACCGGCGAAGACCAGCTTGCCCTTGGAGAGCGCGTAGCGGACGGCCTCCGCGAGCTCGGGGCCGATCCGGTCCGCGCTGGAGGCGACGGAGATGTTGATGACCTTGGCCCGGGAGTCCGCGGCGAAGCGGATGGCCTTGGCCATGCCCTCCGAGAACGAGTCGATCTGCCCCTTCTCGGTCCACCGCTCCTGGCTGTAGACGATCCGGATCGGCAGGATCTTGGCTTTGGGCGCGAGCCCGTACGACCCCTGGGTGCCCCCGCGCGCGCCGGTGGCAGCGATCAGGCCGGCGATCCCGGTGCCGTGGTTGTCGACGTCGTTGTTCTCGTCCCCCGGGAGGCGCGAGTAGTTCGTCCCCGGCAGGACCTGTCCCCGGAGGTCGGCGACGGTGTCGTCGACGCCGGAGTCGATGACGGCGACGACGACTCCGTCGCCCTCGCTGACCTTCCAGATCTTGTCCACGCCCATGGCGTCCAGGTGCCATTGCATGTCGCGCACGGACTCGGCGTGGGCCGGCGTCGCGCCGATGCCCAGCAGTGTCAGGGCCATGACGGCTGCCGTCAGGGAGCCGGACCGCACGGCCCGTCCACTGCTGGTTCGCATCAGTCTCTCCGAGTCCTTCTGTCTACGGGGTCAGTCGACGACCGGCGGGACGATCCGGCGCCTGCCCTGCTGCCAGGTCTCCTCGTCCTCGACGAGGTAGTCGGGCCGCTCGCCGCCGCGCTCCTCACGGCGGTCCTCGCCCGTGCGGATTCCGGCACCGCGCATTCCGGCGCCGCGTCCGGCCGCCGGCCCCGCCCCGGGGCCCGCCTGGCCGCCCCGGACGAGCCCGGTGCCACCGGGGGTGAAGGGACGGGATCCGGCCTGGCCCGTCTTCTGCGGGCGGCCGCCGACCACCCCGCCCTGCTCGCCCGCGAGTCGGCGACCGGCCGCGGTGGCGCCGCCCCCGCCACCACTCCCGCCCGCGTGCGGACTCATGCCACCGGCCGCGCCACCGCGCCCGTACGCCTGCTCGTTGCCGATCACCGTGCCGCGCGGGATGCCCGTGGCGGACCGGCCGCCCGCGGTGGGCGACACGGGCCGGCCACCGACGATGCCGGGCTCACGCGGCGGACGCGTCGTAGCGGTCCCGCCGGGTCCGAAGGGCCCCGGACGCATCCCGGCGGTGCCGCCGCCCTTCCCCGCGCCGCCGCCACCGGTCGGCAGCGGGCCGGACCCGCCGCCGGGGACCGTGACGAACGGCGGCGGAGTGGTCTGGGTGCCACCGGGGTACGTCGGCACCTCCGGCTTCACCGTGCCGGGCACCGACGGCGTGCCGGGGCCCGGCCGGGTGTCGGGCGGCGAGGTCACGTGGTCGATCCCCAGGTCGACGGGGACCTCGGGCACGACCGGCACCGGCCTCGGCCGGACGGTGCCCCCGTTGTCGGCCGGCCCTCCGTCCGTACCGGGCGCGACGGCGCGGTCGGGGACCGTGGACGTGGCCGTACGCTCTCCCCGGTCGCCGCCGCCCTGGTAGGAGGAGGTCGAAGACGTACGAGGGGTGCGCGAGCCGCTGCCCGGGAGCTGGATGTGCCGGCTGCTGTCGACCCACGTCGGGTCCATCCCCGACGGCGGCGGGAACTCCGGCCGCTGCGCCGCGTTCACCCGCTGCCCCGTGAACGTGTACGTCTGCCCCAGCGAGCGCAGCTTCATCAGCGCCTCGATGCGGGCCTTCTCGCGTGCGCCGGCCGCCGCGTTCATGTCGTCGGTCGCCGTCTTGACCTCGGTCTTGCCGGCGCCCGGGTCGTGGCGCGCCGCGTTCAGCACGCGCTGCGCCGTCGCGTAGTCCGTCTTCGCCGAGGCGCTCGTCTTGGCGAGGTCCTCGACTCCGCTCCGGGCCTGGGCCATCGCCTGGGCCGAGTCCTCCAGGGCCACGCCCGCGACCCTCGTGTACTCGGCGAGGTGGAACGTGGCGCTCGCGGTGTTCGCGGTCCACTCGACGAAGGAGTCCGCCGCCACGCCCTTCCAGCTGAGGCCGCCCGAGGCGCGGTTGCGCAGATACTCGGCGATCTTGGTGATCTCGACCGCGGCGCTCTTGAGCTTGACCGACAGCGCGGCGGCACGCGCGTGCTGGACGGGAGTCAGCATCGCCAGCAGCTGCTCGTTCGACATGCCTTCGAGCGATGTCGCCTTCGGTTCCGGCTTCTTGGGCCCCTTACCCATGCGTCACTTCCCCCGTTTCCGTGCGGTGGTTCACTGGTAGTCGCCGCCCTGCGCGTCGCCGCCGGCCGCGGGCACGTCGGTCCGCGGAGTCTCCGCGGAGGTGCCGCTCGCGGTCTGCTGGACGCCCGGCTTCCGGTCGTCGCCCTGCAGCGCGGTGATCTGCGTGTTGAGCGCCCTCATCCGCCTACGGATGTCGTCGTCGACTTCGGCGTACCCCTTCTTGGAGAAGTCGATCGCGATCTTCATGCTCTCCATCTGGAGCCCCAGCACCTTGGAGAAGGTGATCAGTTCGTCCCGGACGACGGTGTAACTGGCGAAGAGGAAGTCCGCCTCGTGGAACCCGGGACCGGCGAGAGACGCCTCCTCCAGCCAGTCCTCGCCGATCTTGCCCGGTCCGGCCTCCGAGCCCTCGAAGGTCGTGAGCAGCGCGTCCACGCGGTCCTTGAGGTGCGCCAGCTCGTTCACCTCGACGGCCAGGCTCGCCGCCGCGCCGATGCCGCCGCCCAGCAGGGGGATCAGGGACAGCGCGGTGTTCATCGCTCCCCCGCCGCCACTGTCCGTCGCCTCCGCCATAACCGCCTCCCCGTTCGACAAGTCAGGAGTTCATGGTAGTCAGGACGACGGACAGCGCGCACCTCCGGGTTGCACAAGCAACGCAGATCGCCTGGTTACGACTTGGGCACGACCGGGCACGCCTCAGTCCGCTCCGGGCCGCCGTCCGGCCCCCGTCGGAGGCCGGTTTCGCGGTGCGAATGCCAATGGCACAGGCCGCCCCCGGCACGGGCTCAGGACGGCCGGGCCTGGGGCCAGGTGGGGGCCGGCCGCACCGCCTTGAGCACCGGCCGCTCCGGAAGCCCCGCGTTGTTCACGCAGCCCAGCTCCTTCACCGTCGCGAGCATGATCGAGTGCAGGACGACGAGGTTGGCCTCACGCGTGGCGGGAGTGTCGGGAGCCTTGGCGCCCGTCACCGCGAGGTTCCCCCTGATGCGAGCCGGTTCCCGTTCCGATCCCTTCAGGCGGGGGCTGACGCACTGGGTATAGAGATAGCCCTGCCGGTAGCCGGCATACGCCGCCACGCCCATCTCGTACGGGTACGTGAAGGGAACACTGGCGATTCCCTGCGGCTCCTGGTCATGGTAGAGACCGAATTCGACGGACAGCACCCTCCAAGGCGCCTTGTCCGCCTTGATATCGCACCGGAGCGCGCGGAAACTGCGGCGGACGCCGTCCTCGTAGTCCGTACGCAACTGCCCGGTCGCTTCGGCGAGCCAGCCGCTCGGCGCGTCGGTGAACGCCTCCGTGTCGAGGGCCTGGCGCAGGGCGGGCGCCGCGGCGGCGGAGACGGTCCCGTCGCACTGCTGCTCCGGCGCCGTCCGCTTGGGCCGTTCCTCTCCGGCGCAGGCGGTCAGCAGGAGGGACATGGCCAGGAGGGTGCCCACGGCCCGTATCGCACGCCTCATGCCCTCATCGCCCGTCACTCTTGCTCGCCCTCTGTCTGCGGCAGGTTCCCCATCGGCCTGCCGAGCGTGTTCCCGTAGATGTATCCGTTGTTCCGGGACTCGATCAGCCGCTGTTGGACGTCCTCGTCCACAAGGCCCCCGTGGTGGGTGAGGAAGCGGATCAGCGGCGCGTCGGCGCTGGCCTTCCCCTGGATGTAGTGGGTTCTCACGTCGTCGTGGGTCTTCCCCTCCGCCGCGTCCTTGTGATCCTCGACGGACTTGTCCGACCAGTCGCCGATGACCTGCCCCGCCAGGGTCTCGATCGCGCCGCTTCCCGTGTCCACGGCGAGCGGTACGAGGATGGCCGCCGCACCCGCGGCGGCGGCTGTCGCGGGCAGGAGCGCGACACCGGCCGCGACGGCGGACGTGGTCCCGAACTCGATCCAGGCGGCTTTCGCCTCCTGGGCCTTCTCGTAGTCCTCCTGTGTCTTCTGCCCTTCGGCCTCGATCTGGTCGCCACGTGCCCGGTCCAACACCCCCTGCACCATGCCGCCCGTGTGGACCGCCGCGCTTCCCCGCCCCTCCGGGATCCCCTTGCCCTCGTCGAACTCGGCTTCCAGCACGCTGGTCACGTAGATCCGCTCCGCCGCGGACACCGTCGCGTAGGCGTCGGGATGCTGCCCCAGCGCGGTGAGGAACGACATGGTCCGCGGCGCCGTGAAGTCCCGGTGGGCCGCGATCGCGTCCATGGCAGTCCCCTTCGGGCCGAAGACGCTCTTGCCAGAACCTTCGGACAGCGACCAGTTGAGGTCGTCGATATAGCCGGCCGCCATGGCCCCCAGGCTGTCGGCCAGCGCCGAGTGATGCTTCTTGAGGAACTCCGCGTCCCCATAGCGGGTGATGACGCGGTCCATGATCTCGACCGTCACGGCGTCCCGGCCCAGCTTCGGGTCGGGGTCGTCCCAGGCGTGCCCGAGGGTGGCTGCCTCCAGTGCGTGGCCCAGGGCGTCCGGCAGGAAGTCGCGCGCCTTCTTGGCCTCCTCCGGGGTCCGCCCGTCGATGTCCGCGAAGGAGGCGTACTTCTCGTCGGTGAAGAACTCCAGGTACTTCACACTCACCGCGGAGGTGCCCCCGGGCTTCCCGTCCTCCGTATACGGCGTGGGTTCCTTACCGAAGAACTCCTTCGCCGCCTGCGGGCTGTGCCCGAGGGCCTCCAGCACCGGCACCATCGGGTCGTAGCCGGCTCCGTTGACCCCGGACGGATTGAACGGGTCGCTGCGGAGCCCGCCGAAGCCCTTGTTCGCCGCGAACATCTCCGGGTCCTTGGCATGGAGCTGTGTCACATGCTCGGCGACCGGCACCAGGAACCTGGGGTTGTAGTCCCCGTACCGCAGAACGCCGCCGAGCAGCTGGTACCCGAAGGGGGCGCCGTAGTCGTTCCTGGCCAGTGGAACGCGCTCGGTGCCCAGTCCGCGCATCTCCGCCGACCACCGGTCGGCCCACGCGTCGTCGCCGCGCGTCGCCTGCGCGAGGTTGAGTCCCAGGTTCTTCTGCAGCTCCTGGACGGCGGCGAGCCGCGCCTCGTCCACCTTGCCGCCGTCGAACGTGTCGGCGGAGAGCCGGCCGAAGAACTCCAGCGAGCCCTTGGCCCCCAGGCCGTCGTAGAACGCGCGGGCGAAGGCGCCGGAGGCGCTGTTGTCGGCCAGCAGCTCGTTGAGGCGGGCCAGTTCGTCGGGGGTGAGGTCCCGGCCCTTCCCTGCCAGGTCGACGGCCCGTTGGGCCTCTTCGGCGTCGAGGCTGGAGTACTTCGGCGCCGAGAAGTCGTACGCGCCGGAGGTGACGTTGGCCCGGAGCGCGTTCGCGCAGGCCACGTCGGCTTCGTCACAGGTCTCCAGGATGGCGGTGATGCGCTCCTGTAACGCCCCGATCGCTTCCTCTTCCTTGCGGATCAGCGCGAGATAGTCCGGGTCGCGGCGCAGCTCCATGTCCGGGGCGTCGATGGGGCGCACCGCCTCCACGGCACCGGTCGCGGTCACGGTCAGTCCCCGCGCCTTGGCTTCCGTGTCGGCGATGCTCCTGAGGTCGTCCTGGGCCTTCTTGAAGGCGGCGTAGCCTTCCCGCAGGATCTTCCAGACGCCTTCCGCCGACTTCGCCGCGTCCGCGAACTCCTTGGCCGTCTTGTCCACGAACGGCTTGGTGACCTCGGCGTTCACCCCGCGCCAGTACTCGTCCTTGGCCTTCGCGGCCATGTCGGTCCGCGCGTCCTCGGCGAGCCGGCCGAGTCTGGTCTTCATCTCGGACCAGTGGTCCACCGCGGTCTTCATCCTGCCCAGAGGGGCATGGACCACGTTGTCGTACGTCAGCATCAACAGCCCCCGGTCGCCCAGTCCGTCGGTGATCAGTCCGAGGACGGGACCCCCGGCCGGAGAGCCCTCCGCCCGGGCCCCCGCGCCCGGACACCATGCCCGTACAACGCCCCCGCCCTCACCCGGTGACGACCGCCGCCTGCGGTCTGATCGGGAGCCGGTTGACGGGACGGCCCGTGGCGGCGCGGACCGCCGAGGCCACCGCCGCCGGGGAGGTGACGACCGGGACCGCGCTCGCGGGCTTGGCGCCGAAGGGGGCGACGACGTCGCGTTCCTCGACGAGCTTGACGATACGGATGTCCGGGGCGTCCAGCGACGTGGGAAGGGCATAGCCCGTCAGGTCGGGGTGGCGGACCAGGCCTCGGCTGGTGCGGAGGTTCTCCGTGAGGGCCGCGCCGACGCCCTGGGTGACGCCCGCCTCGATGCGGGTGGCCAGTTGGGCCGGGTTCAGGATGCGGCCGACGTCCTGGGCGACGGCCATCTCGACCACCCGGACCGTGCCGATCTCCACGTCCACGTCCACCACCGCGCGGATCGCGCAGAACGCCAGGCCCACGAAGGCGTCGCCCTGCCCGTTCTCGTCCAGCGGCTCGGTGGGGTGCGGGCGGCACTGGGCGGTGGCCCAGAGCTCCTTGCCGTCCATCGCCTCGGTGACCGTCGTCGACAGCACACCGTCATACGAGGTGATCTTGCCGTCGGTGATCTGGAGCAGCTCCGTCGACATGCCGAACTTGTGCGCCAGCGGCTGGAGGAGCTGGGTCCGGACCATCCTGGCCGCCCGCTCCACCGCCCCGCCCGACACCCAGGTGTGCCGGCCGTGCGTCGCCGGGCCCGACGGCGGCTGGTCCGTGTCCACGGGGGCCACGTGCACCTCTTCGATGCCCAGCGTCTCCTGGACGATCTGCCGGGCCAGCGTCGTGAAGCCCGAGCCCGTGTCCACGGCCGCGCAGATGACCGTGGCCACCCCGTCGTGGACCCGTACCGTCGCCGTCGAGACCTCGTCCGCGCCCTCCGCGCCCAGCATGTGCACCATGCCCAGCGCGTAGCCGACGCCCCGCCGGACCGCGCCCGGCTCCCCCGCGCCGTCCGGGCCGCCGGGCAGCAGCCAGTCCTCCTCCGGGGAGTCCATCGGGAGGGGCGGGAGGGGGAAGTCGCGGACCGAGGAGAGGAGTTCGGCCACGGGCGCGGGGCAGGTGACCGTCTGGCCGGTGGGCAGGATGTCGCCCGTCGCCAGGACGTTGCGCATCCGGATCTCGGCGCCGTCCACGCCCACCCGCGCGGCCAGCTTGTCCATCTGCGCCTCGTACGCCGCGCACACCTGCAGGGCGCCCTCGCCCCGCACATGGCCGGACGGGGGGTTGTTCGTACGGACGGCCCAGCCCTCGACGAACGCGTGCGGCACGACGTACGGGCCGCAGGCGAAGGACACCGCCGCCGCCAGCGACTCCGCGGAGGAGTCCGCGTACGCCCCCGCGTCCAGCAGGATCTGCGCCTCCACCTTCACCAGCCGGCCCTCCGCGTCCGCGTGGTGGCGGTAGCGCAGCAGGCTGGGGTGGCGGTGGGCGTGGCCGAGGAAGGACTCCTCGCGGGTGGCCGTGAGCTTGACCGGGCAGCCGGTGCGCAGCGCCAGCAGCCCCAGCGGGATCTGGAAGCCGGGGTCCTCGCGGTCGCCCGTCGCACCCGGGACGCCCGTCACCACCAGCTTGACCTGCTCCGGCGGCAGCCCGAAGCACGCCGCCGCCAGGTCCCGGTCGGTGTGCGGGTCCGTCGACGCGGTGTACAGCTCCACGCCCCCGTCCGGGCGCGGCACCGCCAGCGCGGCCTCCGCCCCGATGGGCGCGGTGTCCTGGCGTCCGATCCGGTACAGCCCCTCGACGACGATCTCGCCCGTCGCCTCCTGGTCGCCGAAGCTCAGCGGGATGTGCCGGATCAGGTTGCCGTCCGGGTGCAGCGGCGGCGCCGCGAACGCCTTCTCCGGGTCCGTGACCGGCTCCAGCACCTCGTACTCGACGGCGATCGCCGCCGCCGCGAGCCGCGCCGTGTCCGGGTGGTCGGCGGCCACCGCGGCGATCGCCTCGCCGTGGTGGCGCACCAGGTCGGCGGCGAACACCGGCCGGTCCGCCACCCGGCGCCCGTACGTGAGGGCGCCCGGCACGTCGGCGTGGGTCACCACGGCCCGCACACCCGGCATCTCGGCCGCCGCCGTCGTGTCGATCGACACGATCCGCGCGTGCGGGTGCGGGGAGCGCAGGATCGCCGCCCACAGCAGGCCCTCGGCCCACAGATCGGAGGCGTACGGGAAGGTGCCCTCGGTCTTCGCCCGCGCGTCGGCCTGCGGGAGCGAGACGCCGATGCCGATCCCGGGCCCGGGGCCGGCCGCCTCCGTGGTCGCTTCGCTGCTCACGCTCACGCGGTGCCTCCGTCGAACGGGTGGGGGATCTGGTGCGGGATGCGGGCCGCCTCCTCGCCCGCCTCCGCCTCGGCCTCGGCCGCCGCCTCGCGACCGCTGACGACCTCCCGTACGGCGTCGAGCACGCCTCGGTAGCCCGAGCAGCGGCACAGGTTGCCGCAGAGCGCCTGCCGGGTCTCCAGCTCGTTCGGGGCGTGGTTGCCCTCAAGGAGGTCGTGCACGGTCATGGCCATGCCCGGGATGCAGAAGCCGCACTGGACCCCGCACTTCGCGAGCGCCCGCTGCACGTCGGACGGCTCGCCGTCCACGGCCAGGCCCTCGACCGTGCGCACCTCGCTGCCCGCCGCCGTCGCCGCGGGCACCAGGCAGGACGCGACCAGCCGGCCGTCCACCTGCACGTTGCACGCGCCGCACTCGCCCTGCGAGCAGCCGTCCTTCGCCCCGGCGAGGCCGAGGCGCTCGCGCAGCACGTAGAGCAGCGACTCGCCGATCCACGACTCCGTGACCGGGCGGTCGGCACCGTTCACGCGGAGCGTGTACGAAGTGTGGGGGTGCTCGTCGCTGTCGGTGGACATGTCCGTGGGCAGCTCGGCGAGCCGCTCCGCGGGCGCCGCCACGGGTGCCTCGGCCGGGCTCACCTCGGGAGTCACAGGGGCCTCGGGGACCTCGTGAACGTCCAGGGCCTCATGAGCCGCGTGAGCCTCATGAGCCGCGTGAGCCTCAGCCGCCTCGACCAGCTCAGCGACCTCATGAACCCCAGAGATCTCAGGTGCCTCAGGTGCCTCAGGTGCCTCAGGTGCCTCAGGTGCCTCAGGTGCCTCGGCGACCTCGGCCGCCTCAAGCACCTCAGCCGCCCCAGCCACACCAGCGGCCCCCGGGGCCTCCCCCACCGCCCACGGCGCCGCCGCGCCCCCCGGCAGCGTCGCCGGGGCGCCGTTCGCGTACGGGGCGAGGGTCGACGTCGTGTACTCCCCCGAGTCGTCGAGGGCGTCCGCGCCGTCCTCGATGGTCGGGATCGTCCAGGAGACCGTCGGCTCCTGGGGGTAGTCCTCAGGCGGAGCGGGCGGCGCCGGGGTCAGCGGGGCGATGACCGGCGGCACGTAGCCGTGGCCGGGGGCCTCCAGCGGGACGCCCTCCAGCATGAAGTCCGGCGGGAGCTGGACGAACGCCGTCGCGTCGCCGTCGTAGCCCTCGCTCTGCGGGATCGGCTGCCAGCCGCTCCCGCGCTCCTCGTGTGCGTCGCTCACGACAGTGCCCTCCCCAGTGCCCGTCGGGCCAGCGCGGCGACGGTCCGCCGCAGGTGCAGTACGGCGGGGGGCAGCGGCTCGCCGCCCGGCGGGTCCGGGATGCACGCGGCGGCCACATAGTCGCCGAACGCCGCCAGTGCCTCCGGCGCCAGCCCCCGGTCCCCGTCCCAGTCCACCAGCGAGGCGATCCACTGCTCCGCCTCCAGCGGGCGCAGCGGCATCGGGGCGACGGCGCCGACCGCGCAGCGCACACCGCGGCGCGCCGGGTCGAGGACGACGGCGACGGAGGCGGTGGCGCGGGCCGGGCCGGTGCGGCCGGTGGCCTTGAGGAAGACCTGCGGCGCGTGCAGCAGCGGTACGCGCACGAAGGCGACCAGCTCGCCGGGGGCCAGCAGGTCGCGGCCGGCCAGCAGGTGGCTGACGGGCAGTTCGCGGGTGCCGAGCGGGCCCACGACGACGAGTTCGGCCTCCAGGGCGGCCAGCACGGGCAGCGAGTCGCCGGAGGGCGCCGCGGTCACGATGTTGCCGCCGAGGGTGCCGGCGTTGCGGATCTGGGGCGGTCCGGCCACGCGCGCGGCGGCGGCCAGGGCCGGGATGAGGGCCGCGAAGTCCGGGCGGCCCATCCGGGCGTGGGTGAGGCCGGCGCCGAGGAGGGCGTGCCCGTCCTGGTACTGCCAGCCGCGGATCTCGTTGATCCGGCCGAGGCCGACCAGGCCCGCGGGCCGCAGCCGGCCGCGGTTGACGGCGGCCATCAGGTCGGTGCCGCCGGCCACGGGGACGGCGGCCGGCATCGCCGTGAGCGCCGCCACGGCCTCGTCCAGCGAGACGGGCAGCGTCACGGACCGCGCCGCCCGCGATGCCGTCTGTGGTGCGTGCGTGGTCAACCCGCTGCCCCTTCCCGGTGTCCCGGTGATCCCCGACCGTCCCCGGCTGTCACGCCTGTGTGGCCGTACCGTACGTGCTCACAGCCTGGACGTGGCAACTCTGGCACATCTTCCGAGCCGTACGTCGCGAGGGTCCGCGAAGGGGGTTTCCGTCCGGGACGTGCCGGGACATCCCAAGAGCGGCGCCGAGTTCCGTTTTGCCGCTCTTGGGTGACGTCATGGGGATAGGTGCCTCACACGTTCGGGGGTGCCCCCTCGATGGGGCGGCCCTGGATCCCGGGACGGCGCTGCCAGGGGAGGGGTCCGGCGGGCGGCCGGTAGTCCACGCCGAGGGCGTCGAGGCGGCGGTAGTGGGCCGCCATCCGGCGCTCGAAGTCGGCGAGATCACGTGCCTCGGGGGCGGGCAGCCGGGACCAGGCGACCTCGGCGAAGGCGGCGAGCCGGGGCTGGGTCTGGTAGTCGACGCGGGCCCGGTTCTCCATCACCTCGGTCCACACGTTGGCCTGGGTTCCCAGGATGTGGGCGGCGGCCTCGGGGGCGAGGCCGGGCGGGACGGGCTCGAAGCGGTAGACGTCGGCCAGGGTGCGCACGTACCCGATGGGCATCGGCTCGTCCTCGCCGGGCGCCTGACGGTGGTCCAGGTACACCTGCTGCTCGGGGCACATGACCACGTCGTGGCCGGCCTCGGCGGCGGTGATCCCGCCCGCGTAGCCGCGCCAGGAGGAGACGGCGGCGCCGGGGGCGAGGCCGCCCTCCAGGATCTCGTCCCAGCCGATGAGGCGGCGGCCCCGGTCGGCGAGCCAGCGGTCGAAGTGCCGGATGAACCAGGACTGGAGGCCGTCCTCGTCGCCGACGCCGAGCTCCTTGATGCGGGCCTGGGCGGTGGCCGAGGCCCGCCACTGGTCCTTGGGGCACTCGTCGCCGCCGATGTGCACGAAGGGCGTGAGCGTGGCGGGGAACAGCTCCAGGACCTCTTCGAGGACCTCCTCGTAGAAGCGGAGCACGCTGTCAGTGGGGGCGAGTACGTTCGGACTGACCCCCCAGGTGTCCCAGACGGAGAGGGCGGTGGTGTCGATGACGTCGGTGTTGCCCAGTTCGGGGTACGCGGCGATGGCGGCCTGCGAGTGGCCCGGGACGTCGATCTCGGGGACGACCGCGATATGCCGGGCGGCGGCGTAGGCGACGATCTCGCGGATGTCGTCCTGGGTGTAGAAGCCGCCGTGCGGAGTCTCGTTCCACAGCGGCGAGGCCCGGTGGCCCCACTTGCTGCGGGCCCGCCAGGAGCCCGTCTCGGTGAGGCGCGGGTGCCGCTTGATCTCGACGCGCCAGCCCTGGTCGTCGGTGAGGTGCAGGTGGAGGACGTTCAGCTTGTGGGCGGCCATCAGGTCGAGCTGCCGCAGCACGTCGTCCTTGGGCATGAAGTGGCGGGCGACGTCGAGCATGAGGCCGCGCCAGCGGAAGCGGGGCGCGTCGGCGACGGTGAGTGCGGGCAGCTCCCAGGCGTGCCCGGCGGGCGCCACGCGGGCGCGGCGGTGCGCCTCGGGGCCGAGGAGCTGGCGCAGGGTCTGCGCGCCCCAGAAGAGCCCGGCGGGGCCGCCGCCCTCCAGGACGACGGCCGCGTCGGCGGCCGTATCGGCGCCGGAGCCGTCGGTGGTCAGCCGGTAGCCCTCGGAGCCGAGTTCGCGCTCGACGTCCGCGCTGATCCGCAGCCGGATCGCGTGCGGCCCGGTGCCGTCGGCGAGGGGCAGCCCGGTGGCGGCGCCGAGCGTGGCCCGCAGCCAGCGCGCGGTGTCGTGGGTGCCGGGCCCGGCGTCGAGGGTGGTGCGCTCGTCGAGGGCGGCGCGCGCGGGCGCGTCGGCGCGGCGCTCGGCGCTCAGGGGCGCGGGGATCAGGTCCGTGTCGAAGGAGGTTTCGTGGGGCATCGTGTCAGTCCTTCACCGCCCCGCCCAGTCCGGAGACCAGACGACGCTGTACGAGTACGAAGAAGACGAGCACCGGGATCGTCATCACGGTCGACCCGGCCATGATCCCTCCCCAGTCGTTCTCGTCGGGCTTGAAGAAGACGAGCAGCGCCATCGGGAGGGTCGACTGCGAGGTGTCGCTGATCAGGAAGGACTTGGCGAAGAGGAAGTCGTTCCAGGTCGAGATGAAGGAGAAGACGCTGGTGGCGACGAGCCCGGGGAAGACCAGCGGGAAGAGGATCTGCCACAGGAAGCGGGTGCGGCTCGCGCCGTCGATCATCGCCTGCTCCTCCAGCGCCTCGGGCACGGCCTTGACGAAGCCGCGCAGCATCCAGATCGCGAAGGGCAACGAGAAGGCGATGTGCGGCAGGATCAGCGAGCCGAGGGTGTTGAGCTGCCCGAAGTCCCGCATGAGGAAGAAGAGCGGGATGGTCAGGGCCTCGATGGGGACCATCTGCGCGACCAGGAACATGATCAGCAGCGTGGTCCGGAAGCGGAAGCGGAAGCGGGTGACGGCGGTCGCGGCGAGGAAGGCGATGACGGCGGAGGCCAGCACGACGGCGGTCGCGACGAGGAGCGAGTTGAGGAAGTAGCGCCCGAACTCCTGCTGTTCGAAGACGCGCCGGAAGGAGTCGAGGGACGGGGCGAGCGTCCAGGGGCGGGGGCTGGTGGACTGGATCTCGCCGGCCGGCTTGAAGGCGGAGAGGACCATCCAGTACAGCGGGAAGGCGACGGCCGCGGCCACGAGCAGGGCCGCCGCCTCGGCGGCGAGCCGGCCGGGCCGGCGGACGCGGACGCGGATGCGGATGCGGAGGCCGGTGGAGCTCACAGTTCCTCTCCCTGTCGTCGGATCAGCCGCAGGTAGACCAGGGTCACCGTGAGCAGGATCAGCAGCATGACCACGCCGATGGCCGAGCCCAGGCTGTACTGGGAGGAGGCGAAGGCCTTCTGGTAGGCGTAGACGTTGAGGACGAGGTTCTGTCCGGCGATGCCGCCGCCGCCCGTCATCACGTAGATCTGGGTGAAGACCTTGAAGTCCCAGATGATCGACTGGATCGTGACGACGACCAGGATCGGGCGCAGCATGGGCGCGGTGACGGAGCGCCAGATGCGCCACTGGGAGGCGCCGTCGAGGGCGGCGGCCTCCAGGACCTCGGAGGGGATGGCCTTGATGCCGGCGTAGACGGTGACCATCACGAAGGGGAACGAGCACCACACGACCTCGAAGAGGACGAGCGCGAAGGCGCTGTAGCGCCCGTAGGTCCAGGAGAAGTCGCCGAGCCCGAGGAGCCGGTTGACCGGCCCGTAGTCGGGGTCGAAGAGGAAGACCCAGACGGTGGAGCCGGTGACGGCGGGGGTGGCCCAGGCACCGAGCGCGGCCAGCATCAGGGCGAGCCGGGGCAGCGCGCGGATCCGGGTGAGCAGGACGGCGAGGGCGCAGCCGACGGCGAGGGTGGCGAGCACACAGGCGGCGGCGAACAGCACGGTGGCGAGCAGGACCTGCCAGAACTGCGGGTCGGCGAAGAGCGTCCGGTAGTTGCCGAGCCCCTGGAAGGTGGTGGGTTCGCCGCCGCTGACCTGGGCCTGGGTGTATTCCAGGAAGGAGATCAGGCCGAGCTGGTAGATGGGGTAGACGAGCAGGCCGCCGAGGACGACGAGGGCGGGGAGCAGATAGAGCCAGGGGGTCCAGGCGGAGCCGGTCCGGCGGCTCCCGGTCCCCCTGCGGGGCGGGCGCGGGGCGCGCGGGCCGGGGAGCCGCGGGCCGGCGCGCAAGGGCGCGGGCCCGGGTCCGGCCGCGGCCTTCTCGGTGCGGGGTGCGGTGGTCATGGTGCGGTTCCCGGTTCTCAGCCGGTGGCCGGGGTGCCGGCGGCGGTGAAGGCCTCGTCCATCTTCCTGGCGGCGTCGCCGGAGGCGGTCGCGACGTCCTTCCGGCCGCTGACGACCTCCTGGAAGAGGGTGGGGAGGACGAGCCCGGCGTCGATCTGGCCCCAGCCGGCGGAGGCGGGGACGAACTTGGCGCCGGCGCCGAGGGAGTCGATGAAGGGCTTCACGAAGGGTTCCTTGGCCGCGGCCTGCTGCCGGACGTCGGTGTAGGTGGGCAGGAAGCCCATGGCGTCGAAGAGGCGGCCCTGGGTCTCCTTGCCGGTGAGCGACTTCATGAGGTCGACGGCGAGGGTGCGGTGGGAGGTGCTCTTGAGGACGCCGATGTTGTTGCCGCCGGCGAAGGCGGGGGCTATGGAGCCGGGGGTCGTGCCGGGGAGCGGCACGACGGCGTACTTGCCCTTGACGGTGCCGGCCTCGACGGCGGCGTGGCTGAAGTCGCCGCCGATGGCCATGGCGGCCTTGCCGGAGGCGAAGGCGGTGACGGTGGCGTTGCCGCCCATCTGGGCGCACTTGGCGGCGGGGCAGTTGTCGTCGCCGAAGAGGGAGGTGTACGAGGCGATGCCCTTGCGGGCGGCCTCGCTGCCGATGGCGGACTTGTACGGGTCGGCGGCGGTGCCGGTGCCGGTGGCGAGTTCGCCGCCGTTGGCCCAGATGAAGGGCATGGCGCCGTAGGTGTAGGCGCCGCCGACGGCGATGCCGTAGAGCTCGGGGCGGGCCTTGCGGATCTTCTTGGCGGTGCTGATGAGCTCGTCCTGGGTCTTCGGGGCGCTCAGGCCGAGCGAGGTGAAGACGTCGGTGCGGTAGTAGAGCGCGCGGACGCCGACGAAGAGCGGGGCGCCGTAGACCTTGCCGCCGACGGTGACGGAGGACTTGGCGGTGGGGTCGGTGTCCTTGGCCTCGTCCCAGGCGCCGAATTCGGCGGTGATGTCGGCGAGTCCGCCGTCCTTGACGTAGCCGGCGGTGTCGGTGTTGCCGTACTCGATGAGGTCGGGCGCGGACTTGGGGTCGTTGAAGGCCGCCTTGACGCGCTGGGCGCGGGTCTCGACGGGGATGTACTCGACCTCGACCTTGGCGCCCTTGTTCCGCTTCTCGAAGGCGGCGACGGCCTGCTGGACGACGTCCTCCTTGGGCTTGTTGGCGACCTCCTGGAAGAGCCAGACACGCAGGGTGCCGGTCTTGTCGTCGGTGCCGGAGGCGCCGCCCGAGGTCTGGGGGGCACATGCGGCCAGGGTCAGAAGAGCGATGGGTACGGCGATCCGGGCAGGAAGCTTCATGGCGGTCCCCTCCACACAGCCGTTGCAGCATACGCAACGGACGTTTCGCACTGCACAACAGGCGTGAGGTTATGGGCGGACCAACACCAGGACAAGAGGTCTCCACCACTCTGTGACCGGCCGAAGCATCCTGCGCAACGCGAAACGGCCCCCGGCGCGCGCACCGAAGTGCGCGCGCCGGGGGCCGTTCCCGACTGCCGGCGGTCCGGACTACTTATCCTTGCCGCCCTTGTCCTTGTCCTTGTCCCCGCCGGCGCCCATGGAGTCGTAGATCTCCTTGCACATCGGGCAGACCGGGTACTTCTTGGGGTCGCGGCCCGGTACCCAGACCTTGCCGCACAGCGCCACCACGGGAGTGCCGTCGAGGGCACTCGCCATGATCTTGTCCTTCTGGACATAGTGGGCGTAGCGCTCATGGTCGCCGTCACCGTGGGACACCTGCGGCGTCGGCTCGACGAGGGTCCCCGTACCTGCCCCGCGCTCGGGCTCAAGAGTGCTCATGGCACCCAAGGGTACTGAAAGAAGCCGCCCGCTCCGAGCGCCCTCCGGGCGACCCCCGGCGGGGGCCACGCGCGCCCGGTCCCGGCCCCGCTTCCCGCCCGGTCCCGCGCCCTCAGTTCAGCGAGGGATCGTCCGGATACGTGGCCACCATCGCGAGCTCGCCGCGCTGCCGCCGCAGCACCTGGCGCCAGAGCGTCTCGGGGCGCGGGGACGACACGTCGCCGGGCTCGGACTCCACCACGTACCAGGCGCCGTCGCCGAGCTCCGACTCCAGTTGCCCGGGGCCCCAGCCCGCGTACCCCGCGAAGATCCGCAGGGCGCCGATGGCGGGCCCGAGCAGCTCGGGCGGGGTCTCCAGGTCGACCAGGCCGATCGCCCCGAACACCCGCCGCCAGCCGAGCGGGCCCTCGTCGCCGGGGATCACCGCGATGCCGAGGGCCGCGTCGAGCGAGACCGGGCCGCCCTGGAAGACCACCCCCGGCTCGCCGGCGAGCCCGGCCCAGGGCGCGAGGATGTCGCCGACCGTCACGGGGGTCGGCCGGTTGAGGACCACGCCGAGGGAACCCTCGTCGTCGTGGTCGAGCAGCAGGACGACCGCGCGGTCGAAGTTCGGGTCCGCCAGCGCGGGGGTGGCCACGAGCAGCCGTCCTGTGAGCGAGGACACCTCGGTCATGCGACACATGATCCCGCATCTTCGGCGTTCCGGGGGGTTGTCCGGGGCGATCCGGGGCAGGTGTGCCGCCGCGCAGGTCAGCGGGGCCCGTCGACGGCCCGGCCGGCCCGCCGCCGGACCAAGCGGACGGTGACGCTCCGCAAGATCGCGTGAACGGAGGGTGCTGTACCCGATTCATTACATTCGCGGGGCCCCCTCAGCCACACAACCGGGGTCCCATGGCCCCTTACCCTTTTCTCTGGCCACCCGTCCCCGACGACCCGGAACGCGAGATTCATGACCGGCACTGACAGCCACGATGTCCTGCTTGTCCACGGCGGTACCCCGCTGGAGGGCGAGATCCGCGTCCGTGGCGCGAAGAACCTCGTGCCCAAGGCGATGGTCGCCGCCCTGCTCGGCAGCGAGCCGAGCCGACTGCGCAACGTGCCCGACATCCGCGACGTCCGCGTGGTCCGCGGCCTGCTCCAGCTGCACGGCGTGACGGTCCGCCCCGGCGAGGAGCCGGGCGAGCTGATCATGGACCCGACCCACGTCGAGTCCGCCAACGTGGCCGACATCGACGCGCACGCCGGCTCCTCGCGCATCCCGATCCTCTTCTGCGGCCCGCTGCTGCACCGCCTCGGCCACGCCTTCATCCCGGGCCTGGGCGGCTGCGACATCGGCGGCCGGCCGATCGACTTCCACTTCGACGTGCTGCGCAAGTTCGGCGCCACCATCGAGAAGCGGGCCGACGGGCAGTACCTGGAGGCCCCGCAGCGGCTGCGCGGCACCAAGATCGCGCTGCCCTACCCCTCGGTCGGCGCGACCGAGCAGGTGCTGCTCACCGCGGTCCTCGCGGAGGGCGTCACCGAGCTGTCCAACGCGGCCGTGGAGCCGGAGATCGAGGACCTCATCTGCGTGCTGCAGAAGATGGGCGCGATCATCGCCATGGACACCGACCGGACCATCCGGATCACCGGTGTCGACAAGCTCGGCGGCTACAACCACCACGCCCTCTCGGACCGCCTGGAGGCGGCCTCCTGGGCGTCGGCGGCGCTGGCCACCGAGGGCGACATCTACGTGCGCGGCGCCCAGCAGCGCTCGATGATGACCTTCCTCAACACGTACCGGAAGGTCGGCGGCGCCTTCGAGATCGACGACGAGGGCATCCGCTTCTGGCACCCGGGCGGCTCGCTCAACGCGATCGCCCTGGAGACCGACGTCCACCCCGGCTTCCAGACCGACTGGCAGCAGCCGCTGGTCGTCGCCCTGACCCAGGCCTCGGGCCTGTCCATCGTCCACGAGACGGTGTACGAGTCGCGGCTCGGCTTCACCTCGGCGCTGAACCAGATGGGTGCTCACATCCAGCTGTACCGCGAGTGCCTGGGCGGCTCGGACTGCCGCTTCGGCCAGCGCAACTTCCTCCACTCGGCGGTCGTCAGCGGCCCGACCAAGCTCCAGGGCGCGGACCTGGTCATCCCGGACCTGCGCGGCGGCTTCTCGTACCTGATCGCGGCGCTGGCCGCCCAGGGCACCAGCCGGGTGCACGGCATCGAGCTGATCAACCGCGGCTACGAGAACTTCATGGAGAAGCTGGTCGAGCTCGGCGCCAAGGTCGAGCTCCCGGGCAGCGCACTCGTGTAAGCGCCTGCAACGCCTCCTGAAGGGCAAACGAGAGGGCGGCCACCCCCTGACAGGGTGGCCGCCCTTTTCGCTGCCACAGGCCGCCTCAGCGGCCCTGGGAGCAAGCTGCCCGGAGGGCCGCCTGCTTACTTGCCCTTGGCGGCTTCCTTGAGCTTCGAGCCCGCGGAGACCTTCACGCTGTAGCCGGCCGGGATGTTGATCGGGTCGCCGGTCTGCGGGTTACGAGCGGTGCGAGCGGCACGGTGGGTGCGCTCGAAGGTCAGGAAGCCGGGGATGGTGACCTTCTCGTCGCCCTTGGCGACGACCTCGCCGACGGTCTCGGCGAGCGCGGCCAGAACGGCGTCGGCGTCCTTGCGGGTCACCTCGGCACGGTCGGCCAGGGCGGCCACCAGCTCACTGCGGTTCATGTTGTTACTCCCGTGTCTTTCTTGCCTGTGAGGCGTGAGATCGAAGCCGATGCTGCCAGGGCCCTCGGACAGTCCCCGGACCCGGGTCTGCTGACAGACCCTCGCGCCCAAACACGCATCCTGCCCCCACCAGCGGCGGGAACGCCAATCCGGCACCCCTCCGGCACCCTCATGGGTCACACGAAGAACGCCGGAGCTCCCTGGTGGTGACAGAGCGTCGACTCCGCGCGAACCGTGCGGAGCCGGACTACCACCCTAAAGGCGGGTTTGGGGTGCGGCGACCGCGACACGCAGCCACCGCCTCCCCGGCCGCTCAGGCGCCCGCGCCGGCCGCCTTCGCCGCGTTGCGCACGGCGCCGGCCACCGCGCCGGCGACCTTGTCGTTGAAGACCGACGGGATGATGTAGTTCGGGTTCAGCTCGTCCTCGGTGACGACGTCCGCGAGGGCGCTGGCGGCGGCCAGCATCATCTCGGTGTTGACCGTGCGGGACTGCGCGTCCAGCAGGCCGCGGAAGACGCCGGGGAAGACCAGCACGTTGTTGATCTGGTTGGGGAAGTCCGAGCGGCCGGTGGCCACGACGGCGGCCGTCTGGCGGGCGATCGCCGGGTCCACCTCGGGGTCCGGGTTCGCGAGCGCGAAGACGATCGCGCCCTCGGCCATGGCGGCCACGTCCTCGGCGCCCAGCACGTTCGGGGCCGAGACGCCGATGAAGACGTCCGCGCCGACCACGGCCTCCTTGAGGGTGCCGGTGACGCCCTCCGGGTTGGTGTTGTCGGCGATCCAGCGCAGCGGCGAGTCGGGCGCGGCGTCCACCAGGTCCGCGCGGTCCGCGTGGACCACGCCGTGGATGTCGGCGACGACCGCGTGCTTCACACCGGCGGCCAGGAGCAGCTTCAGGATGGCCGTACCGGCCGCGCCCGCGCCGGACATGACGACCCGTACGTCGCCGATGCCCTTGCCCACCACGCGCAGCGCGTTGGTGAGCGAGGCGAGCACCACGATGGCGGTGCCGTGCTGGTCGTCGTGGAAGACCGGGATGTCCAGGGCCTCGCGCAGCCGGGCCTCGATCTCGAAGCAGCGGGGCGCCGAGATGTCCTCCAGGTTGATGCCCGCGAAGCCGGGGGCGATGGCCTTGACGATCTCCACGATGGCGTCGGTGTCCTGGGTGTCCAGGCAGAGCGGCCACGCGTCGATGCCGGCGAAGCGCTTGAACAGGGCGGCCTTGCCCTCCATGACCGGCAGGGCGGCCTTGGGGCCGATGTTGCCGAGGCCGAGGACGGCGGAACCGTCCGTCACGACTGCGACGGAGTTGCGCTTGATGGTGAGGCGGCGGGCGTCCTCGGGGTTCTCGGCGATCGCCATGCACACGCGGGCGACGCCCGGGGTGTAGATCATCGAGAGGTCGTCACGGTTGCGGATGGGGTGCTTGGACGCCATCTCGATCTTGCCGCCGAGGTGCATCAGGAACGTACGGTCGGAGACCTTGCCGAGGGTGACTCCCTCGATGCCGCGCAGGGTCTGCACGATCTCGTCGGCGTGCGCCGTGGAGGTGGCGGCGATGGTGACGTCGATCCGCAGCTTCTCGTGGCCGGAGGCGGTCACGTCGAGGCCCGTGACGGAGCCTCCGTGGGTCTCGACCGCCGTGGTGAGCTGGGAGACCGCGGTGCCGCTCGCGGGCACTTCGAGCCGGACCGTCATCGAGTACGAGACGCTGGGCGCCGTTGCCATGTCCGAGTTCCTCTGCTTTCCCTGACTTCGTTGCTACGCCGCCCCGGCTGATTCGCCCGGCGACGCCCTCCGATCGTCGCACCTACCTGCGGGTAGCAGGTAATACGGTCGTTTCGTTTTCGGAAAGTAGTTTCCACCATACGAGAGACGTGGCCGAAACTGAAGAGATCCGCGGAAACGGAAGAGGTCCCCGCCGCCCGAAGGCGACGAGGACCTCTAGAAGTAAGCGGCACCGACCCGCCATGCTCGCCTCGCGGCAAGTGGTCCCTCAAAGGGACGAAGGTTGGGCCCGGGGGCTTGGATCGAGCCGGTGCCACGACAAGGCTAACAAACCACCCTGGCAAGTGATTCCCGCGGCACGAGTTGACCGGATCCGATCCCTCGACCGGCCCCCGCTCAGTCCCTCAGCAGGTCCGGCACCCCGTCCGCGTCCGGCAGGTCCCGCTCGCCCGAGACCACCGTGAGCGCCTGCGTGGAGCGGGTCAGCGCCACGTAGAGCACCCGCAGGCCGGCCGGGGACTCGTCGGCGATCTCGGCGGGCGAGACCACCACCGTGGCGTCGTACTCCAGCCCCTTCGCCTCCAGCGAGCCGAGCGCCACCACCCGGTCGCCGAGCCCGGCGAGCCAGCGGGCGGCCTCGGCGCGGCGGTTCATCGCGACGACGACGCCGACCGTGCCGTCCACCTGTGCGAGCAGCCGTTCGGCCTCCGACCGTACGGTTTCGGCCATCTCGGACCGCTCCGGGATCGGGACGAAGCGGGGCTCCAGGCCCGTGGAGCGCACCGCGCGCGGGGACTCCTTGCCCGGCATGGCGAGCGCCAGCACCTTGGCGGCGAGCTCGGCGATCTCGGCCGGGTTGCGGTAGTTCACCGTGAGCTCGAAGCGGCGCCTGGGACGGCTGCCGAGGGCCTCGTCGCGGGCCGCCGCCGCCTCGTCCGGGTCGGACCAGGAGGACTGGGCGGGGTCGCCGACGACGGTCCAGGTGGCGTGCCGGCCGCGGCGGCCGACCATCCGCCACTGCATGGGCGTGAGGTCCTGGGCCTCGTCGACGATGACGTGGGCGTACTCGGTCCGCTCGGCGGCCAGCCGCTCGGCCCGCTCCCGCTGGGTCTCCTCGCGCACCGGCATCAGCTCCTCCAGGCCGGTGAGCTGGTCCAGCGGGTCGTACTCCCGCTTCCGGCGCGGCCGGGCCGGGGCGCCGAGGAGCGTGGCCAGCTCGTCGAGCAGGGCCACGTCGTGCACCGAGAGGCCCGGACGGCGCAGCGAGCGGGCCAGCCTGCGCACCTCGCCCGGGTTGAGCACCCGGCGGGCCCAGCGGCCGAGCCGCCGCTCGTCGCCCATGGCGTCGAGCACCCCGCGCGGGGTGAGCTCGGGCCACCAGGCGTCCAGGAAGGCCAGGAAGGAGTCCTCGGTCGAGACGTCCTCGTCGAAGGAGGAGCGCAGCTCGGCGGCGAGCTCGGGGTCGCTGTGCCGGCCGGCGGCGCCGGACCGGGCGTACAGCGCGTCGAGCAGCAGCCGGCGGGCCCGGGGGCGCAGCAGGTTGACGGGGGCGGTGCCGCCGAGGACGTTGTGGCGGATGCGCTTGAGGTCCTCGGGGCCCAGCTCCAGGCGCCGCCCGAAGGCGACGACCCGCAGCAGGGTGGGGGTGCCGGCCGCGGCGGCCCGGCCCTCCGCCGCCTCGTCCGCCTCGTCCGCCTCGTCGAGAGTGGGCTGGACCCGGGGCGCGGGCGTCTCCAGGGCGCCCCGGGCGGCCTTGCGGAGCACGGCGAGCATCCGGGAGGAGCCCTTGATCCGGGCGACGGCGGGCTCGTCGTACGCGTCGGCCTCGGCGCCGTCGACGAGGCTGCCGAGCGCGCGGATGGCGACCTGGCCCTCCTCGCCCAGCGAGGGCAGCACGCCCTCGGTGTACGAGACGAGCAGCGGGGTCGGCGACACGATGAGGATGCCGCCGGAGTAGCGGCGCCGGTCCTGGTAGAGCAGGTAGGCGGCGCGGTGCAGGGCGACGGCGGTCTTGCCGGTGCCGGGGCCGCCCTCGACGTACGTCACGGAGGCGGCGGGGGCGCGGATGACCAGGTCCTGCTCGGCCTGGATGGAGGCGACGATGTCGCGCATGGTGTGGCTGCGGGCCTGGCCGAGGGCGGCCATGAGCGCGCCGTCGCCGATGACCGGGAGCTCCTGGCCGTCGAGGCTGGCGGTGAGCTCGGGACGCATCAGGTCGTCCTCGACGCCGAGGACCCGGCGGCCCTTGGAGCGGATGACCCGGCGGCGCACCACGCGGCCCGGGTCCACCGGGGTCGAGCGGTAGAAGGGCGCGGCGGCGGGGGCCCGCCAGTCGATGACGAGCGGGGCGTAGTCGGAGTCGAGGACGCCGATGCGGCCGATGTGGAGGGTCTCGCCGATGTCGGCGACCTGCCGGCCGTCCTCGGTGCGGACGGCGTCCTCGGCGGGCTCGACGGAGGTGTAGGCCCCGTCGGGGCCCTTCTTCCCGTCCTTGCCGAAGAGGAGGTCGATCCGGCCGAAGAGGAAGTCCTCGAACTCGTTGTTGAGCCGGTTGAGGTGGATGCCGGCCCGGAAGACCTGGGCGTCCCGCTCGGCGAGGGCGCCGGGCGTGCCGACCTGGCCCCGCTGGGCGGCGTCGTTCATCAGGAACTCGGCCTCGTGGATCTTCTCCTCCAGTCGGCGGTAGACCTGGTCCAGATGTTCCTGTTCGACACCGATCTCACGGTCCCTGACCGTGTCGACGGCTTCCTGCGCGGCCACCGGGGCCCCCTTCTGACGTGCACTGGGCAGCCGTCGAGCGTACGCCACCGAAGGCCGTGTGTCAGGCCTGACGTCGCGGAACGCGAAAGGGCCGGCCCGGGCGTACGGGGGAGCCGCCCGGGCCGGCCGGGACCGGAGAGGCGCGGGGGAAGCGCCGTCCGGTCATCGATGGGCGTCCTCGCAGGTCAGCGTGGACGCTCCCACAGCATCAACGTTCAACTGTTTATTATCTACGGATTGTTTTTCCTAGGAATTGGCGGAGAAGGGGGGCGCGCGTGAACAGGACCGCGCTGCGGGTCCTGCTGCGCGAGCGCCGGGCGCTGATCGCGCCCGAGGCGCACGGCCTCTCCCGGCCGACCGGGCGCGGCCGGCGCGCCCGGGGCCTGTCCCAGCAGCAGGTGGACGAGCTGACCTGCCGGGCGGTCGACACGTACAACCGGCTGGAGACCGGCCGCTATCCGCATCCGCCGGCCGACTACCTCCGCCAGGTCGCCCGGCTCTTCGGCCTGAACGAGCAGGAGTGGGTCTCGCTCTGCCGGTACGCGGGCATCGGCGACCCGCCCGCCCCGCTGCACCCCTCCTCGGGCCTGGAGGTGCCCGGGGTGTGGCAGGAGGCCGTGGACGGCATCGCGCACATGGCGTACCTCACCGACGCCTCCTGGAACCTGCTGGCCCACAACCGGCACTTCGCCGAGATGTACCCGGGCGGCCGGGTCCCGGCCAACACCATGCGCTGGATGCTCCTGGACCCCTCGGCGCGCGACGCGACCCTGCTGGACTGGCGGACCGTGTGGGCGCCGCTGATCCTTCCCCAGCTGCGGGCCGCCATCGCCGCCCGCCCGGAGGACGGGACGCTGCGCGGGATCGAGGCGGAGGTCCGCGCCGACCCGGACCTGGGGCCGCTGTGGGAGGCGGGCGGGGCGCACATCCACCCGGACGGCGACGAACGCCCGCTGCGCCACGCGCTGCTCGGCCCCGGCCATGTGACGATCTGCGCGGCCCAGCCCCTCACGGCCCCGGGCGCCCGCCTGATCATCATGCTCTTCCGCCCCGGCCGCCAGAAGGCCCACGAACGCACCCCGATGCTGCGGGCGACGCCCCCGCGACCGGACTGACGCCCCGTCCGCGCGGGGCGCGGAAGGCGTCCCGCGCGGGCGCACGTCCGCCCGGAGGGCAGCCCCGCGCGGACGGACGCCCACCCCTCACCCCTCGTACGTCGCATCCGCCGCGACCGGGTCCAGCGCCAGCCGGTAGCCGCGCTTGACCACCGTCTGGATGAGCTTCGGGGCGCCCAGCGCCGTCCGCAGCCGGGCCATCACGGTCTCCACCGCGTGCTCGTCGCGCCCCGCGCCCGGCAGCGCCCGCAGCAGCTCGGGACGCCCGACGACCCAGCCGGGGCGGCGGGCGAGCAGGCCGAGCAGGGCCATCCCGGCGGGCGGGACCGGCCTCAGCGCGCCGTCGACGAGGACCGCGTGGCCCCGGATCTCGACCCGGCGCCCGGCCACCGGCAGCACCCGCGCGCGGGCGGGCAGCTCCCGGCGGACGAGCTCCACCAAGGGGCCGAGCCGGCAGCGTTCGGGCTGGTACGTGCCGATGCCGAGCGCCTGGAGCGGCGCCGCCGCCACCGGCCCCACGCACATCGCGGGCACCTCGTGCCGCAGCGCCGCGACCAGGTCGTCGAGCAGCTCCCGCTCCCCCGCCCGGCGCAGCAGCGAGGCGGCGGCGGGCGCGCTGGTGAAGACGACCGCGTCCAGGCCGCGCGCGGCCACCGCGTCCAGGAGCCGGTCGAGGGGGACGGTGTCCTCGGGCGGCGTCCAGCGGTGGACGGGCACGACGACGACCTCGGCCCCGGCCGCCCGCAGCGTCGCCACCAGGCCCGGCGGCGGCTCCCCGTGCAGCTGGAGCGCGATCCGGCGGCCCGCGACGCCCTCGCCGAGCAGCCGGCCGAGGAGCTCGGCCGGCGCGTCGGAGGACGGCGACCAGGACGCGGTGAGCCCGGCCGCGCGGACCGCGCCCCGCGCCTCGGGCCCGCGGGCCAGCAGTTCGGCGCCGCGCAGCCGGTCCAGGAGCGGCTCGCCGAGGCCCCGGCCACCGGCCGCCCCGAGCCAGTCGCGGAAGCCGGTCGCGGTGGTGGCGACGACGAGGTCCGGGGGATGGCCGATGAGCTCCTCGGTGGCGGCGAGGAGTTCGGCGTCGTCGGCGGGCGGCACGATCCGCAGCGCGGGACCGTGGACGACGCCCGCGCCGCCTCGGCGCAGCAGCGCGATGAGCTCGTCCGCCCGCCGTACCGAGGTGACCCCGACGGTGAATCCGGCGAGCGGCCCGTGGTGCTCCGCCCCGGCGGACGCGAGGTCCCGGGTCCGCTCGGCGTCCGTGTGGTCCTTGGCGTCCATGGCGCCCGAGACTGCCGGGACCGTGTGACGGTCTCGGTTCCCGTGGGTTTCCTGCCCGTTACGGCCGTACGGGAGCCCCCGGCCCGGCCGCCGAAGGCAGCCGAAGGTATACGCCCGGAGCCGGGGAAGGCCCCGGCATGACGAAGGCCCGGCGGCCGTCGGAACGACCACCGGGCCTGCGCCCACATGGGATGAGTGGAGATGGCGGGAATCGAACCCGCGTCCAACGGTGCGGAAACAGGGCTTCTCCGTGTGCAGTCCGGTGCGATTTTCTCGGCCCTCCGGATCACCCAGACAAGTCCGGAACGGGCTCAGTCACTGTTTGATTTCCCTCAGGCCCCCGTGACCGGGGCTAGAGGTTTAGATCCCTAAATGACGCCAGGATCCGGGTCGGGACCACCCCCGGGCTGACGCTCCTCACAGAGGCTTCTACTCGTTACCTAAAATTAGGCAGCGAGGGCGAAGCGGGAGTTATCGCTCTTGGAGTTGGCGATTATTGGTTGCGACATATGGTTTACGAGATCATTGCCGCTTCCTCGACACGCTTCCCCTGCTTCGACATCCGCTGTCGAAACCGATCATCCCCATGTTTATTTTTCAAAGCGCGCACCCTCTCCAGGGGTGCAGGCCCCATCGTACGTGACCGGGGGCCGCGGTAGCCAGCGTATTAACCCCGGGCGGCTACACCTGGCTCGCCCGCTGACGGCGCTTCGCCGCCGCGATGGCGCGGTTGGTCTCGCGGGTGTCCTGCTTCTCCCGCAGGGTCTGCCGCTTGTCGTACTCCTTCTTGCCCTTGGCGAGCGCGATCTCGCACTTCACCCGGCTGCCGAGGAAGTACAGCGCGAGGGGCACGATCGTGTGACCCGTCTCGGACGCCTTCTGCTCCAGCTTGTCGATCTCCTCCCGGTGCAGCAGCAGCTTCCGCTTCCGCTTCGCCGAGTGGTTGGTCCAGCTGCCCTGCATGTACTCGGGCACGTGGATGTTGTACAGCCAGGCTTCGTGGCCCTCGATCTGGACGAAGCCGTCGACGAGCGACGCCCGGCCCATCCGGAGCGACTTCACCTCGGTGCCCATGAGCACCACACCGCACTCGTACGTGTCGAGGATGTGGTAGTCGTGCCGCGCCTTCTTGTTCTGCGCGATGAGCTTGCGCTCCGGCCCCTTGTCCTGGCTCTTCTTCTTCGCAGGGTTGCCCTGCACGTTGACGAGTCCCTTTGCCATAGTGCGCTCATCTTCGCACTAGGGGGCCCCTCCGAGGCCACTCAATACCGTACGGGCCCGCTCCTCGGCTCCCGCCCCGCCGACGATCACGTCCGGCGTGATCCCCCGGCCGTCCACGGCGTGCCCGGCGGGCGTGCGGTAGTGCCCGACGGTCAGCTCCGCGACCGAGCCGTCCGGCAGCGTGCTCGGCATCTGCACCGAGCCCTTGCCGAAGGTGCGGGAGCCCACGGTGACCGCCCGGCCTCGGTCCTGGAGCGCCCCGGTCAGCAGCTCGGCCGCGCTCATCGTGCCGCCGTCGACCAGCGCCACCAGCGGGCGCCCGGTGTCGCCGCCGCCGTCCGCGTACACCGCCCGCTGCTCGCCCTCCACGTCGTACGTGGCGACCAGCCCGCCGTCGAGGAAGGCGGAGGCGGCGACCGCGGCCTCCGCGAGCAGGCCGCCCGCGTTGCCGCGCAGGTCCAGCAGGACACCCGCGCGGGGCGGCGCGGCCCGCACGGCGGCCCGGACCCGCTCCCCCGTGCCCTTGGTGAAGGCGGCCACCCGGATCAGGACCGTGCCGTCGTCGAGCCGGCGGACGGTCACCGGGTCGGTGGCGAGGCGCGCCCGGCGCAGGGTCTGGGTCCAGGCGGCCCGGCCGCGCTCGACCCCCAGGGCGACCTGGGTGCCCGAGACACCCCCGCCGCGCAGCAGCGAGACCACCTCGGACACCGACAGGCCACCGACCGGGCGCCCGTCGACCGAGACCAGCCGGTCGCCGGGGCGCAGCCCGGCCCGCGCGGCGGGTCCGCCCGGCTGCACCCGGCTGACCTCGACCCGGTCCCGGCCGGCCCGGCGGGCGGACAGTCCGACGCCCGTGTAGGCGCCGTCGAGGGCCTGCTCGAACTCCGCGTACTCCTGCTTGTCGTACACCGCGCCCCAACGGTCGCCGCTGCGGCTGACGAACTCCTCGGCGGCCTTCTTGCCGGACTTGCCGTCGGCGATGGCCTCGGCCGCGGCGCGGGCGAGCGCGGCCCGGTCGACGGGCGCCCGGTCCGCCACCGTGTCGACCGAGGCGGTCGCGGGCTCGCCGGCCCGCTCCCCGCGCGGCAGCGAGCCGGTGGCCGCGGCCGTGCCGAGGACCCCGGCGAAGACCAACGTCAAAGCGGCCCCACGGAGGACTCCGCGGGGCCGTCGACAGAACTCGGGGCCGGCACCGGCACGCATGTCGCCCACTCTAGGACAAGCGAATGGCGCCGCACGGCTGTTGGCCGTACGACGCCATGGGCTCACCCCGAGTGGACTGTCACACCTTCAGGTACTTGCGCAACGCGATGAACGCGGCGAGCGCGGGCATCAGCAGACCCACCGCGATCACCAGCGGCAGCTTGGAGAGGACCGCGTCCCAGCCGATGAAGTTGACCAGCGCCATCTTGTCGGCGAGCGCGAGGCCGTGGTCGATCAGGAAGTAGCGCCCGACGAGGAGCATCACGGAGGCGACGGCGCCGCCGAGCAGACCGGCGAAGGCGGCCTCCATGATGAACGGCATCTGGATGTAGAAGTTGGTCGCGCCGACCAGCCGCATGATCCCGGTCTCGCGCCGCCGGCTGAAGGCCGAGACGCGCACCGTGTTGACGATCAGGATCAGGGCGATGACCAGCATCAGCGCCATCACGTACAGGGCGACGACGTTCATGCCGTTCATCAGGTCGAACAGGTTCTGCAGGATGCCCCGCTGGTCCTGGACGGACTCGACGCCGTCCCGCCCGGCGAAGGCGGTCGCGACGACCTTGTACTTCTCCGGGTCCTTCAGCTTGACCCGGAAGGACTCCTGCATCTGGTCCGGGGTCACCACCGAGGCGATGGCCGTGTCGCCGTACTGCTCCTTGTAGTGCTTGTAGGCCTCGTCGGCGGACTCGCGGTGAACCGTCTCGACGATGTCCATCTTCTTCAGATCGGCCTCGATCTGCTCCTTCTGCTGCGCGGTGACCGCGCCCTTGGCGCACTTGGGCGAGGTGGCCCCGTCGCTCTTGTTGCAGAGGAAGATGGAGACGTTGACCTTGTCGTACCAGTAGTCCTTCATCGTGCTGACCTGCTCACGCATGAGCAGCGCGCCGCCGAAGAGGGCGAGCGAGAGGGCCACGGAGACGACGACGGCGAAGGTCATCGTCAGATTGCGCCGGAGACCGACCATGATCTCCGACAGCACGAACTGAGCGCGCATGTGTCTGTATCCCCTACCGGCTCAGTGCTGATATCCGTAGACGCCGCGTGCCTGGTCGCGGACGAGACGGCCCTTCTCCAGCTCGATGACGCGCTTGCGCATCTGGTCGACGATGTTCTGGTCGTGGGTCGCCATGACGACGGTGGTCCCTGTCCTGTTGATCCGGTCGAGCAGCTTCATGATGCCGACGGAGGTCTGCGGGTCGAGGTTGCCGGTGGGCTCGTCCGCGATCAGCAGCATCGGACGGTTGACGAAGGCCCGCGCGATGGCCACGCGCTGCTGCTCACCACCGGACAGCTCGCCCGGCATGCGGTCCTCCTTCCCGCCGAGACCGACGAGGTCGAGCACCTGCGGGACGGCCTTGCGGATCTCGCCGCGCGGCTTGCCGATGACCTCCTGGGCGAAGGCCACGTTCTCGGCGACGGTCTTGTTCGGCAGCAGCCGGAAGTCCTGGAAGACCGTCCCCAGCTGGCGCCGCATGTGCGGCACCTTCCAGTTGGACAGCCGGGCGAGGTCCTTGCCCAGGACGTGGACCTGGCCTTGGCTGGTGCGCTCCTCGCGCAGGATCAGCCGCAGAAAGGTCGACTTTCCGGAGCCGGAGGAACCGACGAGGAAGACGAACTCCCCCTTCTCGATCTCCAGGGATACATCCCGGAGCGCGGGGCGGTTCTGCTTCGGATAGGACTTGGAGACATTGTCGAATCGGATCACGGATGCACCACGGTCGGCCGGGAGTAGGTGTGCGTGACCATACGCGAACGGGGATGGCCCGCACAGTCGCGGTCCGGACTTGTGTGCTTTATCCTTTTCGCCCGTTGGTACGCGTTCCCGTGGGGCGCGCCGAAAACCGCCGGAGCTGGCACAGTGGTAGGGGAACGCCGGGGCGGTCCGGACCGTTCTCCTTGCAGCAGGCCCGGACAAGTGATCCCCCGCGCGGGAGGAGGAGAGCGCATGACCTACGACCGACTGGTGTGCGCCAACTGCGCGGCCCCCGTCGCGGAGGGCCGCTGCCCCGTCTGCCGCGCGAACCGAGAGCGCCTGCCCCAGCCGGGCGGCCTCACCCCCGCGACGCTGCTGACCCTGGTGCTGGCCCTGGTGGCGACGATGGCCCTGCTGGCGGCGCTGCGCGGGGCGTAGCGGGCCCGGGAGACACGAGGAGAGGGCCTGGGGTTCCCACGGGAACCCCAGGCCCTCCCTCACGGCCGACCGCGGGGTACGTCCGCTCAGACCGCGGCGCGCCCGCCGCCGATGAGACGCGGCAGCATACGGAAGCCGATGCCGCCGGCGATCATGGTCGCCGCGCCGATGACCAGGAACGAGGTCTCGGCGGCGCCGGTCTCCGCCAGCTCCTCCTTGGCCTTGCCCTGCTCGACGGGCTGCGAGCCGGCGTTGTTGGTGTCGGTGTTGTTGTCGACGCACTCGGCGCCGTCGAGGTCGACGGTGCAGGTGCCGGTGCCGTTGTCGTTGTCGTCGCCACCCGGCGTCGTCGGCTGGCCGGTCGGCCCCGGGGAATCCGTCGGGCCCGGGCCGGCGGTCTTGGTCGGCTCCGGGTTCGAGGTCTTGGTGGGCTCCGGGTTCGACGTCTTGGTCGGCTCCGGGTCCGTGGTCTTGGTGGGCTCCGGGTCCGTGGTCTTCGTCGGCTCCGGGTCGGTCGTCTTGGTCGGCTCGGGGTCGGTCGTCTTCGTCGGCTCCGGGTCCGTCGTCTTGGTGGGCTCCGGGTCCGTCGTCTTCGTCGGCTCGGGGCAGAGCGTCGGGTCGATCTCGCAGCCCGGGTCCTCACTGGTGACCTCGGTGCTGAAGCCGATGTTCACGCCCACGGCCTGGGCGGCCCCGGCGGCGGTGAGCGAGGCGCCGGCGGCGATGACCGCTCCCGCCGCGATCCGCGCGACCCGAACCCGCGTCTTCTTCGTCATCTGGCTGCTACCCCCAGTAGCTCAATCGTCTGTAGAGCCGCGCTCGGGGCCCGGACGCTGGGCACGGTCACAGTCACTGGACCCGCCCCCGTTCACACGCGCCCCAGTTACACGCATGGCGTCTGCCACCCTGGCGAGTTTCCGAGGACCCGTCAAGGTCGTTGCGCGTGCGATGCCCGAAAGGTCAGCCATTGCCCCACATGCGGCGATGCAACTGTGACGTAAACCCGGAACTCCCGCTACCGCAGGGCCGGTTCCCATGTCGACAAAGCGTCAGGATCGGCACTCCATCGCTTGCGCCCGCGAATCCGCACCCAGGACTTCGCGCGAAAAACACGCCGGGCCCCTCGATCCGATCGAGGGGCCCGGCGGGCGATTCGGGGCGGGGCGGGCCTAGTTGGCCTGCTCCTGCTGCTTGCGCCAGCGGATGCCGGCCTCCAGGAAGCCGTCGATCTCGCCGTCCAGGACGGCCTGCGGGTTGCCGACCTCGAACTCCGTGCGGAGGTCCTTCACCATCTGGTACGGGTGCAGGACGTACGAGCGCATCTGGTTGCCCCAGGAGCTGCCGCTGTCCTTGAGCGCGTCCATCTTGGCGCGCTCCTCCTGGCGCTGGCGCTCCAGGAGCTTGGCCTGGAGGACGTTCATGGCGCTCGCCTTGTTCTGGATCTGCGAGCGCTCGTTCTGGCAGGAGACCACGATGCCGGTCGGGATGTGCGTGATGCGCACGGCCGAGTCGGTCGTGTTGACGCCCTGGCCGCCGGGACCGGACGCGCGGTACACGTCGACGCGGAGGTCCGAGTCCTCGATCTCCACGTGGTCGGAGGACTCCACGACCGGGAGGATCTCGACACCGGCGAAGGAGGTCTGGCGGCGGCCCTGGTTGTCGAAGGGCGAGATGCGCACCAGGCGGTGGGTGCCCTGCTCGACGGAGAGGGTGCCGTAGGCGTACGGGGCCTTGACGACGAAGGTGGTCGACTTGATGCCGGCCTCCTCCGCGTACGAGGTCTCGTAGATCTCCGTGGAGTAGCCGTGGCGCTCGGCCCAGCGCAGGTACATGCGCTGCAGGCGCTCCGCGAAGTCGGAGGCGTCGACGCCGCCGGCCTCGGCGCGGATGTTGACCAGCGCCTCGCGCTCGTCGTACTCGCCGGAGAGGAGGGTGCGGACCTCCATCTCGTCGAGCGCCTTGCGCACCGCCGTCAGCTCGGCCTCGGCCTCGGCCCGGGTGTCCGGGTCGTCCATCTCCTCGGCGAGCTCGAAGAGCACCCCGAGGTCGTCGATGCGGCCGCGCAGCGCCTCGGCCTTGCGCACCTCCGCCTGGAGGTGCGACAGCTTGCTGGTGATCTTCTGCGCCGCCTCCGGGTCGTCCCACAGGGACGGGGCCGCGGCCTGCTCTTCGAGCACGGCGATGTCTGCCCTCAACTTGTCGAGGTCCAGGACGGCCTCGATCGACCCCATGGTCGAGGAGAGGGACTTCAGCTCTTCGGATACATCGACGACTGCCACGCGTCCAGCGTAACGGCTCCGGGCCGGGAGCCGGACCCGTGGCCGCCCCGAGATCCGCTACGGCTGGGTCGACTGCTTCGCGTCCCGCGGCGGCGCGTCCTCGCCGCCGGAGCCGCCCGACGCCGCCAGGTAGCCGCCCGCGCCCAGCGCGCCCGCGAGGACGACCGCCGCGACGGTCAGCGTGATCCGGCGCTTGCGGACCGTCTCCGCCTTGTGCCGGGCTGCTCCGGGCCGCCTGGCGCTCGCCGAGCGCGGCGCCCGCGCGGTGCCCAGCGGGCCGCCGGAGAGCTCGTCGGGGCCCGGGACCCGCATGGAGGTGTGGGTGTCCCGGTTGGAGTCGGTCGAGGCGCCCGGGACGAGCGGGACGGCGGCCCGGCGCGGCGCGGGCTCGCGCGCACCGGTCGGGAACGGGTCCTCCTCGTACGCCGGCTCCGCCGCCGGGTCCGCGTCCGGCTCGTCCACGTCCAGCGGCGGGATGCCCTTGAGCATCGGCAGCACGTCCCGCAGCCGGGTGCCCAGCTCCGAGGCGCGCAGCCGGGAGGCCGGGGCCTTGGCCAGGCACTGGACGATCAGCTGCCACAGCTCCTCGGGGATGCCGGGCAGCGGGACGACGGTCTCCGTGACGTGCCGGCGCAGCACGGCGCCGGGGTGGCCGCCGCCGAACGGCGTGAAGCCGGCCAGCAGCTCGTACAGCACGGTCGCCAGCGCGTAGATGTCGACGGCGGCGCGCGGCGGCAGGCCCTCGACGATCTCGGGGGCGAGGTAGTCGGGGGTGCCGATGATCCGGCTGGCCTTGGTGCGGCCGGGGGTGTCGATCAGCTTGGCGACGCCGAAGTCGGTGAGGAGGGCGGGGTGAGCGCCGCCGGGACCGAGCGGGCCCTCCATGTCGAGCAGGATGTTCTCGGGCTTGACGTCCCGGTGCACGACCCCGGCCTTGTGCGCGGCGGCGAGGCCGTCGGCGACGTCGGCGACGATCGCGACGGCGGCCTCGGGGGCCAGCCTGCGCTCGCGGTCGAGGCGGGTGCGCAGGTCGGTTCCCCGGACGAGGTCCATGACGAGGGCGAGGTCGTTGCCGTCGACGACGAGGTCGCGGACGGCGACCACGTGCGGGTGGTCGAGCCCGAGCAGGGCGGTCCGCTCCTGGACGAAGCGGCCGACGAGCTCCTGGTCGGAGGCGAGGTCCTCGCGCAGCAGCTTGATGGCGACGGGGCCCTCGGGGCCCTCGCCGAGCCACACCGTGCCGGCGCTGCCCCGCCCGAGGATCTGGTGGGCTGTGTAGCGGCTGCCGATATTCCGTGCCAAGACTGCTCCCTCAGCGGCTGCGGTTCGCGTCAAAGTTACGCGTCCGAGGGCGCTCACCGGCACTTCCGAGGGGAAATCACCCCTCGGAAGTCGACAAAACGACAGCATCGGCGGCTCCCGGCCCCTCGGCACGGTCCCGGGAGGGGGTGGGAGGGGCGTGGGAGGGGGGTGGGAGGAGGCCGGCCCGTACGCCGGACTCCCCGCTACTGCCCCGTGCCGCCGCCGGCGGAGTCGCCGATCGACGACACCCAGTCGGAGATCGACGTGATCCCGTCGCCGATCGCCTGCCAGTAGCCCTTGCCCTGGGCGACCCAGTCCTGGAGCGGGGTGAGCTCCCAGATCAGCCAGCCCGCGACCACGAACAGCACGATCGTGAACAGGCAGCCCTTGAGGCAGCCGAGGCCGGGGATCCGCATCGGGTTCGCGCTGCGCTGCCGGGGCGGGCGCGGCTCGCGGGGCGCCTGGGCGGGCGGCCCGGACTGCGGGGGCGGCTGCGGCGGCGCGTACTGCTGCTGGGGCGGCTGCGGCGCGTACTGCTGCCGCTGGGGCGCGTACGGCTGGGGCTGCTGCTGGTACTGCGGCTGCTGGTGCTGTGGGGGATGCTGCGGCTGCTGGTACTGCTGCGGCTGCGGGGGCCGCTGCTGGTACTGCGGCGGACGGCCCTGCTGCTGCCCGTGCTGCCCGTGCTGCCCCTGCGGCGGCTGCGGCGGGTACTGCTGCTGGCGCTGCGGGCGGCGGCGCAGCGGGTCCTCGCTCGGGTCGAGGTACTGCATCTGCGTCTGCTCGTTGCGGTCGCGGACCGCGCGGAGCTGGCTCTCCCACGGGTGCGGCCCGTCGCTCTGCGGAGGCTGCGGCGGCTGCGCGGGTACGGGGGGCAGCACGGCGGTCGGGTCGGCCGCGCCGGTCGCCGGGAGCACCGCCGTCGGGTCGGCCGCGCCGGCCGGGCCGCCGAGGGGGCCGCCGGTGGGCAGCACGCTGGTCGGCGCCGCCGGGTCGTACGCTCCGGCGCCGCCGGGCAGCACCTGGGTCGCGCCGGCCGGGTCCACGCCGGGGGTGTCCGGGACGGGCGCGGGGGCCGGGTCGGGGGCGAGCAGGGCGCCCACGCCGTCCGCGGCCTCGATCTGGGCGGGGGTGGCGTGCACGCCGATGCCGGCGGCGACCGTGCGCAGGCCGCGGGCCAGGTTCTCGGCGCTGGGGCGCCGGTCGGGGTCCTTGCTGAGGCAGCGCTCGATCACGGTCCACAGCGGTCCGGGCACGGTCGAGGGGCGGCGCGGCTCCTCGCTCAGGTGCCGGTGCAGGACTTCGAGGGCGGTGCCGCCGGCGAACGGCGGGCGCCCGGTGACCAGCTCGTACAGCAGGATGCCGGCGCCGTAGATGTCGACGGCGGAGGTCTGCGGGCGGCCCTCGGCGGACTCGGGAGCGACGTACGCCGGGGTGCCGACGAACTCGTGGGTGCGGGTCAGGCCCGGGGAGTCGGCGAGCCGCGCGATGCCGAAGTCGGTGAGCATCGGGAACATCGCGCCGTCCCGCTCGGCGAGCAGCACGTTGGCGGGCTTGAGGTCGCGGTGGACGACGCCGGCCGCGTGGCTCGCGGCGAGCGAGTCGGCGATCTGCGCGGTCAGCAGCGAGGCGGCGACCGGGGTGAGCGGACCGTTCTCGCGGATGTAGCGGTGCAGGTCGGGACCGTCGACGAGGTCCATGACCAGCGCGAGCAGGTCGCCCTCCACGACGAGGTCGCGGGTGCGCACGATGTTCGGGTGGGTGAGCCGGAGCAGGACGGAGCGCTCGCGCAGGAAGCGCATCACGATGTCCGGGTCGTTGGCGAGCTCCTCCTTGAGGACCTTGATCGCCACGGCCTCGCCTGGCTGGCCCGGGACGGCCGCCTCGGCGCCGGCCGCCTCCGTCTGGCGGGCTCGCCAGACGGTGCCCGTGGCGCCGCGGCCGAGCGGCTCCTCGAGCAGGTACTTGCTGCCGATAGGCCGCACGTCACGCGCTCCCTGCTGATCGTGGTCCTGGGGGGCCTTGGGTGTTCTGAGGAGGGTCCCCGGGGTTCCTGTGTGTTCTGTGACCCGTCCGGGTGTCCGACCCACTTTAGTGCCGCCGAACGGGTCATCGACCGTGCCCCGAAGGGCGTAATCCGCCGCCGTACGGGGCGGCCCGGAGGCTCCCGCCCGGCTCCGGCCTGTCCGGAATGGAGACGCCCGGTACGCGCCGGAGGTTGCCGGAAGCGACGCGAGGCATACGCAACCAGGCGTTTTCACGTCCGTCGGCGACCGAACAAGATCACTTCTGGACGTCCCGTGGGCGGGTTGTCAGTCGCAGGTGCGAGGATGCCTACAGCACGTCGTGTCGAGGGTCGGGAGCCCTCGCCGCGTGCCGACCTGAACCGGACCACGCGTCCGTGCCGGGTGGGGGGAGTCAGTGGGCGGTTCCCCCGCCGGGCGCGCCGCGCAGAAGGGACCGCTGACCGCGATGCAGATCCGGCTGACCGTCCTCGCGCCGCACGCCGGCCACGGCGCCGGGCGCGCCTGCGACGTGCTCGTCACCGCGCCCGCGGGGACGGAGCTGGCCGCCGTTGCCTCCTCCCTCGCCGCGGCCGTCTCGGGCCCCGACACGTCCTCCTCCGGCACGACCGTGCTCTACGCGGGCGGCGAGCGCCTGGACACCCGCCGCTGCCTGCTCGGCGAGCCGCCGCTGGTCGACGGCGCCGTGCTCTCCCTTCAGGTCCCCGGCCCGGACGACGGGATAGGCGAGGGCGCCCCGGCCCGGCTGCACGTGGTGGCCGGTCCGGACGCGGGCGGGGTGCACCTGCTGCACGGCGGAGCGATCAGAATCGGCCGTTCCGTCGACGCGGACGTCCCGCTCGACGACCCGGACGTCTCACGGGCCCACTGCACGGTGACGGTCGGCCCCGACGGCCGCGTCACGGTCACGGACCAGGGCTCCACGAACGGGACGAGCCTCGACGGCGCCCCCGTCGGGCCCCGGCCCGTCCGCTTCCCGCCGGGCGCGGTGCTGCGCGTCGGCGAGTCCGCGCTGCGGCTGACGGGCGGGACGGCCCCGCCGCCGCCCGCGCCCGCGCGATCCACCGGCCCGGTGCCGTCCGCCGGATCCTCACCGGACGACACCCTGCCCACCACGCCGGACGGCGAAGGACACCTGCGCGTGCGCCGTGAGGGCCCGTCCGGCCTCTCCGGTGACACCCCGGCGGCCGGAACGCCGCGCGCGGTGCCGTACGCACCGGCCCCGTACGGCACGGGTACGGGACCGGGTGCGGGCTCCGAGGACGCCACGTACGGAGGCGCGCGGGGCACCGGCGGCGGTGACGGCTCCGGCGAGGGCCACGCGCGCGCGGGAGAGCTCCCGGAGCCCGAGGGCGAGGCCGAGATCGAGGCGCACAGCCGGACCCGGCAGCTCCGCAAGCGCGGGCTCGGGGCGTGGGCCCGGCGGCTCGCGGGCGGCCGGGAGGACCCGCACGCCGGGGAGTACGGGGTGGCCCCCGTACCCGCGTTCGCCGAGTCCCGGCCCGGCAGCCTGCCCGGGACGGCCGCCGCGGGCCCCGCGCCCTCCCCCGACAACTGGCCCGACCCCGCCTCCGTCCTGCTCACCGCGCTCGGCCCCGGCCGGCGCCTGTGGGAGCGGGACCTGGACCATGCCGAGGCGCTGGTGGTCCGGCTCGGCACGACGGACCGCGCGGAGCTGTCCGGAGTGCCGGTGACGGTCGGCCTGCGGGAGGCGGGCGCGCTGGGACTCGCCGGTCCGGGGCCGAGGCTCGCCGGTCTGGCCCGCTCGGTCGTGGCGCAGCTCGCCGCCCTGCACGCGCCGGGCGACCTGGAGATCGTGCTGGTCAGCGCCGACCGGAACCGCCCGCTGGAGGAGCGGCGGCGGGCCTGGGGCTGGCTCGGCTGGCTGCCGCACACGCGGCCGGCGCACGGCCAGGACTGCCGGCTGCTCCTCGCGTACGACCGCGAGCAGGCGCAGGCGCGGCTGACGGAGCTCACCCGGCGGCTGGACGACGGCCCGCTCGGCGCGGGCTGGCCGAGCGCGGACCGCGCGGCGGTCGCCGAGGCCGCCGCGCGCCACGAGGGACCGGCGACGGTCGTGATCGTGGACGGCGACCCCGGTTCGGCGGCGCTGCGCGAGACGGCGGCGCGGCTGGCCGGGGCGGGGGCCGCGGCGGGCATCCATCTGATCTGTCTGGCCGAGGCCCCTTCGGCCTCGCCCGCGTCCCCGGTGGCGGCGACGTACGAGGAGGCCTGCGCGGCCTCGTTCGCCTTCCGCGAGTGCGGGGCGGCGGTGCTGCTCAGCGGCGACGTGGCGACGGCGCTGCGGCTGCTGCGGACGGCCGGCGGCCGGGTCGCGGGCCACGGCACGGTCGGTGTCGTGGACGCGGTGTCGGTGGCGTGGGCGGAGCGGTTCGGGCGGGCGCTGGCCCCGCTGCGCACGGAGACGACGGCGGGGCCGGGGCAGGGGCGGTCCGCCGCGCTGCCGCCCTCGGCGCGGCTCCTGGACGAGCTGGGCCTGGCCCGGGCCACCCCGGCGTCGCTGATGGCGCGCTGGGCCTCGGCCTCGGACGGCACGGCGGTGCTCGGCGCGGGCCCGCGCGGGCCGGTGGCCGTGGACCTCACGGCGGAGGGCCCGCACCTGCTGATCGAGGGGCCCGCGGGCAGCGGCCGCACGGAGCTGCTGCGGGCCATCGCGGCGTCCCTGGCGGCGGGCGGCCGGCCGGACCGGCTGGGGCTGCTCCTGGTCGACGGCGCGGGCGGCGAGCGCGGCGAGGGCCTGGCGGCCTGCACGGAGCTGCCGCACGTGACGGAGCACCTGGTCGCCTCGGACCCGGTGCGGATGCGGGAGTTCGCGCAGGCGCTGGGCGGCGAGCTGAAGCGCCGGGCGGAGATCCTGGGCGACACCCACTTCGCGGACCGCCGCTCGGGCCGCCTGATCGGCCAGCGCACGGCGAGCGCGGCGGAGTCGGTCGCCCCGGCCCCCCGCGCGACCTCCCGCGTCCCGGACGCGCGCGCGGCGGACGGGGAGCGGGCGGGCGGGCGCGGCGCCTACGCGGGCGGCGCGCGGGACACCGGCGGCCGGACCCCGTATCCGGGCGACCTCGCGGACGGCCCGGCCGCCCGCACCCCGTACGCGGGCACGGGAGACCCCGGCGACCGCTCCACCGGCCGCACCCCCTACCCCGGCGCGACGGACCTCACCGACACCCCGACCGGCCGTCTGCGCGGGACGGGGAGCGGGGAGCGGGCGAGCTCGCGCACGCCGTACCCCGGCGCGTCCGACCCCGGCGACCGCTCCACCGGCCGCACGCCCTACCCCGGTGCGGCGGACCTCACCGACGCCCCGGCCGCCCGCCCGCGCGGGACGGGGAGCGGCCGGCCGGGTGACCGGGCGGGCGGCCGCCCGCCCTACCCGCACACCCCGCCGCCCGGCTCCGACCTCCTCGGGGACCGCCCGAGCAGCCGCACGCTGCGGGCGCACGAGGGCGAGCTCGGCGACACGCCCAGCGGCCGGCTGTCCCGTCCCGGTGCGGGCGACCTCGGGGACCGCCCCAGCAGCCGCACCCCACGGACCCACGGCGGCGAGCTCGGCGACACGCCCAGCGCCCGCCTCCCCCGCACCGGGACCGGTGACCCGGCCGACCGGCCCAGCACCCGCACCCAGCGGCTGGGGGCCGACGACCTCACGTACCTGCCCAGCGGACGCACCGAGCCGGGCCCCGGCTCCGGCTCCGGCGGCGGGGCGCCCCAGCCGCCCGCCGAGGGCGCCGGGTCGCTGCCCCGGCTCGTCGTGCTGGTCGACGACTTCGACGCCCTGGTCGCGCCCGCGCTCGGTGCGCCCGGCCGGCCGGCCGCCGGGTCGGTCGTACGGGCCCTGGAGGCCGTCGCGCGGAACGGCGCCCGCCTCGGCGTGCACCTGATCGCGGCCTCGGCGCGCCCGGACCGGACCGTGGACACGGAGCTGGCGCACGGCGCGCGGCTGCGGATCGTGCTCGACGCGCCGCCCGCCTCGCCGGGGCCCGACGCGCCGCAGCCGGGCCGAGGCCGGCTCGGGCACCCGGACGGCCGGGTGACGCCGTTCCAGACGGGCCGGGTCACCGGGCGCATCCCGCGCACCGCGACCCTGCGGCCGACGGTGGTCCCGCTGGAGTGGGAGCGGATGGGCGACCCGCCGACCCGCCGCCCGGTCCGCGAGCTGGGCAACGGCCCGACGGACCTGGCCCTGCTCGCCAGCGCCCTCGACCGGGCCGCCCGCTCGGTGGACGCCTCCCCGGTCCCGCCCCTCACCTCGCCCACGCACGCCTGACGGGCGGACGGGCCGGCGGACGGACGGGCCGGCGGAGGGCCCGGCGGAGGGACGGGCTGGCGGGCGGAGGAACGGGCTGGCGGCCCGGCGGACAGACGGGCTGGCGGGGACAGACGACCCGGCGAGCCCCAGGCGGCGCAGCGGGCCCTAGACGACCCGGCGAGCCCCAGGCGGCGCAGCGGGCCCTAGGCGACCCCGGGGCCTGGAAGCCGGCTGGTCCCGTCTACCCCCGCAGCGCCGCCACCGCCGACCGCGCGAGGTCGTCCAGGTACCCCTTCGGCGTCTCCGTGCGGACCACGGCGAGCCGCCAGTACAGCGGGCCGACGATCAGGTCGAGCGCGCGGTCCGGGTCGGTGTCCTCGGGGAGTTCGCCCCGGGCGACCGCCTCGCGGACGACCTGGGCGACGACGCCCTGCCGCCCGTCGAAGAGCGCCGCCTTGATCGCCTCGGCGATCTCCGGGTTCCGCACCGCCTCCACCAGCAGGTCCGGGATGACCTGCGAGGCCACCGGGTGCCGCAGGGCGTGCGAGGCGACCTCCAGGAGGGCCCGCACGTCCCCGTACAGCGTGCCGGTCGCCGGTGCCGGCAGCCCCTGGACGGCGAGCGCTCCGACGAGGTCGAGGACCAGCGACAGCTTGGACTTCCAGCGCCGGTAGACGGCGGTCTTGCCGACCCCGGCCCGCCGCGCGATGCCCTCGATCGACATCCGGGCGAAGCCGACGGTCGCCAGCTCCTCGAAGACGGCGGCGCGAATGGCCTCGGTGACGTCCTCCCGGAGCACGGCGGCTCCGGCGGGGGTGCGGCGCGGGGTCCCGGCAGGTGTCGTCATGACCCGGATTTTAGCCAGCGATCACCAGGACGTAAACGTCACGACGATACGGTTGCGTTCCGACGCATCCGCGCCCTAACCTCCCCGTAGCGACGATACGGACCCGTTCCATCGCCCCTCGTCGCCCCTCGTCCATCGTGTCGCGAACCAGAGCGAAGGCGATCCCCCGTGACGACCGACACCCTCGACCTCACCGCCGACCCCGGCTCCGGCCCCGGCTCCAGCCCCGGCCTCACCGCCACCTCACCGGCCCCACTGGCCACACAGGCCCCACCGGCCCTGCCGACCCCGCCACCCCCGCCCACCTCCGAGGAGCTCCGCGCCCTCGCCGAGCGGCACGGCCTCACCGTGAGCGGCGCCCGCCCCTCGCTCCCCGCCTACGCGCGGCAGCTCTGGGCCCGCCGCCACTTCATCACCGCGTTCGCGACGGCCAAGCTCACCGCCCAGTACAGCCAGGCCCGGCTCGGCCAGGTCTGGCAGGTGATGACCCCGCTGCTCAACGCGGCCGTCTACTACGCGATCTTCGGCGTCCTGATGGACGTCAAGCACGGCATCCCCGACTACGTCCCGTTCCTCATCACGGGCGTCTTCGTGTGGACCTTCACCTCGCAGACGATCATGACCGGCACCCGCGCCATCAGCGGCAACATCGGCCTCGTCCGCGCCCTGCACTTCCCGCGCGCCAGCCTCCCCATCGCCCTCGCGCTCCAGCAGCTCCAGCAGCTCGTCTTCTCGCTGGGCGCGCTGGTGGTGATCCTGGTCTGCTTCGGCGAGTTCCCCCGCCCGAGCTGGCTCCTCGCCGTCCCCGCCCTGCTGCTCCAGGCGCTCTTCAGCACCGGCCTCGCCCTCGCCATGGCCCGGCTCGCCTCCCGCACCCCGGACATCGCGCAGCTGATGCCCTTCGTGCTGCGCACCTGGATGTACGCCTCGGGCGTCATGTGGTCGATCCAGCACCTCGCGGGCGGCGGACGCTTCCCGCACCTCGTGGTGCTGGCCCTGCAGTGCAATCCGGCGGCCGTGTACATCGACCTGATGCGCTTCGCGCTCGTCGAGAGCTTCACGTCCGCCCAGCTCCCGCCGCACGTCTGGGCGGTGGCGACCGGCTGGGCGCTGCTCGCCTTCGCCGGCGGGTTCGTCTACTTCTGGAAGGCGGAGGAGACCTATGGCCGTGGCTGAGCGAGAGACGACCCGAGACGCCCGCGCGACGGAGGAGGACCGGGGAGCCGCCCCCGCCCCCTCCCCGGCCCCCGCCCACACCCCCACCGTCATCGCCGACGCCGTCCACGTCACGTACACCGAGCGCGGCGCCGCCGGCCGCACCCCCCGCACCGTGCACGCCGTCAAGGGCGTCGGCTTCACCGCGCACCGGGGCGAGGCGATCGGCCTGATCGGTTCGAACGGCTCCGGCAAATCGACCCTCCTCAAGGCCATCGCCGGGCTGCTGCCGACCAGCGCGGGCCGGATCTACACCCGAGGCCACCCCGCCCTGCTCGGCGTCAACGCGGCCCTGATGAGCGACCTGACCGGCGAGCGGAACGTCATCCTCGGCGGGCTCGCGATGGGCATGAGCCGCAAGGAGATCGGGGAGCGGTGCGCCGACATCGTCGCGTTCTCCGGGATCGACGACAACGGCGACTTCGCGTCGCTGCCGATGCGCACGTACTCCTCCGGCATGGGCGCCCGGCTCCGCTTCTCCATCGCCGCCGCCCGCAGCCACGACGTGCTGCTCATCGACGAGGCCCTCGCCACCGGCGACGCGCGCTTCCGCCGCCGCAGCCAGCGCCGGATCGACGAGCTGCGCGCCGAGGCCGGCACCGTCTTCCTGGTCAGCCACTCGAACTCCACCATCACCGAGACCTGCGAGCGGGCCCTGTGGCTGGAGGCGGGCACCCTGCGGATGGACGGCCCGGCGGCCGAGGTCGTGGCGGCGTACGAGGAGTTCACCGAGACGGCCCCCACCACCAGGAGGAATGCGGACAAACCTGGCTAGAGTGCGAAGGGATGACGACCGACCCGCCGCCTCAGCCAGGTGCGCCCGGCACCTCCCGTACCGAGTCCGCGCCGCCCGCGCTCACCCGCTCCCCGTTCGAGTCGGAGACCTTCACCTCCGCCACCTTCGTGACCGTCGGCCTCGGCCCCCGGCTCGCGCTCGCCGCCCTCTGGCTGCTCACCCGCGGCGGGATGCTGTGGCTGCTGCACCGCGACGACCTCGGGATCGGCGGCGTCGCCAGCGAGGTGCACGTCCTCTACCGCCACTGGTACGGGCTGTTCGCCCAGGGCACCTTCCCGCCCGACGACCCCACCTGGCAGTACCCGCCGGGCGCGGGGCTGGTCATCATGTCGCCCGGGATCCTGCCCTGGCTGAGCTACTTCCAGGGCTTCGTTCTGCTCACCCTGCTCGCCGACGCGGCCGTCACCGTGGCGCTGGCCCGCGCCGACAGCGCCCGCCTCACCCATGGCGCCTGGTTCTGGGTGCTCGGGCTCCCCCTGCTCCTGCACATCCCGCTCGCCCGCTACGACGTGCAGACCACCGCGCTCGCCGTCCTCGCCCTGCTCGCGCTCGGCGCCCGCTCCCCCGCCGCGCACCGGCTCGGCGGGGCGCTCGCCGGACTCGGCGCCCTGGTCAAGGTCTGGCCCGCGCTCACCCTGATCGGCACCCCGCGCGGACGCACCACCCGCGAGGCGTGGACCGCCGCCGCCGTCACCGTGGTGGCCCTGCTGGCCGCCCTGACGCTGCTCTTCGACGACGCCCTGGGCTTCCTGCGCCAGCAGGGCAACCGGGGCGTCCAGATCGAGTCGCTGGGCGGCACGGGCCTCGCGCTGGCACGGGCGGCCGGGCTCTGGCCGGGCTCGGTGCAGTTCCGCTACGGCGCCTACGAGTACGTCGGCCCCTACGTCTCCACCGTCGGCCACCTCGCCCTGCTGGCGACCGTCGTCGCCTTCGGCTGGCTGCTGCTGTGGCGGCTGCGGGCGCGCGTCTGGACCGGGGCGACCCCGCTCGACGCGGCCTTCGCCGCCGTGCTGCTCTTCACCGTGACCAGCCGGGTGATCAGCCCCCAGTACCTGGTCTGGCTGCTCGGCCTGGCCGCCGTCTGCCTGACCTCCCGGCAGACGGTCATGCGCCCGGTCGCCTTCCTGATGCTCCCGGCGGCCGCGCTCAGCTCCCTGGCGTACCCCGTGCTGTACGTCGACGTCGCCGCCGGCACCTGGCCCGGCATCGCCGTCATGGTGCTCCGCAACGGCCTGCTGCTCGCGGCGGCGGCGGTGGCCGCCCGCCGCCTGTGGACGGGCTCGGTGCCCTCCTAGGGCGTGCCGTCCCACTCCCGTCCGCCGCGCGACGCCCGGCGCGCGGCGCTCGCCGTACACCGCTGCGGAAAGGGGGCGCCCCCGCCGGCCGGAACCGACGGGGGCGCCCCCTTCGCACACTGACGTCCGACTAGCTGTGCGTCCGCAGCAGCGTGCGCATGGTCCGCATCGCGACCGAGAGGTTCGACAGGTCGAAGTCCTCCGAGCCCTGGATCTCCTCCAGCGTGGTGCGGGCGCGGCCCAGGATCGCCGCGTTCTCGTCCTCCCATGCCTTGAACCGCTCCTCCGGGGTGGAGGTGCCGTTCCCGGCCGCCAGGACGTCGGCGGTGAGCCCGGCGTGCGCGGCGAACAGGTCCTCGCGGATGGAGGCGCGGGCCATCGACTGCCAGCGGTCGCTGCGCGGCAGCTCGATGATCCGGTCCATCAGGTCGGTGATCCGCAGCCGGTCGGCCAGGTCGTAGTAGACCTCGGCGACCGCCAGCGGGTCCTTCCCGGTGCGGTCCGCGATCGCGACGATGTCGAGCGTCGGGAAGGCGGACGAGAAGCCGGCCACCCGCAGCGCCAGCTCCTCCGGCACGCCGGCCTCGGTCAGCTCGGCGAGGATCGACTCGTACCACTCCAGGTCCGAGCCGCGCAGCAGCTGCGGCAGCTTCTCCCAGACCTGGCCGACCCGCTCCGAGAAGAACTCGATGGTCTCGCCGATCTGGAGCGGCTGCGGCCGGTTGTTGAGCAGCCAGCGGGTGCCGCGCTCGACCAGGCGGCGCGAGTGCAGGCGCATCCGGGTCTGGAACTCGGCGAGCACCTTGTTGTCGAGCGCCTCGACGGCGTCCCAGACCTCGCCCAGGCGGAAGATCGCGCGGGCCGCGGTCTGCGCGCGCACGATCTCCTCGATCGAGGCGCCGGACTCCTCGCGGAGGCGGTGCAGGAAGGTCGAGCCGCCGGTGTTGACGGTGTCGTTGACCAGGACGGTGGTGATGATCTCGCGGCGCAGCGCGTGGTTGTCGACCGCCTCCGTGAACTTCTCGCGCAGCAGCGTCGGGAAGTACGCGTGGAGCAGCCCGCGCAGGTACGGGTCGTCCGGGAGCTCGGTGCCGATCAGCTCGTCGGCCACCGTGATCTTGGTGTACGCGAGGAGGACGGCGAGCTCCGGCTGGGACAGGCCCCTGCCGCCGTTGAGCAGCTCGCGGATCTGCCGGTCGTTGGGCAGGAACTCCAGCGAGCGGTCCAGGGCCCCGTCGCGGCCGAGGCGGCGCATGAAGCGCTGGGCGGCGTGGAGCAGGGACGGCGACTGGGCGACCGCGTTGGCCAGGGCGGTGTTCTGCGCGTAGTTGTTGCGCAGGACGAGCGCGCCGACCTCGTCGGTCATCTCGGCGAGGATCTTGTTGCGCTGCTTGACGGTCATGTCGCCCTCGGCGACGAGCCCGTTGAGCAGGATCTTGATGTTGACCTCGTGGTCGGAGGTGTCGACGCCGGCGCTGTTGTCGATGGCGTCGGTGTTGACCTTGCCGCCCTCGCCGGCGGGGCCGCCGGTGCGGGCGAACTCGATGCGGCCGAGCTGGGTCGCGCCGAGGTTGCCGCCCTCGCCGATGACCTTGGCCCGGACGTCCTGGCCGTCGACGCGGATGGCGTCGTTGGCCTTGTCGCCGACCTCGGCGTCGGTCTCGGCCGAGGACTTGACGTACGTGCCGATGCCGCCGTTCCACAGCAGGTCCACGGGGGCGTGCAGGACGGCCTTCATCAGCTCGGCCGGGGTCATCTTGGTGACCCCGTCCTCGATGCCGAGGGCGGCCCGGACGTGCGCGTTGACCGGGATCGACTTCGCGCTGCGGGGGTGGATGCCGCCGCCCGTGGACAGCAGCGAGGCGTCGTAGTCGGCCCAGGACGAGCGGGGCAGCTCGAAGAGGCGGCGGCGCTCGGCGTAGGAGGTGGCCGCGTCCGGGTTCGGGTCGATGAAGATGTGCCGGTGGTCGAAGGCGGCCACCAGGCGGATGTGCTCGGAGAGCAGCATGCCGTTGCCGAAGACGTCGCCGGACATGTCGCCGACGCCGACGACGGTGAAGTCCTCGGCCTGGGTGTCGTGGCCCAGCTCGCGGAAGTGGCGCTTGACCGACTCCCAGGCGCCGCGGGCGGTGATGCCCATGCCCTTGTGGTCGTAGCCGGCCGAGCCGCCGGAGGCGAAGGCGTCGCCCAGCCAGAAGCCGTAGGACTCGGCGACCCCGTTGGCGATGTCGGAGAAGGTCGCGGTGCCCTTGTCGGCGGCGACGACGAGGTAGGTGTCGTCCTCGTCGTGGCGGACCACGTCGGCCGGGGGCACGACCTCGCCGGCGACCAGGTTGTCGGTGATGTCGAGGAGGGCCGAGATGAAGGTCTTGTACGACTCGATGCCCTCGGCGAGCCAGGCGTCGCGGTCCACGGACGGGTCCGGGAGCTGCTTGGCGACGAAGCCGCCCTTGGCGCCGACGGGCACGATGACGGTGTTCTTCACCATCTGCGCCTTGACCAGGCCGAGGATCTCGGTGCGGAAGTCCTCGCGCCGGTCGGACCAGCGCAGGCCGCCTCGGGCGACCTTGCCGAAGCGCAGGTGGACGCCCTCGACGCGCGGCGAGTACACCCAGATCTCGAAGGCCGGGCGGGGCGCGGGGAGGTCGGGGATGGCCTGCGGGTCGAACTTCATCGAGACGTACGCGTGCCAGTGGCCCTCGGCGTCCTTCTGGAAGAAGTTGGTCCGCAGGGTGGCCTTGATGACGGTGAGGAAGGAGCGCAGGATGCGGTCCTCGTCGAGGGAGGCGACCTGGTCCAGGGCGCCGTCCAGCTCCTCCAGGAGCCCGTCGGTCAGCTCGGTGCCGGCGCGCTGGCGCTCCGGGGCCATCCGGGCCTCGAAGAGGTTGATCAGCAGCCGGGTGGTGTGGACGTTGTTGCGGAGGGTGTCCTCCATGTAGTCCTGGCTGAAGGTCGAACCGGCCTGGCGCAGGTACTTGGCGTAGGCGCGCAGCACCATCGCCTCGCGCCAGGTGAGCCCGGCGGACAGGACGAGCGAGTTGAAGTTGTCGTTCTCGGCCTCGCCGGTCCAGGTGGCCGCGAAGGCCTCCTGGAAGCGCTCGCGGGCGTCCTCGCCGATGTAGTCGCCGCCGTTGCCGGTGGGCGCGGGCATCCGCAGGCCGAAGTCGTAGATCCAGGCACGGGAGCGGTCGGCGCAGCGCAGCTCGTACGGGCGCTCGTCGGTGACCTCGACGCCGAGCCGGCTGAGGGCCGGGAGGACGGCGGAGAGGGAGATCGGGTCGCCGGTCTTGTAGATCTTGAAGCGGCGCTCGCCGGGGCCTGCGGCGACGGGCTCGTACAGCGACAGCGCGAAGTCCTTGTCGCTGCCGGCCAGGGTCTCCAGGTGGCAGAGGTCGGCGACGGCGGCGCGCGGCGAGTGGTCGGCCTTGTAGCCCTCGGGGAAGGCGTTGCCGTAGCTGCGGAGCAGCTCGGCGGCGCGCTCCTCGCCCAGCTCGGCGTTGAGGGCCTCGCCGAAGCCGTCGGCCCAGGAGCGGGTGGCGTCGGCGAGCCGGTTCTCGATGCGGTCGACGTCGGCCTCGGTGAGCTTGGCCAGCTCGGTGCCGGGCTCGACGCGGACGACGAAGTGCAGGCGGGAGAGGATCGACTCGGTGTTCCAGGCGGTGAAGTCGACGCTGGTGCCCTGCAGCTCCTCCTTCAGGATGTCGATGATCCGCAGCCGGACGCGGGTGGTGTAGCGGTCCCGGGGCAGGTAGACGAGGGCCGAGTAGTAGCGGCCGTACTCGTCCTGGCGCAGGTAGAGCCGCAGCCGGCGGCGCTCCTGGAGGTACAGGACGCTGGTGACGACGGAGCGCAGCTCGTCGGCCGGGGTCTGGAAGAGCTCGTCGCGCGGGTAGGTCTCCAGGATCTGGAGCAGGTCGCGCCCGTCGTGGCTGCTCGGCGAGAAGCCGGCGCCCTCCAGGACCTCCGCGACCTTGCGCTTGACGACCGGCACCCGGCGCACGGACTCGGTGTACGCCGCCGAGGAGAACAGGCCGAGGAAGCGGCGCTCGCCGACCACGTTGCCGTCTGTGTCGAACTTCTTCACGCCGACGTAGTCGAGGTACGAGGGGCGGTGCACGGTCGCGCGGCTGTTGGCCTTCGTCAGGATCAGCAGCTTGTGCTCGCGCGCCTTGGCGCGGGCGTCGGCGGGCAGCCGGCTGAAGGACGGCGAGACGGGGTGGGCGTGCGGGTCCTCGCCGGTGTGGTGCGGGTCGGCGCGCAGGATGCCGAGCCCGGTGCCCGGGACGGCGGACAGCGCGTCGCCGTCGACCAGCTCGTACTCGCGGTAGCCCAGGAAGGTGAAGTGGTCGTCGGCGAGCCAGCGCAGCAGCTCGCGGGCCTCCTCGACCTCGGTGGGCCGCAGGTCGCCGGGGGTGGGCTCGCCGGGCAGGGTGTCGGCGATGCGCAGCGCGGCGTCGCGCATCTTGTCCCAGTCCTCGACGGTCTCGCGGACGTCGGACAGGACGCGCAGCAGGTCGGAGGTGATCTGCTTGAGGTCGGCCTTGTCGGTCTCGCGGTCGATCTCGACGTGGATCCAGGACTCGACGAGCGCGTCGTGCGGCAGGGCGCCCTTCGGCTGCTCGGTGAGCACCTCGATGAGCTTGCCGGCCACGTCGCGGCGGACCAGGACCTGGGGGTGGATGACGACGTGGATGCCGCGGCCCTGGCGGGACAGCTCGTTGGTCACGGAGTCCACGAGGAACGGCATGTCGTCGGTGACCACCTCGACGACGGAGTGGCTGCAGGTCCAGCCGTTCTCCTCCACCGTCGGCGTGTGGACGCGGACGCTCGCGGTGCCCTGGGGGCGGTTCTCCGCGAGGCGGTAGTGCGAGAGAGCGGCACCGAAGACGTCGACCGGGTCGCGGTCGGCCAGGTCTTCCGGCGCGGTGTGCAGGTAGTAGCGCTGGAGGTAGTCGAGCAGGGTGTCCCGGTCCGGACGCTCCCCACCCTCCGGCCCCGTCGGAAGTCGCCCCCCGACCGGGCTGTTCTCAGCTACCCGGGCGGCCCGATCGAGCAGCTCGGCCTTGGCTTCGTCCAGCTTGGTCTGCATGTCCTCTGACTCCTGTCGCGCGCCGTTGCGTGACGTCGGTGGAAGAAAGGACACAACGCCACGACGCGGTAGTACCGGTCGGAGTCGACGTTATGCCGCGATGAGAGATGTCCGGGCGCATATCGGCCACGGGGGCCTTCGTGCCCTGACGGAACGGATCCGCGAACGAGCCATCGGCCCGGTCGCCGAGGCGGTCCGGGCGGAAGCCGGGGGCTGCGTTGCCCCCTCGGCGTATCGCGCTGATCACGGGAAAAGCCTATCGCTGTTGCCCCCCGAGCCGTCATGGTCCTTATGTGTACAAAACCAGGGGGGGAAGTTTGACACTGTGGACAGCGACGAATGGTTACCCGGGGCATATCGACCGATGAGCACTCTTGGGGAGACGCAGTGGCGAAGATCCTGATCGTGACCGGGGACGCGGCGGAGTCGCTGGAGGTGATGTACCCGTACCAGCGCCTGCTCGAAGAGGGGTACGAGGTGGACATCGCCGCTCCCGCCCGCAAGCAGCTCCGGTTCGTGGTCCACGACTTCGAGCCCGGCTACGACACGTACACCGAGAAGCCGGGCTACACCTGGCCCGCCGACCTGGCCTTCTCCGAGGTGGACCCGAGCGCGTACGTGGCCGTCGTCATCCCGGGCGGCCGGGCGCCGGAGTACCTGCGCAACGACCCCGAGCTCCGCAAGATCCTCAAGTCCTTCTTCGACGCGGACAAGCCGGTGGCCCAGATCTGCCACGGCCCGCTGCTGACGGCCGCGACGGGCAGCCTGGAGGGCCGCCAGGTCACCGCGTACCCGGCGCTGGAGCTGGACATGCAGGCGGCGGGCGCCACCTTCCAGGACTCGGCCGCCGTGGTGGACGGCACCCTGGTCTCCTCCCGCGCCTGGCCGGACCACCCGAGCTGGATGCGGGAGTTCCTGAAGGTGCTGCGGGACGCGAAGGCGTAGTACCCGGGGGTGTGGGCCATCGTTCCGCCCCGCGGAACGATGGCCCACACCTGGCAGCGCACCCGGCCCGCCCCTAGTCCAACCCCTCCGCCACGGCGACCGCCTCCGCGAGCGAGTCCACGACGGGCACGCCCACCGCCTCCAGGCTGCGGCGGCTGTGCGAGCCGCCGGTGTAGAGCACGGCCCGCGCCCCCGCGCGCAGCGCGGCCACCGCGTCGTCCGCCGCGTCGCCGATGACGACGACCCGGTCCGCCGGCACCCCGCCGAGCGCCGCGAGGTGGCGCACCATGGTGGCGGACTTGCCGTCCGTGGAACGGTCCACCCGCCCGTCGACGCGCAGGAACCGTTCCGCGATCCCGTGCCGCCGCACCAGCGGTATCAGCTCCTCGTGCGGCGCGAGCGACAGCAGCGACTGGGTGAGCCCGGACGCCTGGCGCGCCGCCAGCAGCTCCGCCGCCCCCGCCGTGAGCCCGCAGCCCTCGGCCCGCTGCCAGTAGTGCCGGTGGAAGGCGCCGTCCATGACGAGCCACTCGTCATCCGTGGGCAGCCGCCCCATCAGCCGCTCGTAGAACTTCGGCACCGGCACCGTGTACAGCTCGCGGTACTGCTCCAGCGTGATCTGCGCGAGCCCCAGCTCGGCGAAGGCCGCGTTGGTCGCGCCGATCACCGCCCCGGTGTCGTCGAGCAGCGTGCCGTTCCAGTCCCAGACCAGGTGTTTTCCATGCGTACCGCGCTTCTCGTGCTTCCCCATGGAGGCACGGTACCGGGCCCCGGCTCAGCCGAGCAGACCCGGAATCTCCTGCACTCCGAACCAGAGCAGCTCGTGGTCCTCGGCGCCGTCCACGACGAACTGGGCGTCGTCGTCACCCTGGTCCGCCGCCCCGAGCGCGTCCGCGGCGGCGGAGACGTCCGCGTGGGCGTCGTCCGCGTCCGCGTGCACGGCCGCGGCCTTGGCCAGCGGTACGGGTCCGGCGATCCGGACCTCGCCGAGCGCGCTCGCGTCGAGCCCCCGGTCGGGGTCGACGGCCGCGTCCTTGTCGGCCACGTCCACCGCGACGACGATCCGGCGCCGCGCGGCCCCCGGGTCGCCGGCGAGCAGCCGCAGGGAGGCGGCGGCGGCGCGGTTGAGGGCCGCGTACTCCAGCTCCTCGATGTCGTCGGAGACGTACCACTCGCGCAGCGCGGGGGTGACGGCATAGGCGGTGAGGGGCCCGGGGCCGAGCTCGCCCGCCTTGTGCGCCTGTGCGAGACCGGGGAGGGTCAGGGGGACGTAGACGCGCATGGCTGGCCGCTTTCGTAGTCGGAGACGCCCTCAGGATACGTGCGGAGTCCCCCTTCGGGGTCCCGGGCCCGGAGCCGCCCCCCGTCGGCACCGGGCCCGCGCGCCCCGGGGCGCGCGGGGGCCCGGGAGTCCGCCGCTCACCCGGATAGGTGAACCGGAGCGCGCCCCCGCGCCCGGCCGAGGGCCCCTTGCCGGGCCCGACACCGCGCCCGTACAAGATCCTCAAGAAAGTTACCGACTGGTACCAGCCAGTGACACAGCGCGACGGAAACGGGGACCGCCATGAGGACCGCGACCAAGACGGCGACGCAGAACGCCACGACCGCGACCGCGACCTCCCACCAGCCTCATCCCCACCACCGGCTCCGCAACCGCCCGGCGGGCCCCGGAGGCGCCACCCGCCCCTCAGGCCCCGCGGGCACCGGCCCCCGGGGGCGCGCGGGCACCGCGCCGCGCCGGACGCCTCCCCCGCACGTCCTCTTCGCCGAGCGGCTGCTCGCGGTGCTCAGCGGCGAGCGCCCGGTGCACTGGATGCTCGGCCACACCGTCGGCGAGGGGTACGAGCAGCTCGTCCGGCTCGCCCCGGGCACCCCGCTGCGCTCGCACGGCCCGCGCCCGGTGCTGCGCCACTGCTCGGCCCGGCCGCCGGGCCCGGACGCCGTCGAGGCGTGCGCGACGATCGCGACCGGGCCCCGGGTCCGGGCCCTGGCCTTCCGCCTGGAGCGCGGCCGGGACCGCCGCTGGCGCTGCGCGGCGGTGGAGGTGGACGGCCTGCCGGGCCAGGACCAGGGCCGACGGCCCGGGCAGGGACAGGGCCAGGGACACGGCCCCGGACACGCCGGAGGGGCCGGCCACCGCATCCGGTGACCGGCCCCTCCCTGCCGCGCCTCGGGCGACGGCTTGCCTGCTCGCCTCGCGGCGGTGGCGGCCGGCGGCCTTACTTCCTGCGGCGGCGCCCGCCCGCGTTCTTCTGCGCCTTGCGGCGCTCCGCGCGGGTCATGCCGTCGCCCGAGGCCTCGCTGCCGTCGGAGGCGAAGTCGCCCTCGACGACCGAGCCGTCACCGTCGACCTTGGGGGCCGAGAAGTGCAGCCGGTCGGGGCGCTGCGGGGCCTCCAGGCCCTTGGCGCGGATCTCCGGCCGGCCGGCGCCGGCCGGGACGGCGTCCTTCTTGTCGAGGGACGGCGAGTCCTGCACCGGGACCTCCTCGACCTGCTGCTCGACCTGGACCTCCAGGTTGAACAGGTAGCCGACGGACTCCTCCTTGATGCCCTCCATCATGGCGGTGAACATGTCGAAGCCCTCGCGCTGGTACTCGACCAGCGGGTCCTTCTGGGCCATGGCGCGCAGGCCGATGCCCTCCTGGAGGTAGTCCATCTCGTAGAGGTGCTCGCGCCACTTGCGGTCGAGCACCGAGAGGACCACGCGCCGCTCCAGCTCGCGCATGATCTCCGAGCCGAGCTGGGTCTCCCGCGCGTTGTACTGCTCGTGGATGTCGTCCTTGACGGACTCGGCGATGAACTCGGCGGTGATGCCCGCCCGGTCCCCGGCCGCGTCCTCCAGCTCGTCGACCGTGACCTTCGCCGGGTAGAGCTGCTTGAAGGCGTTCCACAGGCGGTCCAGGTCCCACTCCTCGGCGAAGCCTTCGGCGGTCTCCTGGCGGATGTAGTCGTCGATCGTGTCGTCCATGAAGTGGCCGACCTGCTCCTGCAGGTCCTCGCCCTCCAGGACGCGGCGGCGCTCGCCGTAGATGACCTCGCGCTGCCGGTTGAGCACCTCGTCGTACTTCAGGACGTTCTTGCGGGTCTCGAAGTTCTGGCTCTCGACCTGGCCCTGCGCGGAGGCGATCGCGCGGGTGACCATCTTGTTCTCGATCGGGACGTCGTCCGGCACGTTCGCCATCGCCATCACGCGCTCGACCATCGCGGCCTTGAACAGGCGCATCAGGTCGTCGCCGAGCGACAGGTAGAAACGGGACTCGCCCGGGTCGCCCTGACGGCCGGAACGGCCGCGGAGCTGGTTGTCGATACGGCGGGACTCGTGGCGCTCGGTGCCCAGGACGTACAGGCCGCCGAGCTCCTTGACCTCCTCGAACTCCGCCTTCACGGCCTTCTCGGCCCGCTCCATGGCGCCGGGCAGGGCCGCGGCCCACTCCTCGACGTGCTCGACCGGGTCCAGGCCGGACTGGCGCAGCTCGGCCTCGGCGAGGTCGTCGGGGTTGCCGCCGAGCTTGATGTCCGTACCTCGGCCGGCCATGTTGGTGGCGACGGTGACGGCGCCCCGGCGGCCCGCCTGCGCCACGATCGCGGCCTCGCGCTCGTGGTGCTTGGCGTTGAGCACCTCGTGCGGCACCCCGCGCTTGCTGAGCTGCTGCGACAGGTACTCGGACTTCTCGACCGAGGTGGTGCCGACGAGGACCGGCTGGCCCTTCTCGTGCTTCTCCGCGATGTCGTCGACGACGGCGGCGAACTTGGCGACCTCGGTCCGGTAGATCAGGTCCGGCTGGTCCTTGCGCTGCATGGGCTTGTTCGTCGGGATCGGCACGACGCCCAGCTTGTAGATCTGGTGGAACTCGGCCGCCTCGGTCATGGCCGTACCGGTCATGCCGGAGAGCTTGTCGTAGAGGCGGAAGAAGTTCTGGAGGGTGATCGTGGCGAGGGTCTGGTTCTCGTCCTTGATCTGCACCCCCTCCTTGGCCTCGATCGCCTGGTGCATGCCCTCGTTGTAACGGCGGCCGGCGAGGATACGGCCGGTGTGCTCGTCGACGATCATGACCTCGCCGTCGATGACGACGTAGTCCTTGTCCTTCTTGAACAGTTCCTTCGCCTTGATGGCGTTGTTCAGGTACCCGACGAGCGGGGTGTTCACCGACTCGTAGAGGTTGTCGATGCCCAGCCAGTCCTCGACCTTGGCGACGCCGGCCTCGTGGATGCCGACGGTGCGCTTCTTCTCGTCGACCTCGTAGTCGCCGGTCTCCTCGATGCCCTTCATCGGGTTGCCGGGCTCGCCCTTGACCAGGCGGGTGACCAGCTTCGCGAAGTCGCCGTACCACTTGGTGGCCTGGTCGGCGGGGCCGGAGATGATCAGCGGCGTACGGGCCTCGTCGACGAGGATCGAGTCGACCTCGTCGACACAGGCGTAGTTGTGGCCGCGCTGGACGAGCTCTTCCTGGGACCACGCCATGTTGTCGCGCAGGTAGTCGAAGCCGAACTCGTTGTTCGTGCCGTACGTGATGTCACAGGCGTACTGCTCACGGCGCTGGGCCGGAGTCATGTTCGCCAGGATGCAGCCGACCTCCAGACCGAGGAACTTGTGCACCCGGCCCATCATCTCGGAGTCGCGCTCGGCCAGGTAGTCGTTCACCGTGATCAGGTGGACGCCCTTGCCGGACAGCGCGTTCAGATACGCCGGCAGCGTACCGACGAGGGTCTTGCCCTCACCGGTCTTCATCTCGGCCACGTAGCCGAGGTGCAGGGCGGCGCCGCCCATGATCTGGACGTCGTAGTGGCGCTGGCCGAGGACGCGCTTGGCGCCCTCGCGGACGGTGGCGAACGCCTCGGGGAGCAGGTCGTCCAGGCTCTCACCGTCGATGTAGCGCTGCTTGTACTCATCGGTGAGCGCCCGCAACTCGGCGTCGGAGAGTTTGACGAAGTCCTCTTCGATGGAGTTGACCTGGTCCGCGATGCGGTGCAGTTTGCGCAGGATCTTGCCTTCGCCTGCACGCATGAGCTTGTTGAAGACGGACACTGAGGCTGGTCTCCTTGCCGGTCGGGCCTGGCACTGGGTCTTGTCATGACTCGGGCGCGGGCACGGCAGGTGGTCCCCACCGCAACGGCCATCGTAAGCGAGACCGCCCTCGCGGAGGGAGGCCCGCTGTGCCGAAGCCCCGCTCACGCCCGAGAGGCCTCCCGAAAGAAAGAACGCCCGAGCCCGCCGGAAGGTGCCGCACGCACCGAAAAGTGTTCGCATGAACCCGGGCGGGTCACCAGAATTCCGTCATGGAACCGATCACCCTCACCACCGAACGCCTGCGTCTTCGCCCCTACGTGCCGGAGGACGTCGACCGCGTCTTCGATGTCTGTCAGGACCCCGATATCCAGCGCTGGACCGTCGTCCCCTCGCCGTACAGCCGGCAGGACGCCGAGTTCTTCGTCCTGCGGCTGGCCCCCGAGGGCTGGAGCAGCGGCCGGGAGCACTCCTTCGCCGTCGAGCCCGTCCAGGGCGGGCCGCTGTTCGCCGCGATCAGCGTGTCCGCCCGCGCGGAGGGCGTGTACGAGGTCGGCTTCTGGCAGGCGAAGGAGCGGCGCGGCCAGGGGTTCATGGCGGAGGCGGTCGGTGCCGTCGCGCACTGGGCCTTCACGGGGCTGAACTGCCACCGCCTGGTGTGGCGCGCCGAGGTCGGCAACACGCCCTCCCGCGCGGTCGCCGAGCGGGCCGGCTTCACGGTGGAGGGCGTCGAGCGGGCGGGCCTGGTGAACAAGGGCACGGTCCGCGACTCCTGGTCGGCCTCCCTCCTCCCCTCGGACCTGGGCCTCCCGGCCCCCCTGCCGTACCTCCCGTCGTCCGGGGTCTGACGGTCCCGCCGGGCCCGGTCCGGCTGTCGGTGCGGCCCGCTAGATTGCGGATCATGACGACCGACGCCCCGCGCCCCGCAGCCGAACTGTCCGCCGACGAAGCCCGCCGGATCGCCCTGCGGGCCCAGGGCTTCCTCGGCGCCCCCGACCGCCGGGGCGGGGTCCGGGGCGTGCTGCGCCACCTGGGACAGGTCCAGCTCGACACGATCTCGGTGCTGGCCCGCTCGCACGAGCTCATCCCGTACGCGCGCCTGGGCGCGGTCGGCCGCACGGCGGTCGAGGAGGCGTACTGGACGGAGGGCCACGCCTTCGAGTACTGGTCGCACGCCGCCTGCGTGCTGCCGATCGAGGAGTGGCCGCTCTTCGCCTTCCGGCGGCGCTCCTACCGCGACCGCCCGCACTGGGGCCACGAGCTGTCCCCGGGGGCGTACGAGGCGGTGATCGCCCAGCTGCGCGCGGAGGGCCCGCTGACGGCGACCGAGCTGGGCGGCGCGAAGAACAAGGGCGAGTGGTGGGACTGGTCCGACTCGAAGATCGCCGTCGAGCGGGCGCTGATGTACGGCGAGGTCGTGGTCACCGAGCGGCGCGGCTGGAAGCGGGTCTACGACCTGGCCGAGCGGGCCGTCCCCGGGGAGCTGCTCCACGACGACCTGGACGACACCGAGTGCCTGCGCCGGCTGGTGCGGCAGGCGGGCGAGGCGCTGGGCGTCGGCACCCGCGCGGACATCGCCGACTACCACCGGATCAAGGGCGAGGCCTTCGACGCGGTGGTGGCGGACTCGGGCCTCGTCCCGGTGGCCGTGGCGGGCTGGGGCAAGCCCGCGTGGGCGGACCCGGCGGCGCTGGCGAGCGAGCCGCGCGGGCGGCACCGGACGACGCTGCTGTCGCCGTTCGACTCGCTGATCTGGGAGCGGGCCCGCACGGAGCGGATCTTCGGCTTCACGCACCGCCTGGAGGCGTACGTGCCGAAGCAGAAGCGGGTCCACGGGTACTTCGCCATGCCGGTGCTGTCCGGCGGGCGCCTGGTCGGCCGGGTGGACCCGGCGCGGGAGGGCCGCACGCTGGTCGCCCGCCAGGTGTCGCTGGAGGGACCGAAGGCGGTCCCGGCGGTGGCGCGGGCGCTGCGCGAGGCGGCGGAGTGGGTGGGCTGCGAGGCGGTGGCGGTGGAGCGCGTGAATGCGCCGGAACTCACGGCAGAGCTCGTCAAGTCGCTGGGCTGAGCGGCGGGATCCGTCAGCGGATCTCCAGGATCTTCTCTCGCATCGCGTAGACCACGGCCTCCATCCGGGAGTGCAGCTGGAGCTTCTCCAGGATGTTGCGCACGTGGTTCTTCACGGTGTTCTCGGAGATGAAGAGCTCCTTGGCGATGTCCCGGTTGTTCATCCCGGTCGCGACGAGCTTGAGGACCTCCAGCTCGCGGTCGGTCAGGCGCGGCGCGGGCACCAGCCGGCGCTCGTCGGTGCGCTGGATCATCGACTTGAACTCGGTGAGCAGCTTGGAGGCCATCGAGGGGCTGATCTGCGACTGTCCGTCGGCGACCGCGCGGATGGCGGTGGAGACCTCGTCGGTGGAGATCTCCTTGAGGAGGTAGCCGGTCGCGCCCGCCTTGATGGCGTCGTAGAGGTCGGCCTCCTCGTCGCTGATCGTCAGCATGATGATCTTCGCGCTGGGGGCGACCTCCTTGATGGAGGTGCAGGCCTCGATCCCGCCGCGCTTGGGCATCCGCACGTCCATCAGCACGATGTCCGGCAGCAGATCGGCGGCCTTGTCGACGGCCTCGGCCCCGTCCCCGGCCTCGCCGACGACCTGGATGTCCTCCTCCTGGGCGAGGACGATCTCCAGTCCGCGCCGGAAAAGCGCGTGATCGTCCACGACGAGGACCCGGATCGGCTCGTCGCGTGACGCGCCGCTGGCCGAATCCGACCCCTCCGAATTCACCGTGCCGAGGGACTCCCGCCCACCGTGCACCGGCCCGAAGCCGTCCGCCATCGTTCCTCCCCCAGAAGGCCGTGGCCTGAAGTCGTGTAAGGAATCACTCTCGGTCCTCCAACCGCTGCTCAGGGAGCACCGGTTGGCGTGCACGCCATGATTTCATGCCTCGGCGGCCTCGCGGTGTACGCGTGGTCGCACCCGGTCGCATTCCGTCGCTTCCGGTCGCACAGGGGTGCCCCTGGGAGCACGGGGAGCACTCCAGGGGCACCGAATCGAAACCTCGGCCTACCGGGGCCGGTCGGGGGGGCTGTCAGCCGGCCGTGTCAGCCGCCGAGCGCGCCGCCCGCGCCACCGAGGTCCTCACCCGCGAGGGGGTCGCTCTCCAGGTGGATGACGCCGTAGTCGTAGGCGTGCCGCCGGTAGACGACACTGGGCTGCTTCGTGTCGGAGTCGACGAAGAGGTAGAAGTCGTGCCCGACCAGCTCCATCTCGTAGAGCGCCTGGTCGAGCGTCATGGGGGCGGCCTTGTGGGTCTTCTCGCGGACCACCAGCGGTCCTTCGCCCTGGACCTCGATCGAACCCATCATCGTGGTGGGCACGGTGCCGCCGGTCTCCTCCGGCACCACCTCGCCCGCACCGTTCAGCGACGCGACGCCCGGCACCACGTCGGCGACCTCCGCCGCCGAAAGCCTGCCGTTGCCGCGGCGGGTGTACCGCTTGTCGTGCTGCTTGCGCAGCTGCGTCTCCAGCTTGTCGCTGGCGAGGTCGAGCGCTGCGTACGCGTCGCCGGCCGCCGCTTCCGCCCGGATCACCGGGCCTCGGGAGTGGAGGGTGATCTCCACGCGGTCGGACCGGTCGGCCTGCCGCGGGTTGTGCTCCTTGGACACCTCGACGTCGAGGCTGATCACCTTGCCGTCGAGCTTCTGGATCTTCTCCAGCTTCAGCTTCTCGGCCACGTGCTTCCGGAACCGCTCGGGCACCTCGGTCTTGCGGCCCTTGACGACGATGTCCACGCAGAACTCCGTTCCCGGATCGCTCACTGCGGCTCCTTGGCCGCGGAGCATCTCCCTTTGCACCAGACTCCGGCGATTGCCGGGGTCTCGGACTGTGGCGACTTCGCCCCTCTCCTCCCCAGTCGACAAGCTCCCCACCCCATTGACAAGAGGTTAATTCGCCTTGAACTCCCGTCCTGTAGGCGCACCCGTGCATTAGGTGAGGTGTAGCTGTTCGCCATTCCTCACAACCGAACATAGCTCGTTCGGACGGGTGTCGTCACCCGCTGCCGGGACTTACCTCCATTCGGGTGTTCCCACCTCTCACCACCTGCAACGATGCAAGTTCTTCAGGAGTTCCGGTTTATTTCGAACGAACCCGGAGAGGATGCGACTACCGCTGCCGTCGACCGTTCGAAAAGACCTTCCGCCCCACGCTCCGTCGGGCTGTCCGGTAATCCGGGAATGAACGGAGGGTGTCCACCGAAGCGGACGGCACCCAGTGCCCTCGCGGCTTCCGCGAGCGAGGCCCCCGTGGTCATCAGATCGTCGACGAGAACCACTCTCCCGGCCGCCTCCGCCAGCAGCCGCGCGCCGCCCGGAGCGAGCTCCAGCGCCCCCGCGAGATTGGCGAGCCGCCCCCGCGCGCCGAGCCCCGCCTGGTCGGCCACCGCCCTGCCCTGCCGCAGCACGGGCAGCATCCGAGCCGCCCGCCCGGACCGCCGCAGCACCGCCGCCGCGTGCCGCGCGATCCGCCGGGTCGGATCGTGGCCACGCGCCCGCACGGAGCGCCGCGAGGACGGCACCGGCACGAGGAGCAGCGGCCGGCCCCCGAGGCCCTCACAGGGCCCCGCGGCGGCCTCCACGGCCCCCGCCAGCGCGGCGCCCAGCGGCCCGGCGAGCGGCAGCGCCCCGCGCTCCTTGTGCGCGAGCAGCACGTCCCGCACGGCCCCCTCGTACGCCGCCGCCGCGTACACGGCCGGCAGCCCCGCCGGCACGGGCGAGGGCCACACCCGCCGCGCCCCCGCGAGAAGCCGACCCCCGCACTCCCCGCAGAGCCCCGACCGCCCCCTGCCGCACGCCACGCAGACGGCAGGCAGCACCAGCCCGGCCACCTCGGCCCACCAGCCCCGCATGCCCCCACTGTCCACCGGTGCCGCGGGGCACACCAGCCCTGTGGACGACGGCCTGTGGACAACCGGGACGGGCGGCGCACCGCCCCGCCCCGAGCGGACCCGGGGGGCGGCCTCAGCCCGGATAGACCGGCGAGTCCCCCGCCTTGGCGATCGGCTGCCAGTTCGCCCCCGGCACGAGCCGCACGATGCCGTCGTTCCCGGAGTCCGCGACGACCGGGGACGCCTCCCCGTGCGGCGCCGCGACGGCGGTGACGCCGTTGAGGCCCGGCAGGACCGACGTGGTCGACGTCGAGCCGTCCGTCTGGACGTACCGCACCTGCTGCACCCCACCCGCCTCCGTGCCGACCACGACGAGGCGGCTCGGGCCGGCCCAGGACACGGCGGTGACGGACTCCAGGCGCGGCGCGGCCTGCTGCGGGGACTCGACGGAGACGCTCTCGCGCCCCTCGCTGCGGGTCCGCTCGACCCGCCCGATCTGCAGGGTCGTGCGCTTGTCCTTGGTGACGAGCAGCGCGATCCGCACCCCGTCGGCGGAGACCCGCAGCGACTCGATGCGCGCCCCGTCCTTCAGCCACGGCGTGCTGACCTCGACCGGCTCGCCCTGGCCGCCGGGCACCAGCCACAGCCGTGGGTCGGCCGGGTTGCGGTCGGCGACCCACAGGTCGCCGTGGCCGTCCCAGCTCGGCGCGGACAACCGGTCCCGCTCCCGCGGCCCGGTGCTGGTCACGACGGGCGGCGCGGGCTCCTCGTCGGCGGTGATCGACCCGACCCGCAGGGCCCGGCCGTCCTGCACGATCCCGGCCGCCCGGCTCTCCTCCCGGTCCACCGCCACGGACGTCAGCGGCAGCGCGCCCCGCCCGAACGGTCCGGCGACCTCGGTCGGCTTGTCGAGCTGCTTCGAGGCGACCGACAGCGTCATCAGCCGGCCGTGGTCGTCGACGAAGTACGGGTTCTCCCCTCGGCCCGGGTCGCGGACCGGCGAGTACTCCTCGGTGGCCTGCCCCTTGCCGAGCAGGCACAGCGACTTGCCGCCGCTGCCCTGGAGCTCGACCTGCTCCACGCGGGCCGAGGTCAGGTCGCCGAGGGTGAAGAGGAGCTGCGCCGCCATGCCCTTGCAGACGAGGGCGCTGACGTGGTCCGCCTTGGCGTTCAGCGGGACCTTCAGCGTCGACTGGTCGTCGGTCGAGAGCGTCGTGACGCCCTTCCTCAGCTCCGTACCGGACGGGAAGCGCGAGTCGACGGCCGGGCCGAGCCAGCCCGTCGGGCCCTCCAGGAGCGCCTTCACGGTCTGGGTGACGGGATCCATGCGGGTGACCGGGTCCTGCCGCTGCCGGATGTAGACGGGGTCGGCGACGACCCAGTCCTCCCCCGACGCGAAGTAGTACTTGTTGACCGACCGGTAGTTGCGCAGGAAGTCCGCCTCGCCGAGCACCAGCCCCGAGGGCAGGCTGTCGATGCGCCATTCCTTGCTCTTGCCGTCGGCCGACGGCTGCTGGACCACGTGGATCGACTCGTTGAACTCCGCCGGCACCTCCGGCCGGTACGCGTGCCGGGCGTCGACCTTCGCGAGCCGCCGCCCGGAGATCGGGTACGAACGCCCCTGGTTCTCCGTGTCGGCCATCCGGTCCGCCTGGTCACGGTCGGGCGCGTTGGTGAGCACCGTGATGCTCGCCTCCGGCCGCCACGTCCGCGCGGCCTGCGGGGTCAGGTACTTGCGGGCCGTGGCGAACCCGGGGTCGTCACTCGTCATGGCCTCCAGGAAGCCGTCGACGATCTCCTCCGGGTCGGCGTTGTCGCGGGGCGCGACCGCGTACACCCGGACCTGCGAGTCGCCGCCGTTGGACGCCTTCACGGCCCGTGCGTCGCCGCTGTCGGGCATGCTCGCGCAGCCGGCCGCCAGCACCGAGCCGCAGACCAGCAGCACGACACCGCGCACCGTCCGTCCCCGCCCCGGGGCCCACCGCTCTCCTCGACGGTCAGCGCTCACCGGTCCCGCCCTCCCGCTCGGCGCGCGTCGACGCCATGGCCTCGCCCCCGACACCGTCCTCGTCCTCGCCGCCCGCCGCGCTCCGCGGCACGACCCGGGCGCCGCTGCCCGGCAGGGCCGTCGGATCCACCGTCGCCCGAGGCACGGACGCCATCCTCGGCGGCACCGACAGCGCCGCCGGATGCTCCCCGGCGGGCTGCGCGGGCACGGCCGTCAGGCGCGCCCCGGCCGCCGCCTGCTCGCGGTTGCGCCGCGAGTCCTCCGGTTCCAGCGGGATCGGCGAACCGCGCAGCGGCTCGTCCGCGGTACGCGGCAGGGTGAGCCGGAACTGCGAGCCACCGCCGGGCTCGCCCCAGGCCTGCAGCCAGCCGCCGTGCAGCCGCGCGTCCTCGACGGCGATCGACAGGCCGAGGCCCGTACCGCCGGTGGTGCGCGCGCGGGACGGATCGGCCCGCCAGAAGCGGTTGAAGACGCGGGTCGCCTCGCCCGGCTTGAGCCCGATGCCGTAGTCGCGCACGGCGACGGCGACGGCCCCGCCGGCGGCGGCCAGCTTCACGATCACGTCCCGGCCCTCGCCGTGCTCCACGGCGTTCACGACCAGGTTGCGCAGCACCCGCTCGACCCGGCGGGCGTCCACCTCGGCGACCACGGGCTGCTCGTCGCCCCGCACGAGGATCCGGGTGCCCTTGCGCTCGGCCAGCGGCTCGGCGCCGCCGATGACCCGCCGGACGACCTGGCGCAGGTCGATCGGCTCGGCCTCCAGCGCCGCGGCGCCCGCGTCGAAGCGACTGATCTCCAGCAGGTCCGACAGCAGCGACTCGAACCGGTCGAGCTGGTCCCCGAGGAGCTCGGCGGAACGCGCGGTGACGGGGTCGAAGTCGACCCGGGCCTCGTGGATGACGTCGGCCGCCATCCGCACCGTCGTCAGCGGCGTCCGCAGCTCGTGCGAGACGTCGGAGACGAAACGGCGCTGCATCCGCGACAGCTCCTCCAGCTGCTGGATCTTCAGCTGGATGGTCTGCGCCATCTTGTTGAAGGCCTCGCCGAGGCGCGCGATGTCGTCCTCGCCGGTGACCTTCATCCGCTCCTGCAGCCCGTTGGCCGACAGCCGCTCGGCGACCGCTGCGGCCATCCGCACGGGGGTGACGACCTGCCGCACCACGAGCCAGGCGATCGCGCCGAGCAGCACGACGACGAACAGCCCGGCGGTCGCGAGAGTCGTCTTCACGAGCGCGAGCGAGTCCTCCTCCTGCGTCAGCGGGAAGAGGTAGTACAGCTCGTACGGGGTGCCGTCGGCGTCGTTGAGCCGCTTGCCGATCACCAGGCCGGGCTCGGACGCCTTGCCGCTGGTGTAGTGGATGCGGGCGGGCTGCTGATAGGTGCTGGTGCCCTGGGCGACGTTGTGCCGCAGCTCGGCGGGGATGCTGGTGGTCGGATCGACCTCGCCGGAGGCGCGGGCGCCTCGGCTGGCGGTGTTCCCGGTCTCCAGGGACAGCGCGACCACGTTGAAGGCGCTCTGACCGCCGCTGGCGAGCTGCTCGACCAGCGTCGAGCGCCAGTTCACGGACGCGCCGGCCCGGCCGCCGTCCTGCCCGCCGGGCGCGGGCGGCGTCGTGGCCGCCCTGTCCTGCGCGGCGGAGAAACCGCCCGCCGCCTGGCTCTGCGCGGCCCGCTCCTTGGCGTCGAGCAGGCCGTTGCGCACCTGCCCGATCACCACGAGGCCGAGCAGCAGCACGACACCGAGCGACATGAGCAGGGTGCCCGCGACCACGCGCACCTGCAGATTGCGCCGCCACAGGCGTACGGCGGGCAGCAGCGGCCGGCGCAGCCAGCGCGCGAACAGCCGGAAGGCGGGCCCGCCCGGTGCGCCGTCCTGGAGCAGGCGGCCGACACGCGAGCCCCCCCGCCCCGGTCCGGCAGCCCGCCCCGTACGGATTCCCGGATCCCCGGGCTTCGGAGCAGTACTGCCCGCGCTCATGTCAGCTCGGCCCTGCCTTGTAGCCGACACCGCGGACGGTCACGACGATCTCCGGGCGCTCGGGGTCCTTCTCGACCTTGGAGCGCAGCCGCTGCACGTGCACGTTGACGAGCCGGGTGTCGGCCGCGTGGCGGTAGCCCCAGACCTGCTCCAGCAGCACCTCGCGCGTGAACACCTGCCACGGCTTGCGCGCCAGCGCGACCAGCAGGTCGAACTCGAGCGGCGTCAGCGCGATCGACTGCCCGTCCCGCTTCACGGAGTGCCCGGCCACGTCGATGACCAGGTCCCCGATCGCCAGCTGCTCCGGCGCGGGCTCCTCCGACCTCCGCAGCCGCGCCCTGATGCGGGCGACGAGCTCCTTCGGCTTGAACGGCTTGACGATGTAGTCGTCGGCACCGGACTCCAGGCCCACGACGACGTCGACCGTGTCGCTCTTGGCCGTGAGCATGACGATGGGCACCCCGGACTCGGCCCGGATCAGCCGGCAGACCTCGATGCCGTCCCGTCCGGGCAGCATGAGATCGAGCAGCACGAGATCCGGCTTGGCCTCCCGGAAAGCGGCCAGCGCCTTGTCTCCGTCTGCGACGAACGACGGCTCGAAGCCCTCGCCCCGCAGCACGATCCCCAGCATCTCGGCCAGTGCGGTGTCGTCGTCGACGACCAGAACGCGTCCCTTCATATCGACATCATCCCATTCCCGTATCAGTATCAAAGCGGCTGGTGAGATAGCTCACTGACCTGCGGCGACGTCCGCGATTGCATGCCGTTTACCGCCGGTGTCTGTGGGTGTTGATGTCAACTTGGATGTCAGCCCCGTTCACCCCGTGGTCGCCCCGAACCGTACCTTGCGGGGCGCGGCACGGCCCATGGGGAGACCACCTCTAATCGATGCCCCCGGCTCCGCCGGAGCAGATCTGCTCTGCATACCGGTCGACGGCCACTCCCGGGACGACCTGTTCGACCCCCTCGACGCCGAGCGCGCGCACGAGCGCCTGCCGAACCTCGTCGTACGGATGCCCGGCGTAGCCGCTGCGGGTGCGACTGACAGCGCGCTCGACCTTCTCCATGTGGGCGGAGATGATCGGCGCAGCCTTTTCGTACTCACTCGGGTCCATGGACACAGGCAGCGACTCCTAGACCGACCGGCCTGCGCCGGACCTACTCCACTTCACCGTGGCGCGCCCGTATTGAACGGCACCCGAGAAGAGCGCCCCGACCAAGAGGCATCGGGTGATGACGTTGTCCTCCACGATCGAAAAGACCAGCAGCGGCACCAGAACCAACAGATACCAGTGCGGATGGTTCTGCCAACCACTCTTGCCTGCCATGACCCACTCCCCCCTACCGCACACCGTGGCGTGCACTCCTACGCGGCCTACGCCGCCCGCCCGCTCTCCGCGGGTCGCGGCGCTACCGGCCGACTGGAATCTCGTAAACGATCTCGCACAGCGCAGCGGGCACGACAATGTCCGCCGTCTCGACTGGCCGCCCCTCGTCGCTGTAGTACGTCCGCCGGATGTGCGTGACGAGAGCGGCCTTCTGAATCCCGAGCAGTGAGGCCTCCTCGGCCGTCGCCTGACGCGGCTCGGGCTGCTCGACGGCGTGGCTGATCGTGACGCCGATCGCAGCCATCCGGTTCACGACCCCGGCCCCCGCGTGCGGCCCACCCTCGGGAAGCACGATGAGAGTGCCGGCGGTGAGGTCGTACGGCTCCCAGCTCGTCGACAACTGAACGGGCCGCCCGTCGGCAAGGAACTCGTAAGCGGTCCGGACGCACAAGTCACCCTCGCCGATCCCGAGCCGAGCAGCGATCTCAGCCGGGGCCGGCACCTTGGCATCGGTCCGACTCTCCCAGCCACTCCGCTTCCCCAGCGCCTTCATGTCCGCCCGGAAAGGCGACCCGTCAGGCTGCTCGCGAGCGGCGGACCGAACCATCCGCACCCGCTGCCGGGGCTCGGCGACAAACGTCCCCGAACCAGCCCGGCCCTCCAACACACCCTGCGAGATCAAGAGCTCCTGAGCACGGCGGACGACGTTCTCGCCGACGCCGCACTCCTGGCCGATCTGAGCACGGGAAGGAAGCCGGTCTCCGGGCGTCCACTCGCGCTCCGCGATCCGCCTGCGGAGTTCGTCGGCGATGCGCAGGTAAGGCGGCTACTCAGGCATATGGAAAATCTAGTCCACTAGCTCTAATCTAGTTAACTAGCTTCACTGAAAGTGATCACCGGTGACGGAAGGCTGCCCTGTGCCTGCTCCAGAAGTACGCGCGGAAGCCATCGCCGCCCGGCTGTCCGCCATCGGACTCACCACACGCGTGGAGCAGCACACCCGACACACGTCGATCGAAGCGGAGGTACCGGAATCCCTCCCCGCCGAGACATGGCGGGAGGTCCTGGAAGTGGTGGCGCAGGCAGACCGGTTCGGTCTCCTCGCCACCAGCCTGGGCGGCCGCACCCTGTGGGCCGTCGTACGCAAGGTGGTCCCCGCGACGGGCGATGTCCGGGGACCCGGCCATCAGCGATAGGAGCTGATCAGCGTGCTCAACCGTATCCGCCGCGCCATCAGGCGCACCAGAGAGCGTCACATTCCGAGGCGCGCTCCGTTCCACCCCTGGACGCTCGCACGACGACCTCCGACTCCCCGCACTCGAACCGCCCACGAGCACCTCCTCGCCGGTGAGGAAACGGCCTTGATTCGCCCGTACGTGCTGACCGCGGAGGAACGTGCGCCGCGGCGCGCCACGTCCGCCTGGCGGTCGCCTGCGGAGGCGCACTGATGCGTCCCCACCCGGAACACGCAGCCGCCTCCCCCTACCGGTCGACCGCCTGCCGCATCGGCACGCATCAGGAGTGCGCGCACTCCAGCCCCACGTCGGCTCCTGTAGGCGTGCCCGTGGTCTACGAGACGTGCGGCTGCCTCTGCCACCAGCAGCTCGATATGGGCCCGTCATCCCGGAGGGCACTCTGATGAGGATCAGCAGGCCCGGCATGGCGGTGGCCGCGACCATCGATATCACCTCGGCCAACGTCCAGATCGGCGACGTCATTCAGATCGGCGGCCGGCCGCACCGCGTGGTTGACCTCGCCCAGCTTGCCGGGGGAGCGAAACAGCTCCGATTCGAGTCGGGCGAACTGTTGACCATGCACACCCGAACCAGGTTCGTCGCCCTGCGGATGCGGAGAGTGGGTGACCGCCTCCGTGACTTCTCGCCGCCACTCCATCGCCGATGACCTCCGCGTCCAGATCACGGCCGGCCGCATCAAACCGGGCGAACGCCTCCCCTCGGAAGCCCAACTCGCCACGCGCTACGAGGTCAGCACACCCACCCTCCGCAATGCCCTCGCCCTGCTCCAGGCGGAGGGCCTGGTGGAGAAGGTCCACGGCAAGGGCAACTTCGTCCGCCACCCGCTGACGAGAACAACGCACATCGGCGGCGGTCGCACATCGGCCAGAGCCCCCTTGCCGGTCACCATCCGCATGTCGAAAATCCGAGCCCTGAGCCACCTGGCCACCCTGCTGGATGTGAAGCCGGGCAGCCCCGTAACCGAGTTCCTCTGCGTGAGCCACGAAGGCAAGTCACCGCACAGCCTGGCCCGCGTCTACGTCCCCCGGGACCTGTCACCCGCCACGACACCCGACACTCCGCCCTGGCCTCAGGGAGTGGCGAGCCTGCTGACGGAGCCGCTGCCGAAGCTGGCCAAGGTCAAGGAGATCGTCCACGTCCGCCTCCCGACGCCTCCGGAAGCGGCGACCCTGAGAATCAGCATGACCCTCCCGATTCTCGCGATCACCCGTGTGGCGACGGACACGACGGGCCGGATCATCGAGGCGGCTCTCCTCACCCTCCCTGGCGACCGCACCGAGGCCGTCTTCACCACCGACCACACGACTACAGAGAGGAGAACGGAAGGATGACGCACCCCGACGAACTCCGCCTCCTCCCTTGGTCCACCCCCGACGGCAAGCCCTGCTTCCTGAGCACCGACGAACAGGGCGGCCCCTTGTCCCGCCTGGCCGACCGCGCCGAAGATACCCAACTGGCCGCTGCTGCCGAGCTGCTGGAGCACACGATGGAGCACCTCGGCGAGGTCCGGACGGAACCGAGCGCCCTCCGGCTCCTGACAGCCGATCTCACGGAGGCATTGCAGGACGTGCTCCGCATCGCGGTGAGCCGCGGCCACCGCTTGCCGGCATCTGCCCCATCCGCCCACGAGGAAGGCAAGGGCCCGCAGTTGCCAGCGGCTGCCTTCGGATAGCCGCCACACCCTCCAACCACCACCAAGCCCCGGGCCCAAAGCCCGGGGCTTTCAACACACGGCTCCGGAGGCCCCGTGCGTTCTCTGCGTTGCCGCAGGTCAGGGTCGCGCAAGCCCATGCATGCCCCCTGCCTGTCTGCGAATAGACCGTGACCGTCAGAGCTCACTCAAGGAGGATCTCCTCCGGCCTGCGGTTCGTGATCACAGTTTCCTGCCCAGCGAGTATGTGTTCAATGCACGCCGTCAGGTCGCCGCCGTGGTCGTCCCTAGCCATAGCTCTGAGTTCACGCACCAGTTCTGATCCGTTGATCAGAACGATCGGGTACTGGTCCTCGACCATCTCGGTCTGTGCGGGCTCCGAGTACGCCCCGGTAGTGACGTAGACGCCGATCCACCCTCGCCGGAGCCGCGCCACGACGCGAGCGATCTGTTCCGCGGTGACGAGCGTGTCGAGCTTCACACACTTGGCCTGCCCCAGCACCACGAGGTTCGTGCCAGCCAAGCCGCTTCCCAGATCGATGCGACCCACAAAATCGGCGCCGCCGTCTCCTGAGCGCCGCGTCAACCATCCTTCGACGTAGCTATGCCCGGATCCTCGCAGGACACGAGCCGCCACCGCGGACGCCAGGGCTTCGAAATCGTGCTTGCGGCCGTCGAAGTGCTTGTAGATCAGTTCAAGGTCGGCATGTTCACTGCTACCAGGCTTAGGCCGCTGGTCGCGAACCTTGCTGACCTTGGCACGAGCGACACGACGTCGTAGCCGTGGCAGCGCTGAGATGCCGTGCTTCACCCATTCCCGCCACGCCGTGGGCGCGAGCTGGACGGCCTCGGCGTCTGTGACGGTCTCGTCCCTACGGGCTTCGATCCACTCCCAGGCGACCTCATCGCCCTCAACTGCTAGATCGAGAAGTGCAATGTCGTAGACATAGTTCACGAACGTGGTGTGGTCACTTCCACCCCACTGAACGAGCCGTTCGGTCCGTTCAATGACACCAAGCCCGCAGAACTCAACGTGCCCCTTGGGTTGCCCGTTTCGAGAGACCGACCGGAAGAGCAGCAGTGGTGTCGCCGCGGCTCGCGCTTCGGGGGTACGACCCTGGTGGCCATCGAAGGCGTCAAGCAGGGTGGCATTGCCGGTGGTCGTGCCCGGAGCCATGCTTAGACCGGCCTTGTGATCCCCGAAGTACCGGACGTGCCCGTTGTCCATATCGAACACGTCGTGCCACGGCGTCTGTTCGGTACCTGCCTTCCAAGGGCTGGACCGGATGAAGATGGCTGGCCTGCGGGCGCCGCCGAGGGCTGAGACCTTCGCCATCCCGTTGATGCCACGCTCGAGCAACGCCCGCTTCCGCCCCGGGGAGAAGGTCACGTGGTGGAAGTTTGGGTAGCCGTCTAGCACCTGCGGTAGGGGATCCTTTCCGCTGGCGTAGCGGTAGACCTGCCCTACGCGAAACCTGTCGCCCAACAGAACCTCCGTGTCTAGTCTTTGAGGATCTTGTCACGCGGCCAGGCCGTGTCATATAGCTAGGGTGAGACTCGGCGTGCGGGGGCGGGGAGCGCTCCTTGGCGAGATCGGGTGGCCAGAAGGCGCTGGCGGAAAACAGCGTCCTCAGACAGGAAGAAGTTGAATACGGTGACAACTGAAGCGGCCAAGCTGTACATCGCGTTCCATGGTCGAGTGATCGAGCACCTTGGAATCGACATGTATCAATCCCCGGTCGCCGCAATTGCCGAACTCGTCTCGAACTCCTGGGATGCTGACGCTCGACGTGTGACGGTCAGCTTGCCGGATGACATTTCAGCAGACGCCGAGATCATAATCTCGGACACTGGGGAGGGGATGTCCCTTAAGCAGTGTCAGGATCGATACCTGAAGGTTGGCTACAATCGCCGGAAGGATCGGCAATCGGAGTTCACTGTTGGTGGCCGTCCGGTCATGGGGCGCAAGGGGATTGGAAAGTTCGCAGGATTCGGAATCGCGAATCTTGTAGTCGTCGACACAGTGAGTCGAGAGACGGGAGAGCGGACGGTTTTTAAGCTCGACGTTGCTCGCCTCACGGGAGAATCCGACGGATATGCCAGCGAAACCCGCCTCGATGTGGAGGTAGTCGATTCCTCTGGCCCGAATGAGTCCATGAGGAAGGATGGCGGCACGACCATCTATCTTCGTAATCTAACGCTCAAGAAGCGACCGAATAGTGATCAGTTTCGGTTGAGCATGGCGCGACGTTTTCTCCTGCTAGAGCGTTCGGACGAGTTTGAAGTATTGGTGGATGGCAAGCCGATCGCAGATGAGGGGGATGTGGAGAAGATTCAGTTCTCTTTCCCTGCTGACTACGCCGAGGGTGAAGCGCCGGCTGGCCTGACCCTCGACGGAGGCTGGGGAGTCGAGCGGCTCTCCAATGGAGAAAAGATTCGCTGGCAGTTTCATTTCTACCGGGACCCGATCCATGAGGAAGAGCTGGCAGGCATCTCGATCTTCAGTCATCATAAGCTCTCTCAGCGCCCCTTCTTCTTCAATCTGAGTGGCGGAATTGGAGGGCAGCAAGGTACGAGTTACCTGTCAGGTCGAATCGAGGCCGACTTCATTGATGATCAAGAGAAAGATTTGATCTCGACGGAACGGCAGCGGATCAACTGGGAGGCGGACGCGGCTCTCCCTCTGGCTGCGTGGGGTCAGGATCGAGTGAAGGCCCTTCTGAGGATCTGGCAAGATCGGCGCGCCGAGTCGAAGGTGAAGGCGATGAACGCCAGGATTGAGCCGTTCTCGCAGCGCCTCGGAAAGCTTGAGAGGCATGAGCGAAAGATTGTGAATCGCGCCTTGACATCGCTTGCCAGGGTCGCCGTAATTTCAGACGAGCAGTTCGAGGATTTGGCTAATGCCATCTTGAGCGCATGGGAAGGAGGTCGACTTCGCGACTTGATCGATGATCTCGGCCAGACCGGCGAGATGGATGCCGACGCACTTGTCAGAATTTTGATTGAATCCCGAGCGATGAACGCGCTTCATGCGGCGGAGCGCGTCAAGATCCAACTGAATCTTCTTGAAGGCCTTGAGCAGCGCATCAAGAATCGCGAACTTGAGAATGCTGTGCGAGATTACATCGCGGAGAATCCGTGGATGATCTCGCCGGAGTGGGATACTTTTAAGGTCGAGAAGAGCCTTGAAAACCTGATGAAGATGGTCGGGGACACGTCCCTTGACACTTTGGAAGGATGGAAGGGGCGAGTGGATCTGGTGCTCTGTTCTGGACATCAACTTCTTGTGATTGAATTTATGCGTCCCGGAGTAACGGCCGACTGGGATCACGTCGGCCGGTTCGAGCGCTACATTTTCTCCCTTCGAGAAGCGATAATTGCGAATCGAGGTGGAGATTTCACGTCGGTGACTGGTCTGATGGTGGCAGACAGATTGGAGAGGCCGGCAGGGTTTACTGAGAAGCTTGCTGGGCTGCGTAGGCAGGGAATGGATGCGACCGATTGGGCTGGTCTTCTCGGAAAGGCGAGGTCACAATGGCAGGAATATTTCGACATCCTTTTTGATCGAGCACCTGAGGACGGTCGAATGCAGGCGCTGGCAGGTGCAGGAACCACCTCAACCGAGTCGAGCGAGGACCAGTAGCCGGGCGTTTTGGCAGGCCGGGTCGTCTGCTGTCTAGATGACCCTCCTTCCCCGGAGGGCAGTGTGATCGGCAAACCCAGCTGAAAGACCGCTCCATGCCCGCTAGCCATGCCCCCAGCTCCCATCCCGTCTGCCGTCGGCCCACACGTATGTGGAGCGGGCGCGGTGCCGGGCGTCCAGGTGGAGCGCGCCACTGTACGAACGACCTGGACGCCCGGTGCCGTGTCTGCTCGGCTCTGCCTGGGTCGATGGCAGGCGGGATGGGAGCCCCCACCTTCACCACGGTGCGGCCGGCAGACGCCCACGACCCCCTACATCCCGGAGCCTGAGCGCCCCCGCCGGAGGCATTGCTCTGACCCGCACCTTGGGCACTCGCCCCGGCTGCCCCGGGTTCGTCACCCATCAACCTGAGCTGTTAGGCGTGCGGACGGCGGTCGGGCTGGAGCGGGGCGGAGACAGGAGCGCAGGCCCGGGCGACGGGCCGCGCGCGCCGCGCTGTGCGCGGCGGCTGCCTTGATGAAGTAGAGAAAGTCTTACCGCGGTGCCCTCAGAGGGCGATCGGCTTGTAGGCCAAGGCCCTGTCCACTGCCTTCTCGGTGGTCAGCTCGGGGTCCAGGTCCCAGAAGATGTAGTCACTGATGTGCGGGCAGGCCAAGCCTCGTTCGAGGTTGGTCAGAATCTCGTCCGAATCGCCCTCGGATGCCTCTGCGTTCATGAGGCACTGGACCAGGAGGATCGCTTCGTCACGGGGCATCCGCCCTACCGGCTGCGCCGTCACTGCTGCGCGATCAGCTGGCGGCCGTCGTGGCTCCGGACGTGGGGTCCGTTCCCGTCCAAGGCGTCCAGCAGGCGGATCGCGTAGACCTCCGCCATCCGCTCCTCGACCTCCGCGGGCGTCAGCCAGTCGACCGCGGTGGACTCGGCCGACGTTCGCTCGGTACCGCCGGCGGGCTTGCAGCGGAAGACCAGGGCGACGATGCCACGGGTGGTGTTTTTGTAGACGCCCGTGAGCTCGTCCACGTCCACGTGGATGCCGGTCTCCTCCAGGACCTCACGGGCGACGCCCGCTTCCGGGGCCTCGGTGAGTTCGAGGACGCCGCCGGGGAGTTCCCATGTGCCGTTGTCCGCTCGACGGATTGCCAGGAGGCGGCCGTCTTCGCGCACTACCGCTCCGGCTACGGACACCGAGTGGAGTGGCGTTGACTTTGCTCCAGGGCTCCCGTTACTCATGTACAGGAGCATAGGAGAGTGAATAGGACCGTGGGAACTCCAACAGGAGCCGGTAAGGCCGTACCTCGGTACGTGCAGATCGCGGACGACATCGTCCAGCAGATCCGGGGCGGTGTACTGAAGCCCGGCGACATGGTGCCCAGCGAGTCCGAACTCGTCGAGCGGTACGGGGTCGCCGGCGGGACCATTCGTAAGGCCATGGTCGAGGTGCGGGCCAGTGGGCTCGTCGAGACCCGCCACGGGAAGGGGTCGATCGTCAAGGATCGACCTCCCGTACGGCTCCGGTCCTCCGACCGTTTCCGGGCCTCGCACCGCCGCGGCGGCAAGGCGGCCTACCTCGCCGAGTCCGAGCAGTCCGGTGCCACCGCCAAGGTGAGCGTCCTCTACATCGGGCCCATGGAGGTCCCGGCGGACATCGCTGAGCGTCTCGGTGTCGACGCAGGAACGCAGGTGCTCGCTCGGCGGCGGCTGTACTTCCGGAACGGGACGCCCGTCGAGACCGCGTCCTCGTACCTGCCGTGGGACGTCGTGAAGGACATCCCCGAGCTGTTCGCCGAGAACCCCGGCCCCGGCGGCATCTATGCCCGCCTCGAAGACCAGGGCCACACGTTCGCCGAGTTCGTCGAGACGCTTCAGGCTCGGCCGGCCGCCAAGGCTGAGGCGTCGGAGCTGGCCCTCAGCCCCGGGGCCCCCGTCATCCACCTGCTTAGGGATGCCGTGACGAAGAAGGGGCGCGTCGTCGAGGTCTGCGACACGCTCATGGCCGCTGACCAGTTCGTCTTCCAGTACCGGATCCCCGCGACCGACTGACGCTCGCTCAACTCCCCACAGCCCGCTGCGGTTTCCTTCCGCGGCGGGTTGACTCATGTACAGGAGTGGTGCACTCTTCTTCATGTCACTCATGTACATGAGTGACGAAGTCCAACCTCTATAGAGGAGTGATCCACTGTGCGTCAGATCCCCGTCGACACCTCCGCCGCGACCGTGATGGTGGCCCAGCCCCCGGCCCCGAAGATCGCCAACCGCCAGACCGGCGAGATCGCCACCGACCGCGAGACCGGCGCCCCGCTGATGACGGTCGACGTCATGTTCGTCATGGACGGCAACGCCGAGATCCTGAACCTGACCGTCCCGAACACCGGCGTCTCCGACGAACTCACGATGGGCACCCCGGTCGCCCTGACCGGCGTCGTCGCCCGCCCCTGGGAGAACGAGTTCAACGGGCAGAAGCGGCACGGCATCAGCTTCCGCGCCGTCGCCGTCACCTCGCTCGCCGCCGCGAAGGTCGGCTGACCGTGACCGCCTTATCGGTCACCCTGGCCCTGGTCGCCGCGGTCGCACTGCTGCTGCGCTGGCAGCGTCCGGCCTGGTACTGGATGAGCTTCGGCATCGTCTTCGCCGTGGTGCGGATCCTCGCCCGGTACGCATCGGTCCTGGACGCCTGCGGGCTCACCGTCCCGCCCTCGCGCTGGCGCCTGGCGCTGGCCCGGATGACCGGCCGCCCCATGCCCGAGTCGCGGGCGCCCCGCATTCTGCGGCTGCGACCGACCCGAACCGGCCTCGTGCTGCGCGTGAAGCTGCGGCCCGGACAGGACGCCTTCGACTTCTCCGCCGCGTCGGACCGGTTGCGGCACTCGTTCGTCATGCAGAACGTCAGCGCCCGGGAGATCCGCTCCGGCGTGGTCGAACTGCGGATGACCGGTTACGACGTCCTCAAGCGGGTCCAGATGCCCGCGGCCACCCGTGGCGGAGTGATGCGGGTCCCGGTCGCCATGCGGGAGGACGGAGAGGTCTTATACCGCGACTACCGCCAGACCCCGCACGCCCTGAACATCGGCGCGACTCAGTCCGGGAAGTCCGTCTACCAACGCAATCTCGTCGCCGTGCTCGCCGCCCTCGATGTCGCCCTCGTCGGGATCGACTGCAAGCAGGGGGTTGAACTCGCGCCGCTCGCACGTCGGTTCACTGCCCTGGCCGACAACCCCGACGCCGCCGCCGACCTCCTCGACGCGCTCGTCGAGCACATGGGAGAGGTCTACCAACTGATCCGTCGCGAGCAGAGGTTGAGTGCAGACCTGCCGGACGCGGAGATCACCTCCGACATCTGGGACCTGCCCGATCACCTGCGGCCGACCCCGATCGTGCTCGTGGTCGACGAAGTCGCCGAACTCGCCCTCTACGCAACGAAAGAGGAAGAGCGGAGGCGCGACCGAATCGTCACCGCCCTCGTCCGGCTCGCCCAGCTCGGCCGTGCCGCCGGCATCTACCTGGAGGTCTGCGGGCAGCGCTTCGGCTCCGAGCTCGGCAAGGGCATCACGATGTTTCGCGCCCAGCTCACCGGCCGGACCGCCCACCGCGTCAACGACGAGACCTCCGCCAACATGGCCTTCGGGGACATCGCCCCGGACGCCGTGCTCGCCACGATCCAGATCCGCACCGACCGCCCCGGCACCGCTGTCGCCGGCGACTCCTCCGGCGGTTGGGTCCGTATCCGTACGCCCCACCTCACGCTCCGGCGGGCCGTGAACATCGCGAACTCCCACGCTCACCGCACGCCCGAGATTCCCGCGCTGGACGCCTTCCGGCCCGTCCTGCCGCCCCTGGGCAAAGCCGCGGAGCCCTCGACCGTCACGGCTCCCGCGATCGCCTGAATCCCCCTTCGCACCACGGCGGCGTGACCGCTTCACGCCGAGTCCCTACCCCGCCCTTGCCCGAAACCGGAAGGAGGACCCGCGATGCGTCCCATGCGCCGACCGGACGCAGTCCTCGTACAGGCCGTGATCGCCGGCGCCCTGTCCTTCGCCCACCTGCACGACCTGGCCGCGGCGGCCGGGCAGACCGGCTGGAAGGCGTGGGCCTACCCGGTCTCCGTCGACCTCCTCCTCGTCGCCGCCTGGCACCGGCTGCGGACCGCGAGGGCAGCAGGTGTACCTGCCCGCTCGGCCTGGACCTGGTTCGTAGTCGCCCTGGCCGCGTCGCTCGGCGCGAACGTCGCCACCGCCGGTCTCCTCGACCTCGGCCACGTACCCGCCTGGCTGCGCATCCTCGTCGCCGGCTGGCCCGCCCTCGCGTTCCTCGGCGGGACCCTGCTCGTCCACTCCCCCGGACAGCCGTCGACCGAGCCGACTCCCACACCCGTCCTGCCCTCCGTCGAACCAGACCCCGCACCCGAGCCGACGCCGGAAACCACCGTCGCCGTGCCTCCGGCCCTCGTCGCCCACGCCCGCAAGATCGCCGACGACCACCGGACCCGCACCGGATCCCCCATCGACGCCGACACCCTGCGCACCCGCCTCGGCGTCCCGCCCCCGATGGCCGATGCCATCGCCGCCCAGCTCGCCTGAAGGAGATCTCCTCATGGCCTCTCGCGACCGCTTCCACTCCGTGATCCGGATCGGTCCCGTGCAGATCGGCACCCACCGCGACCGCCACGGCCACACCAAGCACACCGCCGTGTGCACCGCCGACGGCTGCGGCTGGTCCGCCCCGTACTCCTCCCCCGCCGCCGCCCAGCTCGCCGCCCGCACTCACCGCTGCAAGCCCCGCTGACCCCAAAGCCCTCGAAGACCCGTAGGAGAACCGCGTCATGGACGTCCCGCTCTGGCTCGCCCTGATCGTCGTCGGCGGTCTCGGAATCAAGCTCATCCGCCCGCCCTGGTGGCTCGTCGCCGTGATCCTCCTCGGCGGCTACCTCCTCGCCGACAGCGTCCTCGCCCCGCTCATCGACCCGATCAACAAGTAGGGAGAACCGCCATGCTCCGACCCCGCATCCCGGTCAACCCGCTCCCGACCGGCATCGTCACCCCGCTCGTCCAGCCCGTCAGTACCAGCGACATCGAGCCCCACCACACCGCCGCTGCCCCGATGGTCTGCAACCAACACGCCCCGGCCCCGGTCCCGGCCCAGTCCTCCACCGCGCGCTTCACCCCGGCCGGCCTCGCCCTGGCCATCGCCGGTGGCATCAGCGCCGTCCTGGTCGTCGGCGCCGTCCTGGTCTCCATGCTGCTGGCCGTCGCCGTCACCGCCGCGTCTGTCGCCGTGTGCGCCGTCGTCCTGCGCTCGCTCCTCAACGGCCAGCACCAGCACCGCTAGCCAGGCCCCCGGGCGGCTCAACCGCCAAGTCTCCGCCGCCCGGGAGCCCCGTCCCTGCCCAGTTCGCAGAACCAGAAGGAACCGTCCCATGATGACCGACACGGCCACCTCGCCGTCGGGATTCGACACCGCCACCCTGAGCGACATGCTCCGGGTGGCCGGGTCCCCCGACTTCGACCGCTGGCGCGAGCAGATCCACCGCACCGGCGGCTGCTCCCACCCCATCCACCTCACCGGCTGGGCCCTCACCCGCGACAAAACCACCGGCGAGACCCTGCACCGCTACTCCACCGACACCGAACCGGGCGGACGCCTCCGCATCGCCTGTGGCAACCGCCGGGCCTCCCGCTGCCCCGCCTGCGCCTGGACGTACGCGGGTGACACGTACCACCTCATCCGCGCCGGCCTCGCCGGAGACGACGCCCGGGACATCCCCGCCACCGTCCGCGAACACCCCCGCGTCTTCCTCACCCTCACCGCCCCGTCCTTCGGCCCGGTCCACAACCGCCCCGGCGTCCGTCCCTGCCACTGCGGCACCCGGCACAACGAGGACGACCTCGCCCTCGGCACACCGCTCGACCCCGAGTCGTACGACTACGCCGCCGCCGTCCTCTTCAACAACCACGCCGGACAGCTCTGGCAGCGCTTCACGACCCGCCTCCGCCGGGAGATCGCCTCCACGGCTGGCCTCTCACAGAGGGAACTGAGGACCGTCACCCGGATCTCGTACGGGAAGGTCGCCGAGTTCCAGAAGCGCGGCGCCGTCCACTTCCACGCCGTCGTACGCATCGATGGCCCGGACGGCCCCGACTCGCCACCGCCGTCGTGGGCGACCACCGAACACCTCACCGACGCCCTCCGCGCCGCCGCGACCCACGCGTACACGGCCGTCACCGTCCCCGCCGCCGGCGAGCAGCCCGCCCGCCGCCTCCGCTGGGGCGCCCAGCTCGACGTCCGCCCCGTGAAGGCCTTCGGCGACGGCTCCGACATCACCGAACAGGCCGTGGCCTCCTACATCGCCAAGTACGCCACCAAGGCCGCGGAGACCACCGGCAGCCTCGACCGCCGTATCGGCAACCGCGAAGCCTTGTTCCTCCTCGGCGTCCCCGATCACACCCGGCGCCTCGTCGAAGCCTGCCTCGACCTCGATCCCGTCTACCCGGACCGCCGCCTCTCCGCCTGGGCCCACATGCTCGGCTTCCGCGGCCACTTCTCCACCAAGTCCCGCCAGTACTCCACCACCCTGACCGAACTCCGCCAGACCCGCGCCGACTACCGCGCCACCCAGGAGCGGACCGCCCGCGGCCTCGACGACATCGCCCCGGACACCGTCCTCGTCCTCGCCTCCTGGACGTACGCCGGACAGGGCCACTCCCCCGGCGAGGCCGCCCTCGCCGCCACCATCGCCCGGGACATCCAGCTCAACCGCGAGACCGCCCGCGACGCCCTCCGCGACTGCCCCACGCCGGAAGGAGCCGCAGCATGAGCGCCGCCACTGCGGAGCTGCTGACCGTTCCCGAGGCAATGGCTCAGCTCAAGCTCGGGCGTTCGACCGTCTACGACCTCATCCGCTCGCGCCGCCTGACCTCCATCACGGTCGGCCGAGCTCGGCGCATCCCCGCCGATGCCGTACGGGACTTCGTGCGCCGTTCGGTCGAGGAGGCGGCGTAGTGGCGCGGCGACGCCCCAACGGAGGGGGCACCGTCACCAAGCGGTCGGACGGCCGCTATCAGGCCGCCGTGTACGTCCCGCAGCCGGATGGGACGAGGAAGCGGAAGTTCGTCTACGGCGCCGACTACGACGAGTGCGACCGCAAGCGGCGGGAGCTTCTCGACCGGGCGCAGAACGGCGTCCCCACGCCGACGCGCGACATGACGTTAAGTCAGTGGTTCGACTACTGGTTGGCCTGCGTCGTGGAGCCCCATCTGTCGGCTGGCACCTTCAAGGTGTACTCCAACGCCGTCCGTCTTCACCTCCGTCCCCGTCTCGGCTCCACGGTCATGCTCAAGCTCGGCGTAAGGGACCTCAGGGCGGCCATCAAACGGCTGGCGGAGGAGAAGAGCTCCAAGACCGCACGCCACGCCTTACGGGTCCTCTCGGCGTCGCTGACGGCCGCGATGACCGAGGACATCGGACTGACCCGCAACGTGGCCAAGGTGGTCACCGTGCGCGCCACGACCGACAGCGGGAAGAGCTGGAGCGCCGTCGAGGTCCTTCGCTTCCTGGCCGAGGCCCGACAGCGCACGGTCTACTACCCCGCGCTCCTGCTGATGTGCCTGCTCGGTCTCCGGCGGGCGGAGGTCTGCGGGCTCCGGTGGGAGAATGTCGACCTGGAGAACCGGGTCATCTGGATCGAGCAACAGCGGCAGCGCTCCGGACCCGGAACGATCGACGTGGACCTGAAGACGGACACCTCGAAGGCGCCTCTGCCCCTGCCCGCGCAGTGCATCGCTCCGCTGCGGTGGACCCGGATGCGTACAGCCCTCCTTCGCGAACGTGCCCTCGCCAAGGGTCGGCCGTGGTGGAACGACCCCGACCGCCACGTCTTCGTGACGCGCACCGGGCAGCCGCTTCAGGCCGAGTGTCTCTATCAGACCCTGCGGCGGGCGGCCGAGAGTGCCGGACTCGGGAAGATGAATCCCAAGGGGCTGCGGAAGTCCTGCGGCACGCTCCTGGTCCATCTCCGCGTGCACCCGAGGATCATCAAGGCGATCTTGCGGCACAGCCGGATCGCGACGACGCTCGACATCTACGCGGAGGCGCTCGACCCGGATGTGATCGCCGCCGTCGGTCAGCTCGACCGGCTGTTGCGTCAGCCGGCCACGCTCCGGCGGCTCGCCGACTCGGTCACGGACGCCGAAATCCTCGACTGATGTCAGAGATGGATGTCACGGCCCCTTCGCTCGCGGGTACCCGCTGGTGGAGGGGTCGCCGTCGTTGGTCGCTCCGACAACATCCCATTTCCGTATCAGTCTCCAGGCGGCTGGTGAGATACCTCACTGACCTGCGATGACGAGCGCGATCGCCCACCGTTCACCGCCGGTGCCCCTACGTGTCGGCCCGGCGCGGACCTCATCCCCGTGACCCCCGTGGTCGCCCCGAACCGTACCGCGCGTCCCCCGCCGCGGCCCACGGGGAGGACGCGGCCCGGTCGGCGGCCCGCCCCGCGCGGCCCACGGCCCCGGCCCGGCGGGCCGGGCGTCAGGGCAACCGGTGGGGCCGGGCCCGCCCGTGGAAGGGCCCCGCGTGGCACGATGGCTCCCGGCCCTCGTCGCACCCGGCGGAAGGCCGCAGAGACCGAGCCGGTTCGCCGATCCGGCCCCGCGACCATTCCTCGAGGTGGACGACCGTGAACGACACTCCGGGCTGGACCTCGCCCGGATCTGCTTCCCCCGACGGCCAGGACGGCTCCGGCGTTCCCCGCCCCGCCTCTCCCGCCGACGCGAACGGCTCCGCCCCGCAGTGGTCCAAGGATCAGCCTCCCGCCGGCCAGTGGCAGCCGCCGACCGCCCCGGCGCCCGGCATCCCGGCCCCGGCCCGCGCGCAGTCCGGCCCCGGCTGGGGCAGCGGCGGCCACCACCCGCAGTGGGGCCCCGCGCCGGCCGCGAAGCCGGGAGTGATCCCGCTCCGCCCGCTCACCATGGGCGAGATCCTCGACGGCGCCGTCACCACCATGCGCCGCTACTGGCAGGTCGTCCTGACCATCTCGGTCACGGTCGCCGTGATCAGCCAGGTCGCCGACATCCTCTCGCAGCGCTATCTCGTGCCGGGCACGCCGAAGGTGGACGCGGACGCGAGCCCCGCCGAGCAGCTCTCGCAGACCGCCGACGCCGTCCAGAGCACCATGACCGGCATGGTCCCGGCCATCCTGATCGCCCTGATCGCCACCCTGGTGTGCGCCGCGCTGCTCACCGTGGTCATCAGCCGCGCCGTCCTCGGCCGGCCCGTCACCCTCGGCGCCGCCTGGCAGGAGGCACGCCCCCGGGTGCTCCCGCTGATCGGACTCACCCTGCTGCTGGCGGCGATGAGCGTCGCCGTCTCGGTCATCGGCATGCTGCCGGGCATCCTCGCCGGCAGCGGCCCCCTGGCCGTCACCGGCTTCCTGGCCGGCATCGTCGTGGTGGTCTGGCTGGGCGTCCGCTTCAGCCTCGCCTCCCCGGCGCTGATGCTGGAGCGTCAGGGCGTGTTCAAGTCCATGGCCCGCTCGGCCAAGCTGGTCCAGGGCTCCTGGTGGCGCATCTTCGGCATCACGCTCCTCACCCAGCTGCTGATCTTCGTCTTCTCGATGATCGTCGCGATCCCGTTCACCCTGATCGCGATGCTCCTCAGCCCCGAGGGCATCGGCGGCCTCCTCTCGGGCACCAGCCCCGAGAACAGCTGGACGTTCCTGATCGCCACCGGCATCGGCGGAGTGATCATCGGCGCGGTCACCTACCCGATCTCCGCCGGTGTCACCGCCCTGCTCTACGTCGACCAGCGCATCCGCCGCGAAGCCCTGGACCTGGAACTCGCACGGGCCGCCGGCCTCCCCGGCTACGGAGGCTGACGGAGTGACGGTCACGGGGGGAGCGACCGACGGCATACCGCTGGGCATCCCGCGCGTCCCCGCCCAGGAGGCGGCCGAGCGGGAACTGTCCAAGCCGATGTACCACGAGAACGACCCGAACCTTCTCCAGCGCGGCCTCAACCGCTTCTGGGACTGGGTCGGGAACCTCTTCGACTCGGTTTCCGGGGTCACCCCCGGCGGTGTCGTCGGCGTCGTGGCCGTCATCCTCATCGCACTCGCCGTGCTCGGCGCCCTGTGGTGGCGCCTCGGCACCCCCCACCGCACACCCTCCGGCGGCACCCGCGACTCCCTCTTCGACGAGGGCCCCCGCACCGCCGCCGAGCACCGCGCCGCGGCGGACCGGCACGCCGCCGCCGGCCAGTGGAACCAGGCCGTCCAGGAGCGGATGCGGGCCGTCGTCCGCTCCCTGGAGGAACGCGCCCTGCTCGACCCCCGCCCCGGCCGCACCGCCGACGAGGCCGCCGCGGAAGCCGGCCGGTCCCTGCCGTCCCACGCCGACGGACTGCGCTCCGCCGCCCGCGCCTTCGACGACGTCACATACGGCGGACGCACCGCCGACGAGGCCGCGTACCGACGCGTCGAACAGCTCGACACCGCCGTGGAGCGGACCAAGCCCGTCCTCGAACCGGTCGCCGCGGCCACCGCCTTCACGGAGGCCCCGCGATGACCCGGCCGGCCACCAGCACCACCTCGACCTCGCTCAGCCCCCGCGGGCTCTGGGCCCGCGCGCGCGGCACCCTGCTGCTCCTCGCCCTGGTCCTGACCGGCGGCGTCATCCTCGCGACGATGCAGTCGTCCCAGCACCACGGCCGCCTCGACCCCCGCTCGGCCGACCCCTTCGGCAGCCGCGCCCTCGCCGAACTCCTCAAGGCCCAGGGCGTCACCGTCGACGTGGCCACCACCGTCACCGAGGCCACCGCCGCCACCGGCCCGGACACCACCCTCCTCGTCGCCACCCCGGACCTGCTCACCGACGACCAGCGGTCCCGCCTCCACCAGGCGATGAAGCGCTCGTCCGGCCGCACCGTCCTCCTCGCCTCCGGCACCGCCTCCCTCACCACCCTGGTCCCCGAGGTCACGGCCGACGCCGACAGCCCCGTCTCGGCCCTGGACCCGGCCTGCACCCTGCCCGCGGCCGCCAGCGCGGGCCGCGTGGACCTCGGCGGCGAGCGGTACGTCACCGACGGCACCACCGCCGACAGCTGCTACTACGCCGACGGCCTGCCGACCCTGGTCCGCCTCCCCGGCCAGGGCACCGCCGACACCGTCCTCCTCGGCTCCCCCGAACTCCTCTACAACAAGCGGCTCGACAAACAAGGCAACGCCTCCCTCGCCCTGCAACTCCTCGGCTCCCGCACCCATCTCGTCTGGTACCTCCCCTCACTCACCGACGCCCCCGCCGAGGACACCGGCGACGGCTTCCTCGGCCTCATCCCCTCCGGCTGGCTCTGGGGCACCCTCCAGCTCGCCGTCGCGGCCGTACTCGCCGCCCTGTGGCGAGCCCGCCGCTTCGGCCCCCTCGTCGCCGAACGCCTCCCGGTCGCCGTCCGCGCCTCCGAGGCCACCGAAGGCCGCGCCCGCCTCTACCGCAAGACAGACGCCCGCGACCGCGCCGCCACCGTGCTGCGCACCGCGACCCGCACCCGGCTCGCGCCCCTCCTCGGCGTCCCCGCCCAGGACGCCCACGCGGCCGAACTCCTCCTCCCCGCACTCTCCGCCCGCGTTCCCACGACCGGCGCGGACCCCCGGAACCTCCTCTTCGGCACGGCTCCCGCCGACGACGCCGCCCTCATCCGCCTGGCGGACCAACTCGACGCCCTCGAAAGAGAGGTACGCACCTCATGAGCGCCCCGACCCCCGAGACCGATACGACCTCGGACGCCGCACGCGCCTCCCTGGAGGCCCTGCGCACCGAGATCGGAAAGGCCGTGGTCGGCCAGGACCCCGCCGTCACCGGTCTCGTCGTCGCCCTGCTCTGCCGTGGGCACGTCCTCCTCGAAGGCGTCCCCGGTGTCGCGAAGACCCTCCTCGTCCGGGCGCTCGCCTCCTCCCTCGAACTCGACACCAAGCGCGTCCAGTTCACCCCCGACCTGATGCCGGCCGACATCACCGGCTCGCTGGTCTACGACAGCCGGACCGCCGAGTTCTCCTTCCAGCCCGGCCCGGTCTTCACCAACCTGCTGCTCGCGGACGAGATCAACCGGACCCCTCCGAAGACCCAGTCCTCGCTCCTGGAGGCCATGGAGGAGCGCCAGGTCACCGTGGACGGTGTGCCCCGCCCGCTGCCCGAGCCCTTCCTGGTCGCCGCGACGCAGAACCCCGTCGAATACGAGGGCACCTATCCGCTGCCCGAGGCCCAACTCGACCGCTTCCTGCTGAAGCTGACGGTGCCCCTGCCCTCACGCGAGGACGAGATCAGCGTCCTGACCCGCCACGCCGGGGGCTTCGACCCGCGCGACCTGAAGGCCGCGGGAGTCCGCCCGGTCGCCGGCCCCGCCGAACTCGAAGCCGCCCGCGAGGCCGTGGCCAAGGTGGCGGTCTCCCCCGAGATCGCCGGCTATGTCGTCGATATCTGCCGTGCCACGCGTGAATCCCCCTCGCTCGTCCTCGGTGTCTCCCCCCGAGGAGCCACCGCCCTGCTCTCCACGGCCCGTGCCTGGGCCTGGCTCACCGGCCGGGACTACGTCACCCCGGACGATGTGAAGGCCCTGGCCCTGCCGACCCTCCGCCACCGCGTCCAACTGCGGCCCGAGGCCGAGATGGAGGGAGTCACCTCCGACTCCGTCATCCACTCGATCCTCGCCCACGTCCCCGTACCCCGCTGAGAACGGCGCCCCATGGCCCTCACCGGACGAACGGCACTGCTCGCCGCCATCGGATCGCTGCCCGTGGGCATCCTCGCCCCCAGTTGGACGGGGATGCTCGCGGTGAACGCGCCCCTCTCCCTCGCAATTCTGTGCGACTACGCGTTGGCCGCGCCAGTGCGAACGCTCCAGTTCACTCGAAGTGGTGATACAAGCGTTCGACTTGGTGACGCCGCGAAGGTGCAGCTCACGGTCACCAACCGGTCCCGGCGCCGCCTGCGCGCCCAGCTCCGCGACGCCTGGCCGCCGAGCAGCACCCAGAACCCCGCACGCCAGAAACTCACCGTCCCGGCCGGCGAACGCCGCCGCTTCGGCACCGTGCTGCGCCCAAGCCGCCGCGGCGACCACCGCGCCGAGCGCGTCACCGTCCGCTCGTACGGCCCGCTCGGCCTCGTCGCCCGCCAAGGCAGCCACGAGGTGCCCTGGGCGGTCCGCGTGCTGCCGCCGTTCGCCAGCCGCAAGCACCTGCCCTCGCGCCTGGCCCGGCTGCGCGAACTCGACGGCCGCACCAGCGTTCTGACACGCGGCCAGGGCACCGAGTTCGACAGCCTCCGCGAGTACGTACCCGGCGACGACACCCGCTCCATCGACTGGCGGGCCACCGCCCGAGGTACCACCGTCGCCGTCCGCACCTGGCGGCCCGAGCGGGACCGGCACATCCTCGTCGTCCTCGACACCGGCCGCACCTCGGCCGGCCGCGTCGGCGACGTCCCGCGCCTCGACGCCTCGATGGACGCCGCCCTCCTCCTGACCGCCCTGGCCTCCCGCGCCGGCGACCGCGTGGACCTGCTGGCCTACGACCGCCGCCTCCGGGCCCAGGTCCAGGGCCGCTCCGCGAACGACGTGCTGCCCGCCGTGGTCGACGCCCTGGCCCCGCTCGAACCCGAACTCGTCGAGACCGACGCCCGCGGCCTGGCCGCCACCGCCCTCGCGCGTGCGCCCCGCCGCTCGCTGATCGTCCTGCTCACCGGCCTGGACGCGGCCCCGATCGAGGAGGGCCTCCTCCCCGTCCTGCCGCAGCTCACACAGCGCCACACGGTCCTCGTCGCCTCGGTAGCCGACCCGCACATCGCCCGCATGGCGGCGTCCCGGGGCACGATCGAGGGCGTCTACGAGGCCGCCGCCGCCACCCAGGCCCAAGCGCAGCGCCTCCGCACCGCGGAAAAGCTCGAACGCCATGGCGTCACCGTCGTGGACGCGACCCCGGACAACCTGGCCCCCGCCCTGGCGGACGCCTACCTGTCGCTGAAGGCGGCCGGCCGCCTCTGAAGCAGCTGCCAGGAGAGAGGCGGGCTCCCGAAAGCGGTCCGGGAGCCAGCCGAACTCGTCGCCTCCTCCGGCCCCTGAACGCAGAAAAGCCCCGCACCATAAGGTGCGGGGCTTTCCCACAATGATTGTTCGGCGGCGTCCTACTCTCCCACAGGGTCCCCCCTGCAGTACCATCGGCGCTGAAAGGCTTAGCTTCCGGGTTCGGAATGTAACCGGGCG